>JACQVG010000127.1 GCA_016209905.1 Gemmatimonadota bacterium | reverse complement strand
GCGGCGACAGCCGGCCCGCCGTCGCGGCCTTGGCGGCGCTTCCCGGCGTCCGCGCGGCGCGCCTCGAGGGCGACCGGTACGTGCTGACGGTGTCCGAAGTGCACCGGGCGGTCCCGGCGCTCATGGCGGAGCTCCAAGGTCGCGGCGTGTCCCTGACCGACCTCGTGACGCACCACGCCACGCTCGAGGACCTGTTCCTGAGCCTGACGGGGAGGCATCTCAGAGATGAATGAGCCGCGGACGGCGCGCGGAGGGGGGACACGGGAGGCCCGAGGTGAGTGAGGTGCGGGCCGAGCGACAGTGGTGGGGCGAGCGTCCGCTGTGGCAGCTTACGCTGTGCCGGTTCCGGGAGTTCGTGCGCCAACCCGAGGCCGTGTTCTGGGTTTTCATCTTCCCCTTGCTCCTCGCCGTGGTGCTTGGCGTCGCGTTTCGGAGCCGCGGGGCCGAGCGCCTGCGCATCGGCATCGAGGCACGCGTCGGCGCGGACTCGATCGCGCGGCTGGTCGCGGCGCCCGCCGACCTGGCGCCGGTCGTGCTGAGCGCCGCGGACGCCGAGCGGGAGCTGGGCACGGGCCGGGTGGCGCTCGTGGTCGTCCCCGGCGACCCGATCGTCTATCGCTACGACTCGACCCGCTCGGAGAGCCGGGTCGCGCGGCTCTCCACCGACGACGTGCTTCAACGGGCGCTCGGCCGCCGCGACGTGCGGGCCGTTGCCGACCGCCGGGTGACCGAGCGGGGCTCCCGCTACATTGATTTCCTGATTCCCGGGCTGCTCGGGCTGAACCTGATGGGCAGCGGGATGTGGGGCGTCGGATTCGCGGTGGTGCAGAATCGCACGCGCAAGCTTCTCAAGCGGCTGCTGGCCTCGCCGATGCGGCGGTCGCACTACCTCCTCTCGTACATGCTCGTGCGGCTCGTCCTGGTGTGGTTCGAGGTGGCGGTGATCGTGGGGTTCGGCGTGTGGGTTTTCGGCGTGCCGCTCCGGGGGTCGCTCGCCGAGCTGTGCGCGGTCGCCCTCGTCGGCTCGTTCTCGTTCGCGGGGATGGGACTCCTCGTCGCCAGCCGCGCGCAGACCGTCGAGGCCGTGGCCGGGCTCATGAACCTGGTCATGCTGCCGATGTGGGTGCTCTCCGGCGTGTTCTTCTCGGTGTCCCGCTTCCCGGACTCGATGCAGCCTTTCATCCGAGCGCTGCCGCTCACCGCGCTCAGCGACGCGCTGCGCGGCGTGATGCTCGACGGGGCGAGTCTCGTCGCGCTGAGTGGCTCCGTCGCGATCGTGGGGGCCTGGGGGGTCCTCAGCTTCGGCGTGGCGCTCAGGATCTTCCGCTGGTTGTGACGCCGGCCTTCGCGCGGCTCGCGGGCGCGGCGCTGCTCGCCGTTGCCGCTGGCGCGGCGGTGGGCGCCGGCGGCCCCGCGACGGACCCGGGTCAGCGCCTCCCCGCGCAGGGACGGTCCACGCCGTCGCTCATCGTGGTCTTCATCGTGGACCAGATGCGCGCCGACTACCTCGAGCGCTTTCGGTCGCAGCTCACGGGCGGCCTCCGCCGCTTGCTCCAGGACGGCGCGGTTTTCACGGAGGCCTACCAGGACCACGCGATGACCATGACGGCGCCGGGACAGGCGACGGTGCTCTCCGGCCGCAATCCGTACTCCACGGAAATCTTCCGCAACGCCGAGGGGGTTCAGGACGGCCGCGCCCCGCTCCTCGAGGTCCGCGGACCCGGCGCCTCGCCGCGCCGCTTCCGTGGCACGTCGCTGTTCGACTGGATCGCGGCGCGCGACCCGGCTGCCCGCGCTCTCTCGGTGTCCCGCAAGGACCGCTCGGCCATCCTGTCCCTCGGCCGGGCGCGTCAGGCGGTGTACTGGTACCAGGGCGGCCAGTTCACGACCAGCCGCTACTACGCCGACTCGCTTCCGGCGTGGGTCCGGAGCTTCAACGCGCGCGCGGTTCGAGCCAGAGCCCCCGGCCGGGTTTGGAACCCGCTCCTGCCGGCGTCGGCGTATCCGGAGCCGGACAGCGTGACCTTCGAGAACGGTGGGCGCGACGTCGCGTTCCCCCATCGTCTGCCGGACGGGGGGGAGGCGGTGCATGCCTTCGTGAGGTTTCCGTGGATGGATTGGCTGACGCTCGCCTTCGCGCTCGAAGGCGTCGAGCGGCAGGGCCTCGGTCGCGGCCCCGGCCCGGACCTCGCCCTGGTGAGCCTCGCCGCCACGGACGACATCGGGCATGCTTTCGGCCCCAACTCGCGCGAGATCCACGACCAGATTCTTCGGCTGGATCGGTGGCTAGGCATGTTCCTGGACTCGCTCGGGCGGCTGCGGGATCCCCGCCGCATGGTGGTCGCGCTCACCGCGGACCATGGAGTCACGCCGTCGCCCGAGGATGCGCGCGCGCACGGCGATCGGGCGGCGCGATCCGTGAGCTTCGCCAGCGAGGTGCGGGCGCTGCGCCGGGCGCTGGCCGAGCGGGCGGGGCGGGCGGGGCCGGGCGACTGGGTGCGCTACTTCGAGATGGGCCTGCTGGTGATGGATCGGGTCGGGCTCGAGGCCCGCGGCGTCAACGTGGATTCCGTGGTGGAGGCGTTCGCGGCGCGGGTGCGGCGGTCGCCCGCCGTACTGCGCGTGGACACGCGGCGCAGCCTGGCCGCCCGGGACACGGCCGTGGACTGGGTCGCGCGGCGGTGGCTCAACGCGCTGCCCCCGCTTCTGCCGGCGGAGCTCATGGTGACGCTCCGGCCGAACATGAGGTGGGACGGCGGCGGTGACGCCAAGCACGGGCAGCCGACCGACGCGGACGCGCACGTGCCGCTGATTCTGGCGGGTCCGGGCATCCGGCGCGGGACCTACGGCGCGCGCGTCAGCGTGGCGGACATCGCGCCGACACTGGCCGTGCTGGCCGGCGTGCCGCCGCTCGAGCGGGTGGACGGACGGGTGCTGCGCGAGGCGCTGACGGGGAGGGAGGCCGTGGGCGCAGCGGCCCGCGCGCGGCGGAGCGCGACGCGCGAGCGCTGAGCGGCGCCGGAAGCCCGTGCGCTACGAAATGGTCGTGGCCGCGCCTGCCGCGCGCGTGCCCACCACCAGCTCCCGCACGCGGCCGGACAGGAAGCCGAGCATGCCGAGCATGATCGCGCTGTTGTCGAGCATCAGGTCCTTGAACTCCTCGGCGCCGATCACGAGGAGCGTCGTCGGCTCGAGGCCCACCGCCGCGAACGGGCTCGGCTGACCGTCGAACACCGACAGGACGGCGACGGCGTCCCCCTTGCGCAGCGTGAACAGGATCCGGCCGTCCCGGCGCGCCGCTACCTTGCCGCTGGCGACCACCTGGACATGGTCCACCACGGCTCCCTGGCTCACGATCTCCTCGCCCGCGCTCACCGTGCGCTCCGTCATCAGGGCCGCGATCTTGGCCAGGTACTCACTGCGCACGTGCGAGAGGAATTCGACGCCGCGGAGGAACTCGGCACGTTCGAGGATCGTCGTCATGGATGGCTCCAGCGGTGGAAGCGCGTCGGGCGGGGCGCCGCCTCGGCCCCGTGCGGCGAGATGCGAGGCCGCGTGCGCGACGCAGGTTGCGAGCCAGGGATCGGCTCGCCAGCCCGCCCCGGCGATCGGTGCCGCCGGCGCCGCGCCTTCGAGCAGGGGGATGATCGTCACGCGGTGCGCCGGGGAGAGCACGTTGTCCAGCAGCTCGATGCCGTTGGTGCGCGCCGCCGCGTCGCCGGACCTCAGCGCGCGGTAGGCGTGCAGGAGGTCGTCCAGCGGATACAGCAGCCCGAGGGCGCGGGCGAGGCGCTCGGTCGCGTCGTCGCGGCGTTCGTTCAAGGTCGTCGCCAGCAGCCGGTCCCCGTCGTTCCCCGTGAGCGACGCCAGCGCGCGCTCGGCGCTCGCCACGTCCCCGAGGGCCCGAATCTCGCGTTGCACCGAGCGCTCCGCCGCCGCCGCGTCGGGGACCGTCTCGGGATGATCGCGCCGGAGCCGGTTGAGCGACTTGAGGGCGTGGTAGCGGATCTCGACGTCCGGATCGGCGAGCGCGATCGTGAGCGCGGCGAGCGTCAGCGGTCCCGGCACGCCGGCGAGGATGCGGGCGGTCTGGATGCGTAGGTCCCGCGGCTGCTCCGGATCGAGGAGGTGGTCGCCGAGCGTGCCCACCGCGCGCGGGGCCAGCGACTCGAGCGCGAGGCGCGCCTCCTCCCGGTCCCCCGGATTCCCGAGCGCCTCCAGTAACGCCGGCAGGAACTCCCGCCTCCCGAGCTGAGCCGCCGCCACCATGGCCGCCCGGCGCACCGCGGGAGCCTCGTCGCGCAAGAGTCCGCGCAGCGCGTCGGTCGTGGCCGCGCTGGGCGGGAGCGTCGCCAGCACGAGCGCAGCCTCGCGGCGCAGGGGCGCGCCCTCGGGGCCTACGCGGGTCGCCATCGCCCGGAGCGCGGCCTCCGCGAGGGGCCGGATCAAAGGGTCGGCGCAGATCATCAGCCCGGCCACCGCGCCCGCCCGCAGGCGCGGGACGGGATCGGCCAGGAGCTCCTCCGCCATCGCCCGCGTCACGGCGCCCCGGGCGCACTGCTGGCGCACCTCTTCCGCGCGTGCATCCACGTCGGCGAGCGACGGATACTGCAGCTTGCGAACGATCCTCGTATCCGGCATCGGCTCGCCCGCGACGCGCAGCAGCTCCAGCGCGAACCGCCTCGCGTCCGGATCGCTAGCGGCCGCGGCGGCTGCCAGCTCGCGCCGGCTGTCGGCGTCGAGCTGCCGCACCACCAGCTCGTCCACCTGAACGTCGCGGACCTCGATCATCCGCTTGATCGCGGCCACGTACTCGTGCTTCACGGTCCACACCCGCCCGAGCCAGAGGCCGATCGCGAACAGGGACGCCACGCCGAGGTACTGGAAGGGCACGTGCAGCCACGTCAGGGCCACCAGGACCACGATCGCCGAAATCCCCTTGCCGGCGCGCTGGACAGCCACGTCAATGAACGGCTTGACCCGACTCTTGATCTCCACCGGCACCGGCAGGAAGAGCAGCTCGCGCGTGGACTGGTCCAGCGAGTAGCGAAGGGACTGGTCCGCGCCGCGAACGACCGCCGCCGCGAGCAGCGAGGGAGCGATCAGCAGGCCGAGCGAGGCGCCAAGCATCGCCAGGGGAAGGAGCAGCAGCGCTATCCCCACGCCGAAGCGGCGCACCACAAAGCTGGTGACGAAGAGCTGAATCACCAGCGAGATGACGTTCGTGACGGCGAAGTACCGGCCGAAGAACGCCGTGCGGGCGTCGCCTCGCGGGAGAAAGGCCTCCACCGCGCTGTTGAGCTGCTGGTCCGCAAAGGCCGAGACCATGATGATCACGAGGAGGATCGTGGCGACGGCCCGCAGGTGGGGCGATTCGCGGACCAGCGCCGCGGCGCCCGCGTGCACCTTCTTCTCCGTGCGCCGCGGGGATTGCGTTCCGCCCGCCGTCCCCCGCTGGAGCAGCGCCGCGACCGCTGCGGCGGCCACGAGCGTGGCGGCGGAGACGAGGACGATGTTGGTGCGGCCGACGGCGGGCAGCCTGACCAGCACGCTGGTCGCCCAACTGCCGACGATCGCGCCCAGGATGCCGCCGGTGCCGACGAAGCCGAAGAGCCGCTTCGCCTGGCGGGCATCGAACGCGAGGTTGGCGAGCAGCCAGAACTGGGAGACGGTGAGAACGGAGTAGATCGCGGCCCAGATGAAGAAGCCGCCGCTGACGAGAACGGGCGCCGACAAGAGCCGGCAGCGCTCGCACGCGGCCTGGACCGCCGGCAGTCGGAAGAGCCACCAGAAGACGACGAGGTTGGCGGCGAGGAAGAGGTAGGTGCCGAGCAGCAGCCGCCGCGTCGGCACGCGCTCGGCGAGGCGCGAATACACCGTCATGAGCCCGCCCACGACCACGGCGGTTCCCAGCAGCACGAACGGGTAGGCGTTCGCGCCGGCCGTGTCGAGGAACGCCGACTGCCGCACCGGCTTGACGAGGCTCGCGGCGCCCAGGACCAGGAAGTACAGCGCCGCCATGCCCAGCGCGGACGTGCCCTCGCCCGCGCGCAGGTCCACCACCCGCCGCCACAAGGCGTGGCGCCCGCCCTGAGGAGCAGCGCTCATCTGCGCGATAGCGGCATCGGCTGCGACCCGGCGGCTCGAGCGGGAGAGCGCATGGTGAGGTGGGCTAGAACGGGAAGCCCGCGCGGGCGTACACCGCGGTCCGCTCCTCGCTCCTGGCCACCGTGAGGCTCACGGTGTTGGCCGGCGAGAGAAACGCGAACCACAGCCCGCCGCCGCCGCTGCCGTGCCACTCGCGCGACGATTCGCCCGCGTAGAAGACCCGTCCCACGTCGGCGAACGCCGACACCCCCGCGGCGCCCGGCAACAGGAGGAAAAACCGGGTCAGGTGCAGCCTCAGCTCCGCGTTCCCGTAGAGCGACGCGTCGCCGGCGAAGCGCTCGCGCGGCCAGCCCCGCACGGGCGCGGGCCCGCCGAGAAAGGCCGCTTCGTGAAACGGGTAGGTCCCGAATACCTTCCGACCGCCGGCGCGGAGCGCCAGCGTCAGCCGCGAGGCGCTCGGCGCGGAGAGAACGGTCGCGGCCTCGCCCTGGACTGCGCCGAACGGCGTCTTGACGTCGAACAGAGCGGGGACCACGCTCCCCTGTACGCTGAGCAGGAGGCCACGGGTCGGCGCAGCGGGCACGTCGCGCGAGTCGAAGCGCACGCCGGCACGCCAGCCCCACTGCCCGAAATCTCCGACCCCGTACGGGCGGGGGCGGAGGGTCGCGATGAATCCTTCCCGGGCAGGCGTGCGCACCCACGTCAGCATCGAGCCCACGGAGAACGTCAGGTGCGGGGCGACCGGCACGTGAAGGTCCGGCTGGAAGGAGTACTGCTCCTGCGCGACGCGGTAGAACTCCGCAGCTTGGGACGAACCCGTTTCATTGCCGAAGCCGTAAAAGCGCAGGACCTCGATGCCCGAGAGCCGAATCTGCAGAGTGTGGTATACGCCCGAGTTCGGCCGGTGGACCTCGCCTGAGTACTCGAGGCCAAAGCGCTGCGCGGCGGTGGCGTAGGCGGCCCGAAGCGTCCGCCGTGACGCGTACGGGCGCTGGCGGAAGCCGTAACGGTACGCCGCCGCCCCTCCGCCGACCAGCAGCCCGACGTCGGGGCTGAAGCTCATCCACACGACGGGCCGCCGCCAGCTGGTCCAATCGCGCGGCGGGGTGGGGGTTGGGTCTGCCTGCGTGCTGTCCCAGGCGTACGGTCGGCGATCTATCCGTACCCCGCGGCCGCTGGCCCGGTCGCTTCGGTCCGCGTCGTAAAAGAGCGAGTGGCCGGCGCGGGACGAGTCGTCGAGCGCGTCATTGCCGCCGCCGCCGATCACGCGGAGCGTGATGCGCCGATTTCCCTCGCCGCGCACCACGACTCGGTCGTCGCCGCCGCGGAGGTAGATACGCACCTCTCGCGTGTCGCGTGGATCGAAGCGGCGGCGGAAGTAGGGCGCCGTCGCGGCCGGCCCGCCGTCCGCGCGCCGGTCGAAGAGCGAGACGTCCAGCGCCCCATCCGGCCGGCGCTCCACTTCGGCGCGATCGGGG
>JACQVG010000126.1 GCA_016209905.1 Gemmatimonadota bacterium | reverse complement strand
CGCCGCACCGCCGGGCGACCGTACGCGCGCGCGGTAGCCGGCCTTCGCGACGGCCCCCTCGATGCGGTCGGAAGTCGCCTCTGGACCGGCCTTGACGCGAGCAATCGCGCCGGCGTGGCTGACCTCCAGGACCTGCTCGACTCCGGGCACCGTCTCTAATGCGTTCGCGACCGAGCGCTCGCAGTGGTCGCACGTCATGCCGCGGACTTCGATGCTCAATTCACGCACGTCGCTCATCGTCTCCCCCATTACTTGTTGAACTCGCCCGCGACTTTGGTCTTAGCGGAGGCTGTCTCAGCGGACCGCATGGGCGCTCCCCGGCCTGATGCCGGTTACCGGCCGGTGCGCGAGCGCGCGCACCAAGCCGAATATCGTGCCGCGATGGGCCACGTACCGCTCCAGGAGCAGCCCCAGTACGACACCATACGAAATGTGAGGAACCAGGCTTCCGAGGAACACCCCGTTGAGCAGACCCTTGCCAAGGGCGAGCCCAAAGTAGCCCGTCCCCATGGCGATCACCATCGGAGACGTCGTCATCATGCCGACCTCGACGACCAATCCCCAGATCAGGCCGCCCCACCATCGGGTGCGGCCCAAAAGAAGCGTGTAGGCGAGGCCGAAGCACGCGCTGACCCAAAAATGGTACGCCGCGCCTACCACGTCAGAGAGCGTGCTGGGCCCTGCGGCCATCCGGTCGAGGATCAGCACGCCGAACATACGAGGCATGTTCCCGGGCAGCAGGCCGAGCGAGAAGCTCGTGAGGCGGAAGACGTCCAGCGCCGCGGTGGCCACGAACCCCACCCAGACGCCTGCCTCGATGCGGTTGACGAGTCGCGTGTAGCCGGCCGCCCGCGCCGCGACCCAAACGACCCCGAGCATCCCGACCGACGGACGCAGGGCCAGCCGGACCAGCGTCGGCATCGCCGGCATGCCCGGCGTCAGAGCGACCACGAGCACGTTTGGGCCCACGGCTGCCGGCACTGCCGCGAGCAGCGTCAGAAGGAGCTCCCCCGCTGATGCCGGCGGCGACGGCAGAGGTGCCGGGGGGCGCGGTCGCCACCAAAGACCGTAGCCTATCCCCGCCGCCCCGATCGCCACGACCGCCATGTCGATCCAGGTGATAAGCATCGGAGAGTCCCTACCTGGTCGCGTCGCCCACGATTTGCTCGAACATGCCGTCCATCATGTTGCCCATGGCCGTGAGCTCGGGGTTCCCATAGGCGGCAAAGACCGCCGCGGGCCGATGATAGCTCACGACGGTCCTTCCGTCCGCGCGTTCCCAGACGTAGATGCGCATTGGCATCTCCAGCCCGATCTCCGGGTGGGCGGGGAGGCTCGACCGCATCATGTCGGGCTTCCCGAACTCGATCGTCACGGCGCCCCGGACGTTGGCGCCGACCATGCGCAGCATGTTTTGGTGGTCGGCGCGGGTTACGATCATGAAGCCGCGGCTCTGCAACGCGGTCTCCAGTTGCCTGACGGTTCTCTCGAAGTCCTGGGCCGAGACCCGATCCACCCGATTCGACGATTGCGCGAAAACCGGCGCTGAAAGCGCAACGAGACCGGCGGCGATCAGCAGAATGTGACGCATGGTAAGACCTCCCCTTGAGCTGTGTGCGAGAAAGATACCCAGTGGGGTATCTACGAAGCCGAAAAAAAACCGCGCTATAGTTCCCGGGCCTGTCGCCCGCGCACGAGAATCGTGACCGCGGCGAGCCCGAGCCCACCCGCCAGCCACCCCCAATGCTGGCGCACAACGCCCCATGCCGCGCTTGCCAGCCCGGTGCCGATCAGCACCGGCGCGGCGCAGCACAGCGCCGCGGCGAGTACCAGGCCGGCGCCCCAGCCATTCGACCGCGCCGCTCCCTGCTCCGGCTTCTCTTCATCGGGCACAAGACTCCCCTCCCTGCGCCCGGGTCAGCGACCCGCGCGCCGGCGAGCGAGCGAATCCGCCGCGCCGACCGACGTCGCGCGATAGCCGGTCATCCGCTCCAAATGCTCCGCGATTCCCGCCGGAGTGGCCTGGCGCGGGTCATAGCGCACCTCGGCGCTCGACGAGTCGTACGAAACGGTGGCCTGGTACACGCCGTGCAGCCGCTGCAACGCCAGCCGTGCCGTCGTGGCGCAGCTGCCGCAGGTCATACCGGAGACCGCGAACCGCGCCACGGCTGTGTCGGGAGGCTGCTGGGCAGCGGCCGATCCGGGACCACCACCGCACAGCGGGCATAAAACCGCCGCGGCGCCAATCGCCGCCGAGCTGAAGAAACCGACGATACCGGAAATAGACATCTGCACCTCCTACGTCAGCACACGTGACCAGTACGGGAACGAAACGAGCGCCGCCGCGAGCACAGTCGCCAGCCACACCCCCGCCTTCATGCGGCGCCGGGTCCGGACATCAGCGCACGGCTTCCCCGGCTCGCAAGCGAGCCGCTCTTCCCGCCGGACGCCCCAGTGGCCGGCGCCGAGTAGCAGCACCGTGGCGCCGACAAAGTACGGACGGAGCGGCTCGAACGTGCTCGCCAGACCGGCACCGGAAACCCCCAGCGCGACCGCGACCAACGGGCCCAGACAGCAAAGCGCCGACCCCACGGCCGCCGCCACCGCTGTCCCCGCAGCGGCCACGGTCTTGCGCATCACGACGCGTGCCTCAAGGCGTGCGACAGCGCACCCCTCAGGCTCGCCAGGGCCTTCATACCCTGGCCCTTCTCGACGCTCTCGGCCACGCACGTTTCGATGTGACCGTCCAACAGCTCGACCATCACGCCGTTCAGCGCCTGCTTGATCGCGCCCAGCTGCATCAGGAGATCGTCACACGACTGATGCTGGGCGAGCAGGCGCTGCACGCCACGCACCTGCCCCTCCAGACGCTTGAGGCGGTTATGGATGCGCCGCTCGACGTGCGGCCGGAGGTAAACGACCGGAGCGTAGACCTGGGACACCGCGCCTCCAAGACGAAGTAGAAGGAGGGATGATACCCAACTGGGTATATAACGCACAAGCCCCTGCCCTGGTTCCCGCCGTGGCCGGGGGAAGCCCGCGAGCCGTCGGGCACCGGGAACATCGCCGCCGCCAATCGCATTACTTTGGGACGAATCATGCCAGAATCGCCGCTGCCGCCGACGGGCGCCCGCGAGGCGTTCGACCGCGAGGCGCTGCTTCATCTGAACGCCGTGTACCGCTTCGCGCGCTCGCTCACCGGCGCGGAGTCGGAGGCGGAGGATCTCGCGCAGGACACGTACCTCCAGGCCTACCGCAACTGGCGGCAGTTCCAGCCGGGAACAAACTGCCGCGCCTGGCACTTCACCATCTGCCGGAACCTCCGGATCCGCGCGTGGCGGCGGGCCAGAGAGGAACCCACCGACACGGCCGAGCTGGAGAGCCTCGCCTCGGCGGGCCTCCACTCGGCGTTCGCCGAGACGGACCCCTCCGGTGGGTTTCTCGAGGCACCGGAGCTCGACGACGTGCTGCGGGCGGAACTGGCGAAGCTGCCGGAGGAGTACCGGGAGGTCGTCGTCCTGGCGGACGTGGAGGACCAGTCCTATCGGACGATCGCCCAGGTGCTCGAT
>JACQVG010000121.1 GCA_016209905.1 Gemmatimonadota bacterium | reverse complement strand
CTCGCGCGCGGCGCTGAGCCTGTACGGCGTGCCGGCCCACGCGGCCGTGAGTTTCGCCGTCGGGATCCATCTCGGCTGGTTCGTGCCGATCACCGTCCTGGGCCTCGCCAGCCTCGCGCGGGCGGGGCTCTCGTTGCGCGAGCTCAGCGGTCAGGACGTCGCCCGGTGAGCGACCGCTTGGTGGCGAGCGCGCCCGCCAAGGTCAACCTCTGGCTGCGTGTCTTCGGCCGCGACACCAAGGGGTATCACGCGATCGAGTCGCTGTTTCAGCTCGTCAGCATCGCCGACGAGCTGATCGTCGAGCGGACCGGGTCCGGCGTCTCGCTCGCCGGCGCGCCCGCGGAGCTCGGGCCGGTGGAGGACAACCTGATCGTGCGCGCCGCCCGGCGGTACTTGCGCGCCGCCGGCGTGCCGGGCGGGGTCAGGGTCGAGCTGCGCAAGCGAATCCCGTGGAGCGCCGGGCTGGGCGGCGCCGCGTCGGACGCCGCGGCGACGCTGGGCGCGCTCAATCGCCTCCACGGCCGACGGCTTGCCGACGGCGATCTCCTGGTGCTGGGTGCCGAGCTCGGCAGTGACGTGCCGTTCTTCCTCTCCGGCGCGCCGCTGGCGCTCGGCTGGGGCCGCGGGGAGCGCCTGCTCGCCCTCGATCCGCTGCCGTCGCGGCCGCTCCTCGTCGTCCCGCCGCCCGCGCCGGTGCGCACCGCCGAGGCCTACGCCTGGATGGACAAGGACCGCGCGGCGCAGGAGACGGGCGAGTTTGCGGCGGTCTTCCCCGCGACCGCGCTGAGCTCTTGGGCCGAGGTGCGGCGGCGCTCGCACAACGATTTCGAGCCCGTGGTCGCGGGACGGCTTCCGGCCATCGGGCACTGGCTTGACCGGCTGCGGGAGACGGACGCATTTCTGGTGCGTCTGGCCGGGAGCGGCGGCGCGCTGGTCGCGCTGTACGACACGCCCCAGGAGCGCGACGCCGCCTGGCGCCGGCTCGGCGCGGACACGGCGATGCTGCGGGGCGAGACGCTCACCGCTGCGCCGGCCATGCTCGAGAGCTGAGGGGGACAGTGGCGCTTCGTCTCGCGATCCCTGAGGCCGGCTGGCGACCACCGGGCGGCACCCGCCGGTGACGGACGGCCCATGACCGCCACCCTCGTCCTCGACGGTCACCACCTCACGCTGGAAGACGTCGCGCGCGTCGCCGCGGGCGAAGTCGCGGAGGTCACCCTCGCTCCCGCCGCGAGCGCGGCCCTCGCCCTGGCCCGCCGCGTGGTGGAGGCGCGGATTGCCGAAGGAGCGCGGGTGTACGGCGTGACGACCGGCTTCGGGCGCCTCGCCGAGGTTCTGATCCCACCCGAGCAGCGCCTCGCCCTCCAGCGCAACGTCATCGTCAGCCACGCCGCCGGCTGCGGCGCGCCGCTCGGGCGGGCCGAGACGCGCGCGCTCATGCTGCTCCGGGCCAACAGCCTCGCCCACGGCCACTCGGGCTGCACCGTGCGCTGCGTGGAGCTGCTCCTCGACTTCCTGAATCGCGGTATCCATCCCGTCGTGCCCGAGTTCGGCTCGGTCGGCGCCAGCGGGGACCTCGTGCCGCTAGCCCACGTCGCGGTGGGCCTCATGGGCGAGGGCGAGGTCGAGATGGGCGGCCGCGTCGTCCCGGCGAAGGACGCGCTTGCGGCCGCCGGCCTACCGCCGCTCGACGTGCGAGAGAAGGACGGCCTCTCCCTCATCAACGGCACCCAGTTCTGCTCTGCCCTGGGCGTGCTCGCGCTACTCGAGGCGGAGCGGGCGCTCGACGCGCTCGAGATCGCGGGCGCGATGAGCCTCGACGCACTCAAGGGCTCACCCGGACCGTTCGCGGAGAACATCCAGGCGGTACGGCCCCACCCGGGCCAGGCGGCCAGCGCGGCGAGACTGCGCGCCCTGCTCGAGGGGAGCGAGATCCGCGAGTCGCACCGGGAGGGCGATGCGCGCATCCAGGACGCCTACTCGCTGCGCTGCATGCCGCAGGTCCACGGCGCGGCGCGCGACGCGCTGGCATACGTGCGCCGGGTGCTCGAGATCGAGATCAACAGCGCCACCGACAATCCGCTCGTCGTCCCCGAGACGAACGAGATCGTGAGCGGCGGGAACTTCCACGCGCAGATCGTGGCCCAGGCGTTGGACCTGCTCGCCATCGCGGCGGCCGATCTGGCCTCGATCAGCGAGCGCCGCATAGACAGGCTGCTCAATCCGGACAGCTCGGGCTTGCCGGCGTTCCTGGCCAGGGAGCCTGGGGTGGAATCGGG
>JACQVG010000119.1 GCA_016209905.1 Gemmatimonadota bacterium | reverse complement strand
TGCTCGGCGGCTCTCCGGCGCTGGTGCGGGTGTTCGACCGGGTGAGCCAGCTCGACTTCGCCACCCGCAGCGATCGCCGCTCCCAGTTCGACCGGCCCGGGTTCGACCCGGGCATCGCATACCAGCTCGGCTTGGGCGGGGCCGGCGCCTTCCGGCGTCAGCGGGACCGTCCGGCCTCGGCCGCCTCGGAATCGCGCCAGACGCGGCTCGCTTCGGGCCTCAGGTTGCCGCTCAACTTCTCCGTTACGTCGAGCTATGCCGAGCGCCGCATCGTCACCTGGGCGCTCCGCAGCGGGGGGGGGGGGCAGCAGCAACTCCTCACCACCGAGACGGAGTGGCCCGACGTGACCGGCCGCTGGACCTGGACCCCCCGGCATCGGCTCATCAGGCTGGCGCTCGCGGGCGTGAGCGCGAGCGCCGCGGTCCGCGTCCGCGAGTCGGAGACCGTGCAGCCGCCGCTTGGCGCCGCCACGGGCGGCGCCGTGTCGCCGGCGGTGGGGGTGCGGGGAAGCCAGGAGACGCGCTCGCGCCCGATCGCCCTCTCGCTGCGCTGGGCGCCGCGCGTCGTCACCAATCTCTCCGTGGCGGAGGAGCGCGTACGGACGGACCGGTCGGGCATCGTCACCCTGTACGATCGCCACCTGACGTCCGCGGACCTCTCGTTCGCCTTCCGGGCTCCGCCCGAGCTCCTCCGCCTTCCCTCGGAGGTGCGGGCCTCGTTACGGTATCTGCGCAGCGCCAACAAGGGATGCGTCCGGCGGACCGGCGGGGCCGGCTGCGTGCCGACCGCCGACTCCGAGCGGCGCGAGTATCACCTGACGATGGACACCGACATGCCGCCGAACGTGTCGGCGGCGTTCGCCCTGAGCTACGTTCTCACCGAGGATGCGCAGGTGAACCGCAGGTTCTCGCAGTTCATCGTGACGGCCACCGTTTCGGTCTCCTTCGCGGCGGGAGAGATTCGATGACGCGTCGCCCCGCATTGGCTGTACTGGCCCTGGTCGCCGGATGCGGCGGTCGCTCGTCCCAAGCCTCCCAGCGCTTCGACGGCCTGCAGGCGCTCGCGTGGGTCGAGCACCAGGTGGCCGCGGGACCGCGGGTGCCCAACACGGCCGGCCACCAAACGATTGGCGCGTGGCTCGAAGCGGAGCTGCGGCGCCGAGCCGACAGCGTGGAGGTCCAGGCGTTCGACCACGTGACGGCATCCTTGGACACCCTGCACCTGCGCAACTTCATCGCGCGCTTCCGCCCGGCCGATCCGAGCCGTGTGCTCTACGTGGCCCACTGGGACAGCCGCCCGACCGCGGACCTAGATCCGGACCCCGAACGGCGGCGGCTGCCGGTTCCGGGCGCCAACGACGGCGCTTCGGGCGTCGCCCTGCTCCTCGGCGTCGCCGACGAGCTCCGGCGCGCGCCCCCGAGCGTGGGCGTGGACCTGGTCTTCGTTGACGGGGAGGACTATGGCAGCTTCGACGGCGAGGACGCCCTCATCGGGTCGCGATACTTCAGCCGGAATCTTCCGCCGGCCTACCGGCCGCTGTTCGCGGTGGTGTGGGACATGGTCGGCGACCGCGACCAGCAGTTTTCCCAGGAAGGCCACTCGCTTGAGCGCAGTCCCGAGGTCGTGGAGCGGGTGTGGCGGACCGCCGAAGCGATCGGGTTGGGGCGGGTGTTCCGCGCCCGACGGGGCATCCCCGTCATGGACGACCACATCCCGCTCCTGGAGGCCGGGATCCGCGCCATCGACGTGATCGATCTGGACTACGCCGCGTGGCACACGACCGCGGACACACCGGACAAGATCTCGCCCGAGTCCCTCGCCAACGTGGGGAGGCTCGCGCTCGCGCTGGTGCGCTGAAACGGTACGGTCGGCGCGCTCCGGCGCCTCCAGGGCAGGTTGGGGACCGCTACGTTCAGCGCGTGTTTACCAGGGACGAGCGTCGCGCGCTGCTCTTTCTCGGGGTGCTGGCCGCTGCCGGCGGCGTGCTGCGCGCGGTGCGCTCGCCGGCGCAGGCACCCGGCTCGCCGGTGATCGCGCCCGAGCTGGCGGGCGAAGACATCGCTCGCCAGGCGGAGCTCTCGCGCCGCGCCGAAGCGCTGGCTCGACCGCTCCAGCCGGGGGAGCGCGTGGACGTGGACCGCGCCACGGCGCCGGAGCTCGAGCGACTGCCGCGGGTGGGGCCGGAGCTGGCCCGCCGCATCGTCGAGGAGCGCGATTCGAATGGCCCCTTCGGCTCGCTCGGGGCTCTGCGCCGCGTGGCGGGGGTGGGGCCTGGGGCGCTGCGGGCGCTCGAGCGCTCGGTGTCCTTCTCCGGCGTGCCGCGGTTCGGGGCGAGCGGCGCGCCGGCCTCGGCGGCCGTGACCGGCGTTAGGGACCCGTGCCGGCGCTCCCGCGTCGTCGCGCTCAACCGCGCGACGGCGGAGGAGCTCGACTGCCTCCCCGGCATCGGGCCGGCGCTCGCCGCGCGCATCGTCGGCGACCGCGCGCGTCGGGGCCCGTTCCGGCGGGTGGAGGAGCTGGAGCGCGTTCCCGGGATCGGGCCCGTCCTCGCGGCGAGGCTGCGAGCGCGCCTGTCCGCTCCTTGACAGGGGGGAGGTCGCCGGTAGTATTCCGTTTTTACCCGAGGTTGGGCATCGTTCTTCCTTCTCCATCCGGCTCTTAGCGCATGTCGGCACCAGCGGCTGCACCCGGCGTTCGGCTCGGCGACCTGCTCATCAAAGAAGGCCTGATCACCAAGGAGCAGCTCGAGAAAGCCCTCCAGGAACAGCGCGCCAACGGGACGCGGCTCGGCTACAACCTCGTGAAGCTCGGTTTCGTCCAGGAGACCGAGATCACCAAGATGCTCGCGCGGCAGTACCGCATGCCGGCGGTGGACTTGGCCCGGTTCGAGGTTGATCCCAAGATCGTCAAGATGATCCCCGCCGACATCGCCCTGAAGCACATGGTGCTCCCGCTCAAGCGGGAGGGGCGCACGCTGACGGTGGCGATGGCCGACCCCACCAACATGGGGGTCATTGACGACCTCAAGTTCGTCACGCGTTACGACATCTTCCCCGTCATCGCGGGCGAGTACACCCTCCGCACCGCGTTGGAGAAGCATTACGAGCAGGTGGACGCCCAGCTCGACACCCTCCTCAAGGAGATGGACCAGGAGGCGGCCGAGGAGCTGGAGGTCATCTCGGAGCAGGAGGAGGAGCAGGCGCCCGCGGTCGTGGCCGACGACGCGCCGGTCGTAAAGCTGATCAACGCCATCCTGACCGACGCGGTGAAGCGGGGCGCGTCCGACATCCATATCGAGCCGTTCGAGCACGAGATCCGCGTGCGCTACCGGGTGGACGGCGAGCTGCAGGAGGTCATGAAGCCTCCGCTCAAGCTCAGGGCGGCGCTCACCTCCCGCATCAAGATCATGTCGGCCCTCAACATCGCCGAGCGTCGGGTGCCGCAGGACGGGCGGATCAAGCTCAAGATGGGCAAGCGGGTGATTGACTACCGGGTCTCGATTTTGCCGGTCCTGTTCGGCGAGAAGATCGTGATGCGGATCCTCGACAAGGGGAACCTCACCCTCGACCTCGCGAAGTTCGGCTTCGAGCCCAAGGCTGAGGCGGACCTCCTGAAGGCGATCCTCAACCCGTACGGGATGGTGCTCGTGACGGGGCCGACGGGGTCCGGCAAGACGACGACGCTCTACTCGGCGTTGTCGCGCGTCAACACGATGGAAGTGAACATCATGACCGCCGAGGACCCGGTCGAGTACAACCTGATGGGGATCAACCAGGTCC
>JACQVG010000008.1 GCA_016209905.1 Gemmatimonadota bacterium | reverse complement strand
GTGGTCTTCCCGGCCTGTCGCGCCCCGACGAGCGCGGTGACGCGGCTCCGTTTGAGCGAGGCCCGGATCTCGGCGAGCCACCGGCGGCGCTCGATCATGGTCCTTGAAGCTACCATGAATATCGAATACCGCAAGTTCGATTTTCATGGTGGCCCGGTCGGCAGTCCGCTGCGCGTGACGCCGATCCCGAATGGCCAGCTGCTCGAAGCCGATGAGCTAGCTCGACGAGGTCAAGGCGCGAAACGCCGACGGCAAGCTGACCAAGGAGGATGCGGCCGAGGCCTTCCGGCGGACCGTGGAGCAGTCCCTCGAGCTTCTCCAGCGCGAAGGGATCGAGGTCGGCAAGGACGTCCTCGGCGTCTAGTCGAGGCCGGCACGGTCCTCCGCCTCGAGCGCAAGCAGGGCATCCTGATAGCTGGCCGCAAGCCCGAACCGTCCGTCGGCTTCGAGCTGCTCGAAACCCGGACGGACAGCCCGCTCACGTCCGGCGTGTCCCATGGGGCACGAATGGACACCGTGAAGAAATTCCTATGTCGACCGCCGGGGCGTCCCCCCACCACGGGTCGTGCTATCTTCGTTGACCATGTCCACACCCCCCGGAGGCCACTTCCCGGCGCCTAGGGGCCGCTACCTCGCCCTGCTGTCTCTGGGCGCGCTCGGCGTCGTCTACGGCGACATCGGGACGAGCCCGCTGTACGCCCTGCGCGCGTGCTTCAGCGGCCGCCACGGGCTGCCGCCCACGGCGGCGAACGTGCTGGGCGTCGTGTCGCTGATCTTCTGGTCGCTCGCCGTCATCATCTCGCTCAAGTACCTGGCCCTCGTCATGCGAGCGGACAACCGGGGCGAAGGGGGCATCCTGGCGCTCATGGCGCTGCTCCGCACGCCGACCCGGCGCCGCCCCGGCGCCCGGCTGCCGGCCGCCATCGTGCTGGGATTGTTCGGCGCGGCCTTGCTCTACGGCGACGGGATGATCACCCCCGCGATCTCGGTGCTGAGCGCCGTCGAGGGACTCGGGGTGGCGACCCCGCTCTTCGAGCCGTACGTGGTACCGCTCACGGTGGCGATCCTCGTCGCGCTGTTCGCCGTGCAGCGCCGGGGCACGGCGGGCATCGGCGCCATGTTCGGCCCGGTCACCCTCTTGTGGTTCCTCGCCATCGCCGCGCTCGGCATCCCCGCGATCGCGCGGGAGCCGCGTATCGTGGCGGCCCTCAATCCGGCCCACGCGGTCCGGTTCTTCGGGGAGAACGGCTGGGCGGGTTTCGTCGTCCTCGGAGCGGTGTTCCTCGTCGTGACGGGCGGCGAGGCGCTGTACGCCGACATGGGGCACTTCGGCCGCCGGCCGATCCGGCTCGCCTGGTTCACCGTCGTGTTCCCGAGCCTGCTGCTCAATTACTTCGGGCAGGGGGCGCTGCTCTTGCGGGACGCGTCCGCCGCCGAGCACCCCTTCTACCGGCTGGCGCCGGGCTGGGCGCTGTATCCCGTGGTTGCGCTCGCCACGGGCGCCACGGTGATCGCGTCGCAGGCGGTGATCTCCGGAGCCTTCTCGCTCACGCGCCAGGCCGTGCAGCTCGGCTACCTGCCGCGCATCACGATCCGTCACACCTCGGCCGTGGAGATCGGCCAGATATACGTCCCCTCGGTGAACTGGGCTTTGCTCCTCGCGACCATCGGCCTCGTGCTCGGGTTCGGCTCGTCGAGCAACCTGGCCGCCGCGTACGGGGTGGCGGTCGCCCTGACCATGATCATCACCGTGGCGCTCGCGGAGCGGGTCATGCGGGATATCTGGAGGTGGAGCTGGCCGGTCGTCGCGGCGATCGCGGGAAGCCTGCTCATCGTGCACCTCGCCTTCCTCGGCGCCACGGCCATCAAGATCCCGCAGGGCGGCTGGTTCCCTCTCGTCGTCGGGGCGGCGGGCTACGTGCTCCTCTCCACCTGGCGACGCGGGCGCGAGGTCCTCGGCGAGCGCCTGAGCGAGGTGGCCGTGCCCCTGCCGCTCCTGCTGGGCGACATCGCCGCCGAGCCCCCCGCCCGGGTTGCCGGGACGGCGGTGTACCTCACGGCCCAGGCGGGCAACGTGCCCTGCACGCTCATGCACAACCTGCGGCACAACAAGGTGCTCCACGAGCGCCTCATCTTTCTGACGCTCGTGACCGAGGAGATCCCCAGGGTGCCGAGGCAGGAGCGCGTCGCGCTCGAGGACCTCGGCGAGAACATCTTCCGCATCACCGGCCGTTACGGTTTCATGGAGGAGCCGGACGTGCTCGAGGTGCTCGACCTCGCGCGCGCGACGGGATTCGACCTCACGCTGGAGGCCACCACCTTCGTTGTGGGCCGCGAGACCCTGCTCGCCACCAAGCGACCCGGGATGCCGATCTGGCGGGAGAAGCTGTTCGCGGTCATGTCGCGGAACACACCCCGCATCACCACCAGCTTCAACGTGCCCGCGGAGCAGGTCATCGAGATCGGTGCGCAGATTGAGCTCTGACGCGTTCGCAGCGCTCGATATGCGCGTCGGTCGCGTGCTGCGGGCGGAGGCTCGCGCCGGGGCGCGAGGTGCCGCTGGGCGGGCGGGTGTACTAGCCGGGCCGGCTCCCGGCGCCGGGCGCCGCGGCCTCGGCCGGCCTGGTCCTGCGAGCCAGACTCCACTTGAGCGCGGGCGGAGTGATCAACGTCGTCACGATCACCATCGCGACCACGGCCGAAAAGGTGGCCTGATTGATGATCCGCTCGCCCGCCACCACCAGCGCGAGGCCGATGTTGGCGAAGATGAGCCCGACCTCGCCGCGCGGGATCATGCCGATGCCGACCGTCAGCCGGTCCACCCCCTTCCGCCACACCCCGGCGGCGCACAGCTGCTTGCCCAGAACCGCGGCCACCGTGAGGGCCGCGGCGAGCCCGAGCACGCCCGGCTCCAGGAAGACTCTGAGGTCGGTGCGCATACCCATGAGCACGAAAAAGATAGGCACCAGGAAGGCCGAGATCGGATGGATCAGCTCCTCGAGCCCGTGCTCGCCACGGTCCACGAAGTCACGGTAGTGCACGTCCTCCAGGATCAGGCCGGCCGCGAAGGCGCCCACGATCGGCGCCAGACCGATGACGCTCGCCAGCCAGGAGAGGAGGAAGCAGAAGGCCAGCCCGAGGGAGAGCAGCACGCCCCGAGCCCGGAGCTTCGACGCCAACCGGAACAGCCAGGGGGAGAGATAGACCCCCAGCGCGAGCGATCCCGCGAGGAAGACCATCGCCTTCAGGACGATGAGGCCGACGCCGCCGTAGCCCATCTGCGTCCCCGCGTTCGTCGCCACGATGACGCCCGAGACCACGGCGAGGATGACCAGGCCGAGCACGTCGTCAATCACGGCGGCCCCGAGGATGATCCGCGCCTCGGTGCTGTCCGACCGCTCGAGGTCCCTGAGCACCCGCGCCGTGATCCCGACGCTCGTCGCGGTCAAGGCGGCGCCGAGGTAGGCGTGGACGTACGGGCTGTGCTCCGGAAGCAGCCACGCGCCGACCCCCCAACCGAGCGCGAAGGGCGCGGCGACCCCGAGCGTCGCCACCAGCAGCGACGTCAGCCCCACCTGCAGCATCTGCGACACGGTGGACTCCAGCCCCACCTCGAAGAGGAGCACGAGGACGCCGATCCGCGCCAGCATGTCCACCGAGACGTCGCTCTGGATCCACTCGAGGCCCCGGTAGCCCGCCAGGGTGAGGTTGCCCATGACCACGCCCATGACCAGCTCCCCCAGGACCGCGGGCTGGCCGATCCGCGTGGCGAGATCACCGCCCAGCTTGGCCGCGATGAGGATCAGCGCCACCGCGAGGATGACCGGCGTGACGGGGTCCGCGGAGCCGCTGCCATCGGCGGCGTACAGGGGCTTGACGCCGAGCAGCGCGCCCAGGACGAGCAGCCACACCGCGGCGCGCCACAACCATCGAAGAGCGGGGGATCGGCGAGCGAGCAATTCCACCTCTACGGTTCGGGGTCGGTGAAATCCATCATCCGCACCGGTGATCTGCAACCCTGCCGGCCGCGGCTTGACAGGGCGCTCCATTCATCGTACAATGACGATGAAAGGAGACCCCGCACATGAGCGCTGGTCCCGACATCCGTACCGCGGTCCGCGAAAAGTACGCAGAGATCGCCACCGGCGAGGCCGCCGGATGCGGATGCGCCTGCGATGGCATCGCGCAGCACATCGGCTACGCGCGGCAGGACCTGGAGGACGTCCCCGCGGGCGCCAACCTCGGCCTGGGCTGCGGCAACCCGCTTCAGCACGCCGCCGTTCGTGCGGGAGAGGCGGTGCTCGACCTCGGCTCCGGCGCGGGCATGGACGCCTTTCTGGCGGCGCGGGCCACGGGACCCGGCGGCCGCGTGATCGGGGTGGACATGACGCCCGCCATGATCGAGAAGGCGCGCGCCCACGCCGCCGCCGGCGGCTTCACGAACGTCGAGTTCCGGCTGGGCGAGATCGAGCAGCTCCCCGTCGCGGACGCGTCCGTGGACGTCGTCATCTCCAACTGCGTCATCAACCTCTCGCCCGAGAAGGACCGCGTCTTCCGGGAGGCGTTCCGCGTTCTGAGGCCGGGAGGCCGCATGCTCGTGAGCGACCTGGTGCTCGGCCGCCCGCTCCCTGAGGAGATCCGGTCTTCGGTGGAGGCCTATGTGGGCTGCGTCGCGGGCGCGTCGCTGCGCGAAGAGTACCTCGGCCACATCCGCACGGCCGGCTTCACCGAGGTCGAGGTGGTCGAGGAGCGCACCTACGGCGACAGCGAGGTGTTCGGCGGCGCCGAATGGCTGAGGCAAGCCGCGACAGCCGTGACCTCCGCGAAGGTGCGCGCCGTCAAGCCGCCGGCCTGAGCCATTGGGCGTCCTCTTCCTCTGCGTGGCCAACTCCGCGCGCAGCCAGATGGCCGAAGCGCTCGCCCGGAAGTCCGCGCCGCCCGGCGTGAGGGTCTTCAGCGCGGGTTCGGCCCCCACGGCGTTGAGCCCGCTCGCGCTCCGGGTCCTCGCCGAGGTCGGCATTGACGCCTCGGATCAGCGAGCCAAGGGGATCGCCGAGATTCCGGCCGCCGAAGTGGATACAGTGGTGACGCTCTGTGCCGAAGAGGTGTGCCCGACGTTTCCCGGCCCGGTTCGGCGGCTGCATTGGCCCCTGCCCGACCCCGCGGTCGCGAGCGGCGACGAGGCGGACCGGCTCGCGGCCTTCCGAGCCGCGCGCGACGAGCTGGCCTCCCGCATCCCCGGCCTGTTCGACTCGCCCTGAGGGTACTGGACGGCTCTTTCACCTCCGGCCCCGGCTCGTAGATTCCGGCATGGCGCTGCATCCCCTCTACGGCCACGAAGGGCTGAGGGAGCGCCTGGCGGGGTCGCTCGGGGCGGGGCGTCTCCCACAGGCTCTCCTCCTGGTGGGTGCACCCGGCGTGGGGAAGCAGCGGCTCGGACTCTGGCTGGCCGCGGGCCTGGTCTGCGAAGCCGGCCCCGGGGCACCATGCGACGCCTGCCACGCGTGCCGGCTGGCGGGCTCGCTCGCGCATCCGGACATCCACTGGTTCTTTCCCATCCCGCGCCCCAGAGCCGACGCGTCGAAGCCGGTGGAAGAGGCGGAAGACCAGCTCGCGGCGGCCATCGCCGCGCGGCGCGAGAATCCGCTCTACGGCCGGCCGGACGGGATGGCGGGCCTCTTCCTCCCGCTCGTCCGCAGCC
>JACQVG010000116.1 GCA_016209905.1 Gemmatimonadota bacterium | reverse complement strand
GTCGTATACCGCTTCCCCAAGCAGAGCCTGGTCTTCGGGCCGGCGCAGATCGTCAACCGGATCAACCAGGACACCGAGGTTTCCCGCCAGGTCTCGCTGTGGGACCAGCGCGGCTCCGAAGTGATCCGCGGCAATCTGCTCGTCATCCCGATCGAGGAGTCGCTTATCTACGTGCAGCCGCTCTACCTGCGGGCCGAGGGGGGGCGCATCCCCGAGCTTAAGCGCGTCGTCGTCGCCCACCAGAACCAGGTCGTGATGGAGGAGACGCTCGAGGCCGGGTTGACGCGGCTGTTCGGCGGCGTGGCCCTGCCCGCCGCGGTTGCGGCGACGCCGAGCGCGGCCGCCGGTTCCGGCGACGGGCGCGGGGCCGGTCTGACCCGCCAGGCGGCCGAGTTGTACCAGCGCGCGGTCGAGGCGCAGCGGAGCGGCGACTGGGCGCGGTACGGAGCGGAGCTTACCCGGCTGGGGGAGGTACTGCGCCAGCTGCAAGCCGTCCTCGGAGACCGCCAGCCGTAGTCGCGAGCGCGCCGGTCACGGGGTCACCACCCATCGCACGCCCTCGGTCCGGCGGAGCCGATCGAAGCCGTCGTTGATCTCGGCGAGCGGCAGCGTCCCGCTCAGGATCGGATCGAGGCGGAGGCGACCCGCCACAACGAGCGCGACGATCTCCGGGTACTCCCCACCCCCGCATCCCAGGCTCCCGACCACCTCCAGCTCATGGTACATCAACCTGGCCGCGGAGATGGTGGCGGGTTCCTGCGAGTACCCCACGACACATAGCCGGCCACCCCGCCGCAGGAGGCTGAACGCCGCCTCCACCGTGCGCGGGCTTCCGATCGCCTCGAACGCGACGTCCACCCCGCCGTCCGTGATCTGGCGGACGCGCTTGTCGAGCCGTTCCACGCCGACCGGGTTGATCGTCTCCACGGCGCCGAGCACCCGGGCGATCCGGAGTCGCTCGTCGCTAAGATCGATCGCGATCACCCGCCCGCCGGCCAGGGTCGCGCACTGCACGAGGTTGAGCCCCACGCCGCCACAGCCGAGCACCGCCACGGTCTCACCGGGGCGCACGCGGGCACGGCGCCGCACCGCGTGATACGGCGTCGAGACGGCGTCGGCGATGATGCACGCCTGCTCCAGCGGAAGCGACGCCGGCAGCGGAACGAGCTCGCGCGCCGGGACGGCGACCAGCTCCGCGAACGCGCCGTCCAAGTTGTTGCCGAGCATGGCGAGCTCGGCGCAGAGGTTTTCCCTTCCCCGCCGGCAGTCGCCACAGCGCCCACACGACAGCACGGCCGGGATGAGCACGCGATCCCCGACCGCGCAGCCGGTCACGCCCTCCCCCAGCTGCGCCACCGTGCCCGCCGCTTCGTGGCCGAGGATGAGGGGCGGCGTCTTGAACGTCTTCACCCCGTGGTCGAGGTAGTGCAGGTCGGTGTGGCAGAGCCCGCACCCGGCGACCCGCACCAGCACCGCGCCCGGCCCGGGCACCGGGTCGGGAACGTCGGTGACCTCGAGCGGGCGGCCGCTTCCGTGGAACAGCGCGGCCTTCATGCTCCCACTCCGGCGGCTTCCACGCGTCCGGCCTCGGCGGCGAGCCGGCGCAACCGGCGCTGGCCCAGGAGCGCGGCGCCGAACGCCGAGGTGAATTGCACCAGGTCTCCGGGCGGGACATTCACCTGCGCGCCGATCGCGTCGCGCGCGACTTCGGCCATGCGCTCGAAGCGCAGGATCCCGCCGATCAGCGTGAACTCCGGCTCCATCCGCACTCGTTTCAGGAGCTGGACCGAGCGGTCCACCAGCGAGACGATGGCGCCGTGCATGATGTCAGCGGGGGCCGCGCCCTCGGTGAGATGGTTGATCACCTCGGACTCGGCGAACACCGCGCACACGCCGGAGATCGGCACGGGCGCCTTGGATGTGGCGACCAGCGGCCCGATCTCATCGGTTTTGTAGCCCAGGTAGCGCGCGGTCTTCTCGAGGAACGCCCCGGTGCCGGCGGCGCACTTGTCGTTGAGACGGAAGCTCTGGACCCTTGCGTCGGCCCCGACGCGGCTCGCCTTCATCGTCTGGCCGCCGACGTCCAGGATCGTCCGCGTTCCCGGGAAGAAGTGCGCGGCCCCCCGCGCCGCGGCGGTGAGGTCGGTGACGTGCACGTCCCCGATCGCCGTCTGGTGGCGCCCGAAGCCGGTGGCCACCACGTACGCGATGTCGG
>JACQVG010000007.1 GCA_016209905.1 Gemmatimonadota bacterium | reverse complement strand
CGACCGCCTCGTACGGGACCGGCTCGGCCGCGGTCTGCCCGCCCGGCGCCCGATCGTCCAGCCCCAACGGGTTGTTGAAGTAAGAGCCGTCGAGGGAGATGTTGTTGTAGAGCCAGTTGCGGCCGGCGAAGGCGTAGTTGCCGTCGTTGCGGGGATCCGTGCGGATCAGGTCGCGCGTGCTGCGCTTGACGGACGGGAGCTGTGCGACCTCGCGCGCATCCAGGAAGGTCCCGGCGCCGGTACGGGCGCTGTTGAAGATCTCGCCCGCCTCGGCCACGACCTCGACCGCCTCGAGCTGCACGGCCTGCGTGGCCAGGGTGAAGTCGACGCGCAGCGTCTGAGCGAGCTGGAGGAAGACGTCGCGCTTCGTCTGGGCGGCGTAGCCGATCATCTCCACGCTGATGCTGTACGGTCCGCCGACCCGCATGTTGGGGATGGTGTAAGCGCCGCCGGTCCGGACGACCGAGCCGTACTGCGTGCCGCTGGGCTCGTGCAGCGCCCGCACCAGCGCACCCGCCAGCCCTTGCCCGCCCTCGTCGATCACAAAGCCGTTCACCGCGGCGGTCGTGACTCCCTGGGCGCCCACGGCCCCGGCCGAGATCATGAGGCCAAGGAAAACGAGCAGGAAAACACCGAGTCCACGCAGCCGCATCGCGCGCTCCGTCATAGGAACCTCCGGATGGGATTCAGGAAGCCAGCGAACGGCACCGCCGCTACGGCGCGCGGCCGGGGCGGCGCCTCCGCCAGCGGGGAATACTGGAGTGGTGGCACAAGATGCATCAGGTCCGGGGAGCGGGCAAGTCCTTTGTTCATACTCCCGTAGAAATGTGCGCTTTCGTCGAAATCGCCTTCGGGTTCTGTTCGCTTCGAGAAACTCTTGACGGCCTCCTGCGCGCCGTTCATGGTAGCTTCTCCAACCGGCATCCAGTCCATCGACCCTCGGGGGCATCATGCGAGCGATACTGGCCATCGCGGTGGCATTCCTGCTGTGGAGCACGCACGCGGCCGTGGCGCAGGACGTCAAGTCGGGCGGCGATCCGCGTGTGCGAAAGCTGCTCGACCAGCTCGAGTTCAAGTACGAGGTCGATGAGGACGGCGACTATTCCCTCGTATTCGACGTGGGGAGCAGCGCGAAGAAACGGACACAGCTGGCCTACGTCGGCAGCAAGACCGAGCAGTTCGGCGATTTCGAGATCCGCGAAGTCTGGTCCCCCGCTTTTCTGGTCGAGGGTCCCATTGCGCAGGACCTGGCCAATCGCCTCCTGGTCGAGAGCGGGAACCACAAGCTGGGCGCCTGGCAGACGCTGGCGCTCGAGGACGGCCGGCACGTCGTTATCTATGTCGTCAAGCTGTTCGAACTGGACGATCCCGAGATGCTTCGGCTGGCGTTGAACGCCGCGCTCGAAGCCGCGGACGAGATGGAAGAGTCGATCACGGGGGAAGACAAGTACTGACGTCCACAGCGAACCGCGGGCGAGAGGCGGGGGCGCAGGGCGAGAGTGGGGGCAAACGGCAAACTGCGGGCGTGGGCGGGGGCGGAGAAAGCGGGCAAGGGCGGGGACAAAGCGGGAGCACTGCGGGCGCGGAACGGCCCCCGCCCGACTCGTTCCCGAAGTACCCTCGCCCCCGCGCCCGCCCTCGCCCCCGCCCGAATTGGCCTGGCCACAGTCGGCGTCCGCCTTGTAAATCAGTCTGCGCCCGCAGGAGGACTCTTCCATGGACGAAGCCGCCCCCGGCCGCATCGACCTCCCGGAGCTGGAGCGGCGCATCCGCGCCGGCGCGATCGACACCGTGATCTGCGCGATCACGGACCTGCAGGGCCGGCTGATGGGGAAGCGCATCACCGGCTCCTATTTCCGCGAGCACGCACACGACGGCACGCACTTCTGCACCTATCTCCTCGGCACCGACATGGAGATGCGGACGCCGGCCGGCTACCGGCTCATGAGCTGGGAGACCGGATACGGCGACTGGCTGGCGGAGCCGGACTGGAACACGCTGCGCGTCGTCCCCTGGCTCGAGAAGACCGCGCTGGTCCTCGCGGACGCGAAGGACGAGCAGACCGGCGAGCTGGTGCCGGTCGCGCCCCGCACGGTGCTGCGCCGGCAGGTCGAGCGCGCCCGTTCGCTCGGCTACGACGTCGTCATGGCGAGCGAGCTCGAGTTCTACCTCCTGCGGGACAGCTACGAGGCCGCGGCCAGCAAGCACTTCCACGGGCTGCAGCCGTTCGGCTGGTACAACGAGGACTACCACCTGCTGCAGGCGACGAAGGCCGAGCCGCTCTACCGTCAGTTCCGAAACCACATGGGCGCGGCGGGCATCCCGATCGAGTTCAGCAAGGGCGAGGCGGCGGCGGGCCAGCACGAGGTCAACATCCACTTCGACGGCGCGCTGGAGTCCGCCGACCGGCACGCGCTGTTCAAGCACGGCCTGAAGGAGATCGCCTGGCAGAACGGCTTCGCCGTCACGTTCATGGCCAAGCCGGACCACGCCTGGACCGGCAACAGCGCCCATGTGCACACGAGTCT
>JACQVG010000115.1 GCA_016209905.1 Gemmatimonadota bacterium | reverse complement strand
GGGTAGCCCCCGCACAGCCAGAGGCGCTGTCGGGACGCTCGGGTATTCAACTCGGTCCACAGGAACGGCGTCAGCTGGACCTGGGACAGGCGGCCGGCCAGCGACTCGGACACCTGCACGATCAGCGAGGGAGAAACCGACCCGAGCAGCAGAAACCGTCCCGTTCGCTTGCGCTCGCGGTCGATCGCACCGCGGAGGCGGGGGGACACGTCCGGCCAGGACTGCGCTTCGTCCAGGATCACCAAGTCCTTCCCGGCCACCAGGTCATTCCACTCCAGGTCCAGCCGCAGGCGTTCGGATTCCTGCTCGAGGTCGAAGTAGACCCTGCCGAGCGACCGTCCCAGCGTGGTCTTGCCGCATTGACGGGGCCCGATCAGGGCCACAGCCGGATACGCCGCCAGGCGGTTGAGCAGTGCTTGCCGAATTTGCCGGGGCAGCATGGTTTTGCAATATAGAAACTAATTTCTATTGTGCAAGAGGCGGCCCGGAGGGAGCCGCACAAGCAGCACTCTGTCACTCTTGACCGCCACGAATGAGGATGAAGCCCGCCCAATAAAACGGGTGCGCGGTGGCGGGGTTTCCTCGGAGCGACGCCCTCGCCTCTTGCAGCGCGCTGGACGGCGCGCGACCGGCGGCCAAAGCCTGGTAGAAGACGGACATGAACTCGGCCGCGCGAGGCCCCACCGGCCAGCGCGTGGCCACCACGGCCCCGGCGCCGCCGGCCAGGAAGGCCCGAGCCAGGCCCATCATCCCTTCACCGTTGAACAGCCTCCCCTTCAGTGTCTCGCACGCGCTAAGGACCACCAGGGGCGTCTGAAGGTGCGCCTGGCTGATCTCCGTCAGGTGGAAGTACCCATCCTGATCGGCGTCCCCGGCCAAGCGCAGGTGCGAGCTTAAGGGATCTCGATCGTCGGCCTGGGCGTGGGTGGCGAAGTGCAGCAACCGGCGGCCCCCGCCGTTGGCCCGGACGGCGGCCTCGGTGGCGTCCGGACCGCTGAGTACATCGGCCTGGCCACGCGGCCAGGCTGCGACGATGGCCTCCACTTCGCGTTGGCCGCTGGGCGCCTGGTAGGTGATCGCGAGCAGGCGGCTGGTGCGCACCAGGCTCCCATCGTCGCGCCGAGCGGGCGTTTCCAGGAACTGCGCTGACGGCAGATAGGACAGCTGGAAGAGGTCCGCGATGTAGGTCGCGGCGGCATAGCCGTCCGACTTGGTCGCACCGTCTGAACCGGGGATGGGGAGGGCCTCGAAGGGCACGTGATGCAGCACCCCGTCGGGTACCAGGATCAGATGGCTCCGCCCCTCAAGCAGCGGCATGAGTGGGCCCAGGAGGCCTTGATAGAGAACCTCGGCGATCCTGAGGTCGAACGGTGCCCTCGCGAGGTCGAGCCGGCCCGCGTAGGTGGTCATGAGTGGACGTTGCAACCGGTCAACCTGCCCGGCGATGGCCGCCGGTGAGCTGTCGAGCCGGATCAGCGCGGTCCGGCCTCTGGTAACGACCAGCGCCGCGACTAGGGAGTCGAGAACCAAGTAGTCAATGAGTGCCTCGTCCGGCTGGAGCCTTTGCTGCAGATCGGCGATGGCAAGCGGCTGAGGAAGCCGTGGGTGGAGGCTGTCCCCGCCGGCGGCCGTCGCCAGCGCGAGCGCCATGGCCTTGCGTCGTTGGGACCAGCGCACCATCTGGGAGACGCGGCCCGGCACAGACTGCCCCCGAAGCAGGACCCGCAGCGCTCCGTCGAATGGCGCCATGTGGCGGTCCCTGAATCGCGCGCGGTCGAGGTCCATCTCGAACCGGCCGGTCATGGATTCGACCACCCGGGCCGCTCGAGCATAGCCCGTCAGCGCTTCATCGCTGCGACCCAGTTCGCTCAAGGCCGAGGCCAGCGAAACCTGGGTTTGCAACTGATTCGCGGCGGTGGGGTGGGCGTCCGCCAGCGTCGCTGCTCCCTGCAGGGCGGCGAGGCCTGAATCGGCTCGTCCAAAACCGACCAGAGCCAGGCCTGCCAGTCGCCGGGCTTCGATGAGTTCCTCGGTCAGATTAAGCGCCACGGCGAGGCTTTCCGCGATCCGGGCGGCGCCCAAGGCGGCGAGTGGCTTGTCCCAACGGTCAAGCAGCTCGGCGAGCTTGAGGTGCGCGATGGCGGCACCATGCACGTTCCCGCCCTTGAGCTGCCTCACGGCCCACTGCTCGGCGATCTCCGCTGCCTCGGCGAGCTGGCCGCGGCGGGCGAGAACGCCGGGCAGCAGCGGCACATCCCAGGGCGACCAGTCTTCCACCTGAGCAAGGTGCGCCCGGGCGGCCGCTTCGGCGCTGTCGAGGAGCCCAAGCGCCTCGTACGCCCGGGTGAGCCCGGCCAGGTTGCTGGAGCGATCTCCTGCGCCGTCACCGGCGACGCCACGCTGGTAGTACTCCAGCGCGCGAGGCCAGTCACCGATACGCTCGAAGTATTCGCCCGCCCAGTAGTGGCTCTGTCGCCGCTCGTCGATGATCGTGACCATCTCTTTGAACGCGGCCTGCGCGGCGGCGTGCCAGCCGGCCTTCCAGCGGATCATGCCGGCGTCGTGGTAGGCCATCATCGCAGCGTCGTCGTTGTAGGCCATCGTCCCACGGGAGGATTCGCGTTGGTCCCGAATGACGGCGATCCACTGGTCGGCGGCCCGCGACGCATCGGCGAGGCGACCCATGCCCTCGTAGGTGTGGGCGAGGTTGTGGTAGGCTTCGCCGATGTAATACGGCTCCCGAGCCTCCCGCGCGCGCGCCGCGGCCCGGAGAAGGTCGTGCTCGGCCTCGGGCAGCCGTCCCAGCTTGGAAAAGGCCCGCCCCCGCCACGTGTGCGCGATGGCCTGCCAGTACGCCGAACCGGCGCTATCACTCAACACCGCCGCGCGGTCGAGGAATGGCAGGGCCGCCGCGGGCTCGCCGTGATCGATGAAGTCCTTCCCCAACTGTTCAAGCCCGCCGATCTCCAGGCGCCAGGCGCCGTGCTGTCGGGCGAGCCGTATCAGCTGTCGGAGGGCGTTACGCGTCGACTCTAAGTCGCTCCAGCCAGGCCAAGTTGCGGCGTTCAGCTCATGTACTCGCAGGCCAGGCCGCCCGTCGCGCGCGATCGCGGCTGCCAGTGCCTGGCGCAGAGCGGCGGCTCGGCTGGTGTCGCCGCGCCGGTGCACGACCCAGGCGAGGTGGAGCTGTAGCTGAACCTGGTCCATCGGGTGGGGGAGCAGCGCCCTCCCCCGGCGGACGGTCGCTTCCGCTTCGTCCCAGCGGCCTGCCCCGGCCAGCCCGTCGGCATACTGGGCCCAGAAGTCGCGGAGGCGCGGTCCGGATCGCGACGCGCGTGCGAAGCGTGCCAGCGCCTCCGCACTGCTTCGGTCCACGCCTCGTGCTGTTGCGGCGAAATACGCGGTACATGGCGTCTCGCCGAATCGCCGCTCGATTTCCAGAACGGCGCGAAGCTGGACACTCCCAAACTGGTGGGGCGCACTACCAGTCAACGCCAGGCAGGCGAGGGTACCGTCCTGGCTTCCCAGCAGCATGTCGTACTCGCGCCGGACCTCCGGCCGGAGGCCGTGGGCACTGCCCTGGTACCGGAGGTGTACGCCAAGGTCTGTGGGGTCGGCGTCGCGCGCGGCCTGGTAGAGCACAAAGGCGCTGTCGTAGTCGAGCTCGGCTTCGCGATCGAGCGCGGCCCACACCAGCCGCCGGGCGAGGGCGCTGTCTTGCCCCAGCGTCGTCGCCGACAGCGCGAGCAGAAGGACTAGGCCGGAGGTTACCGTTTCAACCAGACCCCCACGCCGTCAACCAGCGCGCCCACCCTGCCCGGGTGGGCAGAGGCGCGCGCCGTCACGATGTGTTTACCTGCATGAAGATTCGGTCGGGGCAGGGGCGCAGCAAGGGTGCAGCGCAGGTAGCCCCTAGCTGGGTGAGTTACGGCACGATCCGGACCGAATCAGAGCCGCGAATCTGCTTGCCCTGGTTGGTCTGCCCGTGCAGCACAGCCTCCGATTCACCCTCTGTCAGCGACAGGGTGGCTGTCTCGATGTGGACCACCAAGTCGAGCAGCCCGTCGCCGTCCACGTCCTCGGCCGCCCCTGCCGCCGTTCGTCGCTCACGGGAAGGCGACGCGTACTGGCACCAGGCTGAAGTCGGGCTCGGTCGACCCGTTACCGAGCAGCCCGCCCGACCCCCAGCAATACCCGAGCCCGTCTGTCGTGAGGCCGCAGGTGTGCGCACCCCCTGCTCCCACCGTGGCGAAATGCAGGTCGCCGACTACCGCGACGGGCACACTACTCCCGGTGTCCGTGCCGTCGCCGAGCAGACGGCTACCCCAGCAATACGCCTGCCCGCTTGTGGTGACGCCGCACGTGTGGGCCTCACCTGCGCTCACTGCGCTAAAGGTCAGCCCGCCGAGCACCGCGGTAGGCACACCCCTGTCGATGGTCGTCCCGTCGCCCAGCTGACCCCTTGTCCCGTTGTCCCCCCAACAGTACGCCTCGCCGCTCAGTGTGACACCGCAGGTATGCTGCTGGCCAGCACTGACCGTGGCGAACCGCAACCCCCCGGCCACGGCGACAGGCACAGTGCTGAACCCGCCGGTCGTCCCGGTGCCGAGCACCCCGACACCGGAATAATCGTTGGTACCCCAACAATACGCCTCCCCGCCCTGCGTCACGCCGCAGGTGTGGAGCTGTCCCGCGGTCACCTCCGTGAAGCTCAAGCCGCCAGCCACTGGAACGGGCGTGAGTTTGTCGGTCCTGGTGCCGTCGCCGAGCTCGCCCTGATTGTTCGGGAGGGAGCTAAGCCTCCCCGAGCCGCCCCAGCAGTATGCCTGCCCGCCTGTGGTCACACCGCAACTGTGGAACCTGCCCGCGCTGACGGAGGCGAAGCTCAGGCTACCCGCCACGGCCAGCGGAACGGCGCTCGTACTCCTCGTGCCGTCGCCGAGCTGGCCCGAGTCGTTAAAGCCCCAGCAATACGCCTGATCGCTTGTGGTGACACCGCAGGTGTGGTGCTTCCCCGCACTCACGGCCCTAAACGCCACCGCCCCGGCCACGGCCGTCGGGATACTCCTTGACGTGAACGTTCCGTCGCCGAGTTCGCCGGTGCTGTTAATGCCCCAGCAGTACGCCTGTGCGTCCGGCGCGACAGCGCACGTGTGGAGTCCGCTTACGTCGAGCTGGACCAACCCGGCAATAACCGTGAGACGCGCGCTGCCCGTCGTGCCACCCGCGCTTGCTGTCATCGTGGCCTCCCCGGTGTGCAGCGCCGTTGCAAGCCCCGTCTGATCCACGATGGCCACAGCCTCGTCGGAGGTTGCCCAGGTGACCGTCCGACCGCTTAATGGTCCCCATCGGGGATGGTTGAAATCCCTCGCCTTTAGGCGAAGAAAGGGTTCGCGAAATGATCGCGCAGCGATTATGAAGCGAGCAGTTGCATTTGAGGCCATAAAGCGATGTTGGCTCCGCGCTTCGCCGACTTCCAGTCGGCTGATCCTTTCACTACGAAGGGGAACCCCCCGGCTTTCAGCCGGGGGTGGGGTCAGTTAATACGTTGCCGTGCAGGTCCGTGAGTGTCGCAGTGAACTGCTGGGTCCTGGTAACCAGTACGGTCGCCTGGGCTGGCAGCACCTCGACCCGCGCCACGAAGCCCTGCTCGATGCGGAACTTGATGGGCAGGGTGCGGCCGTCGAGCAGCGGGATGAACTCCCCGGTGCTCACGTCCTTGAGCTCCTTGCCACCGCTTACAACGTCCACGTCGGCGAAGCCGAGTTCCACATCACCCACGAGCGCCCTAATGCGGTACGTCACCGCGGGATCAAGGGCGAACTGATCCGTGTGCCAATTGACGATGTAGTACTCCTCCTCGGCG
>JACQVG010000120.1 GCA_016209905.1 Gemmatimonadota bacterium | reverse complement strand
GTGCTGCTCGTCCACCACCAGCAGCGCCCGCGCAATGCCCAGCCGCAGCGCGCCGGCTTGCCCCGTCACACCGCCGCCCGTTACCGTCGCCTTCACGTCGAAGGCGCCGAGCGTGTCGGTCACGGTGAACGGGTGCTGGATCAGTTGCACCAGCGAGGCGCGCGGAAAATAGTCACCCAGGGTGCGGCCGTTGACCTCCCACTTGCCGGCACCGGGCTTGAGATAGACACGCGCGACGCTCGTCTTGCGCCGGCCCACGGCGTGGAACCGCATCGGAACGTCTACGATCATGCCTTCCCCTTGGACTTCGAGGTGCCGAGGCCGAGGGGCACCGGGTGCTGGCCCGCGTGCGGATGTTCCGCTCCCCCGTAGACCCGCAACTTGCGGCGCAACACCTGCCGCGCCAGCGAGGTCTTGGGGAGCATCCCGAACACCGCCCGCTCGATGACCCGCTCGGGCCGCGACGCGAGAACCTTCTTGATCGGCGTCATCCGGTCGTGGCCCATGTAGCCGGAATGGCTGAAGTACGCCTTCTGCTCGAGCTTCTTGCCGGTCAGCCGGACCTGGGCCGCGTTGACGACGATGACGCTGTCGCCGACATCGAGGTGCGGGCTGAACGTCGGCTTGTGCTTGCCGCGGATGAGCTGCGCCACCCTCGAGGCGAGCCGGCCCAGCGGCACGCCGGTGGCGTCCACCAGGTGCCAGCGGTGCTCGATATCCTGCGGCCTGACGGAATAGGTCTTCATCGTCTGCGCGCGCCGCTCGCTCGAAAGGGCCTGAACCACCGTAACTTTTGAAGATAGAAGGCCGCCGAGATGCGGTCAACCGCGACCTTCGCGCCCCTCGGCCGGCTCCGGCTCCGCCACCACCAGCGTCTCGACGTGGCTCGTCTGAGGAAACATGTCGTACGCCCGCACGGCGACGATCGCCGCCGTCGCGAGATGCAGCCGCTTGAGGTCGCGCGCCAGGGTGGCGGGATTACAGGAGACATAGATCAGGCGGACCGGCGGACCGGCGGCCAGGCGGTCCGCGACCTGCGATGACAAGCCCGTCCTCGGCGGGTTGACGATGACGACGTCCGCGGGAAGGAGCTTCGTGAGCCGATCCTCGACGCGCGCCGCGATGCATCGCAACTGTAGACCCTTCGCCTTGGCACGCTCGTGGGCGCGCCGCACGGCGCGCAAGTCCATCTCCACCATCGCGACGTCGTACCCGCGTTCGGCAAGCGGCAGCGCCGTGTCTCCGGCGCCGGCGTACAGGTCGAGCACCCTGACCGCCTGACCGTCTGACCGCCTGACCGCCTCTGCCGCCTCGATCACCGCCTCGCGCAGGAGGGCTGCCACCTCGGCGTTCACCTGCTCGAAGGCCATCGCGCCGGGGTCGGCCGGGGGTCCCGCCATCCGGCGCGCCACCGCGCCGCGCGGCTGCCACCAGACCGTGGCCTGAAGTCCCGCCGCCGCCGCCGCGGCGGCTAGCGGCTCGGCCGAGCTCCAGACACCTCCCTCGCCTCCCTCGCCCCCGCCCACGATCAGGTGCAGGGCGCCGTCCGGCGCCACGCGGAGCTTGAGGCGGACGTCACGACCAGACGGTAGGTGACGGGTGGCAGGTTGCAGGGCGCGCCACAGCGCGTTGATCTCCTCCCGCGCGATCTCGCAGCGGTCGAGAGGGAAGACCATCCCCGCCTCGTCCGCTGCGTGAAAGCCGACGACCGGTGCGGCGCCGGTGTGACGCACGCTCAAGGTGATGGTGGCGCGATAACCGAGGCGACGGGGGCTCGGGACGAGCTCGGGGTCGGCGAGGTCGAGCCCGGCGAGACGGCGCAGCGCGTCCCCGACGATGCGTCGCTTGGCGGCGGCCTGGACCTCGGCCGAGAGATGCTGCCACTGACAGCCGCCGCACTGTTCGCGGACGAAGTGGACACAGGGCGGCGCCGCCCGCCCGGCCGCGGGCACCAGCACCTCCGCCACCGCTGCGTGGGCGTGGCGACGCCGGCGTCTGATCGCCGTGAGGAGCACCCGGTCGCCCGGCGCCGTGCGCGGCACGAACACCGTCCTGCCGTCGGCGAGGTGCCCCACCCCGTCGCCACCTGCCGCGAGCGACTCGATCTCGACCTGCTCGCGGGGCGTGCCGTCCTGTTCGCGTCCGACGAGCGGCTACGGCTCCGGCGACTCGGGCGCGCCGCTCTCCGGCTCGCTCGGCGCGGGTGGCTTCGGCATCTCCCGCAGCGGCTCGTCCGGGAACCCGAGCGCGGCGAGCACGATCCGGTGGTGGATGGGATCAACCTCGAGGACCTTGAGGTCCACCGCCTGCCCCTCCTTCACGGCGTCCGCTGGCTGCTGGATGTCCGCGATGCCGAGCTGGCTCATCGGGACGAAGCCCTCGATGTCGTGGCCGAGGTCCACGACCACGCCCTTGTCCATCAACCGCACCACGTATCCCTTGAGCTCGCTCCCCACCGGGTAGGCCTCCCCGATCTTGAGCCACGGGTCCTCCTCGGCCTGCTTGAGCCCCAGGGAGATCCGCTTGCTCTCGGCGTCGATGTTGAGGATGAGGACATCAACCGTGTCGCCCTTCTTGACCACTTCCGACGGGTGCTGGACGCGCTTGGTCCACGACATGTCGGAGATGTGGATGAGGCCGTCAATTCCCGGCTCGATCTCGACGAAAGCGCCGAACGAGGTCAGGTTGCGCACCTTGCCTGTGATCCGCGTGCCGACGGGATACTTGAGGGGCAACATCATCCACGGGTCCTGCTCCGTCTGCTTCATGCCGAGCGAGATCTTCTCCTCCGCCTCATCCACCTTGAGCACCACCGCCTCGATCGTCTCGCCGATCGAGACGATCTTGGACGGGTGCCGGACGTTGCGCGTCCACGACATCTCGGAGATGTGCACCAGGCCTTCGATGCCCGGCTCCAGCTCGATGAACGCCCCGTAGTTCGTGATGGAGACGACCTTGCCTTGCGCGCGCGTGCCGACCGGATACTTGGCCGCCACGTCGGTCCAGGGATACGACTGGAGCTGCTTGAGGCCGAGCGAGATGCGCTCGCGCTCCCAATCGATGTCGAGGATCTTGACCTCCAGCTCCTGGCCGAACTTGACCATCTCACTGGGGTGGGAGACGCGGCCGTAGGACATGTCGGTGATGTGCAGGAGGCCGTCCACGCCGCCCAGGTCGATGAAGGCGCCGAAGTCCGTGATGTTCTTCACGACCCCTTTGCGCACCTGGCCCGTCTCCAGCTCCTTCATCAGCTTCTCACGCTTCGTCGCGCGCTCCGCCTCGAGGATCACGCGGCGGGAAACCACGATGTTGCGGCGACGCTTGTTGAGCTTGATGATCTTGAACTGGTAGGACTGGCCGAGCAGCTCGTCGATGTTGGGGACGCGGCGCAGGGCGATTTGGGATCCGGGCAGGAAGGCATCCACGCCCATGAGGTCCACCACCACGCCGCCTTTGATCTTCTTCACCAGGGCGCCTTCGACCGGCTCGTCGCTCTCGTACGCGACGCGGATGCGCTCCCACACGCGCATGAAGTCGGCCTTCTTCTTCGACAGGACCACGGCCCCCTCGTTGTCCTCGAGATGCTCGAGGAAGACCTCGACCTCGTCGCCCTCCTTGAGAGACGCCGCGTCCTTGAATTCCTCTCTCGGGACCGCCCCTTCCGATTTGAAGCCGACATCCAGGATCACGGCGTTCTCGGTGACCCGCAGAACCTTGGACTTGACGATCTCCCCCTCCTCGATGTGCTGGAGGGTGCCCTCATACATCGCCATCATGTCCTGATACTGCTCGGGCGAGTACCTCTCGTCGTAGAGGTCGGGGCGGACGTTCAGCTTGGTGGGGGAGGCGGCCGTGGCGGCGGTGGCGGCGGTGGCGGACGGCGAGCCGGCCAGGGTCTCGTCGGCGTCCTGGTGGACGGTTGACATGCTGCTCGGGACCTCGGCGCGCCTCTCCGGGCGCAGGAAAAAGAAGAGCGAACGCCGGCTCGGGGCCGGCGCGGCGAAGCGGTAAGGCTAGCTTGGGGCGGGGTCCAGGTCAAGCGACGCCGGAAACCCGCCGCACCAACTCCACGACCGCGCGCACCTGTTCGCCGAGGGTGAGCCGCGTGGTGTCCAGCAGCGTCGCGTCCGGCGCCCGGGTCAACGGCGCCACCTCGCGGGAGCTGTCGTGCCGGTCCCGCGCCGCCAGCTCGCCCGCCTCCGCCAAGAGCCCCGCCTCGTCCAGCGGCCGCCCTTTTTCGGCCAGCCGCCGACGCGCGCGCTCCGCCGGATCGGCTGCAAGAAAGACCTTGACTTCGGCATCGGGGAAAACGGCCGTCCCGATGTCCCGCCCGTCCATCACCACGCCGCCGTCCGCGGCAGCGGCCCTGAGCAGCGCATTGACGAACGTCCGCACCGGCCCGAGCGCGGCAACGCGCGATACCTCCCGCGTCACGTCGTCGCCCCGGATGGCGTCTCCGGCGCCTTTACCGGCGATGGTGACCTCGAGGACGCGACCCGCCGCCGCGACGGCGACTCCCTGCCGTCTCGCCTCCGCCACGATGCCGTCCGCCGTCCAGCGCTCCGGCGGGCCCAGATGCCGAAGCGCGGTGAGCGTCAGCGCCCGGTACAACGAACCCGAGTCGAGATGACAGAAACCCAGCGCCTCCGCCACCGCCCGCGCGGTCGAGCTCTTGCCGCTGGCCGCCGGCCCGTCAATGGCGACCACCGGGCGCCTACGCATGGTGCAGCACCGCCGCGAGATCCCTGAAGAAGTGCGGGTAGGAGACCGCCACGCACCGCGCGTCGTCGAGCGCGACCGCGGCGCCAGGCACCGTGCCGAGGACGGCGAACGCCATCGCCAGCCGGTGATCGCCCGCCGTGGTGACGCAGCCACGGGGCGGCGCGTCCGTCCCTTCCACGAAGAGCGTGTCGCCCTCGCTGCCCGCACGTACGCCGAGGGCGACCAGGTTCCGGGCGACCAGGGCCAGCCGGTCGCTCTCTTTGACGCGCAGCTCCCCGACGCCGCGGAAGACCGACGTTCCCTCCGCGCGCGCCGCCAGGCACGCCAGCAGCGGAACCTCATCCACGAGGCTCGGCACCTCGGCGGGCCCGATCTCGACGGCGCGCAGCGCGGCGGGCCGCGCCACGAGCGTGGCCACCGGCTCCCCCAGGTAGGCCGCGCGGTCCACGACATCGAGGCGCGCGCCCATGCGCTCGAGCGCCGCGACAAACCCCGTGCGGGTCGGATTGACGCCCACCCGGCGAACGGCCAGCTCACCCGACTCGGCCGCCACCGCCGCGGCGAGGAGATACGCCGCCGACGAGAAGTCCCCGGGAACCTTCCCCTCGAACGCGGGAATGCCCTCCACCGAGTGCACCGTTACCGCGGTGCCAGCGACCTTGACCGTGACGCCGAGGAAGCGGAGCAGCCGCTCGGTGTGATCGCGCGAGACGACCGGCTCGCGCACCGTAACGGGCACCCCGCCGACCAGCCCGGCGAAGATGAGCGCGGTCTTGACCTGCGCGCTGGCTACCGGGCTCGCATGCTCGTACGGCCGCAGCGGGCCGCCCCGCACGGTGGCGGGAAGGCGCCCGCCCTCGGCCGTGGCGATCGCGGCGCCCATCGCCCGCAGCGGCTCCGCCACCCGGCCGATGGGCCTGCGGCGGAGGCTGCGGTCGCCGGTCAGCGTCGCGCCGAAGGGATGGCCGGAGAGGAGGCCGAGCAGCAGACGGGCCGTCGTGCCGGAGTTGCGGCAGTCGAGGACGCCTCGGGGCGCGCGAAAGGGACGCAGTCCCCTGCCGGCCACGCGGACGGCGTGCCCGTCGGAAAGCGGGCTCACCTCCACCCCGAGCGCGCGCAAACATGCCGCCGTGGCCCGCGTGTCGCCCGCCGCCAGCGCGCCTCGGAACGCGCTGCGGCCGGCGGCCAGCGCCGCCAAGAACAGCACGCGATGCGAGATGGACTTGTCGCCCGGAACCTCCGCCTCGCCGCGCGCGATCACGCCCCCACCCGCGCGAGCGCCACGCCGGAAAATCTATCATCCATTTGACGGGCCGGATAACGGGCGGATACTAATACGTGGTGCCGAACCCGAAGGCTCGCCCGTTGCCAGCCACATTCGCCGTTCGTTTTCCGCGGGGAGGAGGCCGGATCCAGTGGCCAAGATCCTGATCGTCGAGGACAACCCGGACAACATGAAGCTCATCAAGGCCGTGCTCACCGTGCGCGGACACGCGGTGGTGGGCCTTCCGGGCGGCGAGCAACTCGTGGACACCTTTCGCGCCGAGTCGCCGGCCCTGGTGCTGCTCGACATCCAGCTACCGGGCGAGGACGGCTACCAGCTCCTCGAGAAGCTGCGTGCGACGGGCGAGAAGCTCCCGCCCGTCGTCGCCCTGACGGCCCACGCGATGTCCGGCGATCGGGAACGAGCGATCGAGGCGGGCTTCGACGGCTACCTGACCAAACCCATCAACGTCTCGTCGTTCAGTCAGGACGTGGAGGTGTATATCCGGGTGCGTTAGGGCGCGTCGGCGGCGTGGCGCCGCCTCCCGGACCCCCACGCGGCACAGGCCGCAGACAAGGCAGCGCCGAGGGCCCGCAGGTCTGTGGCTGCGGTCCGTCGGCGCTGGTCGTCTTCTTCTGAGCTACGTGGGCTCAGCCCACGACGGCAATCCGTCCGCTACCCTACCGGACCGATGTTATTGATCATCGAGAGCCAGGCGACCGGGCGGCTGGGCGCCGCCCCTCGGCGAGAAGTAGCACACCACGCCGTTGCCGTTAGCGTCCTGGGAGGCCGAGAAGTCGTCGTCCACAGGGCCAAGCGTAAATCGACCGTGGCAAGTGCCCTCCGCTTGGGCTGGGCGCGCCACCGCAGCGGACACGGCGAGGACCAGAACGAGGCACGCTGAAAGGTACACGCTGGCTTTCAAGGTTTTCCCCCTTCACAAGTGGCTTTGTTGGGCGCGCCCGGCAGGGCGCGAAGCGCATAGCCTAATTCCCAAGAGCGATCTTTGTCAAGCGGGCCCTTTGGGCCGCGATCCCGCGGCCTGCCGAACTCCCAAGCGCAGCACCGCAGGCCGAGTGAAACCAGTATCTTCGGCATCCCGGGCCATTTTTTCCGTGATCTATCTTACGTTTCCCATGCCCGGGGCGGGATTCGAACCCGCACGGGGTCGCCCCCTGGGGATTTTAAGTCCCCTGCGTTTGCCTGTTTCGCCACCCGGGCAAAGAGCGGGAAACGGGACTCGAACCCGCGACCCCAACCTTGGCAAGGTTGTGCTCTACCAACTGAGCTATTCCCGCGCGCCGCCTCGGGAAGCTAGGCCCCCGCGCCGGGGAGCGTCAAGCGCCCCGCACCATCATTGACAAAGGTCGGCGCCCGCCGTAGCCTGTCACCTGTCCTGCGAGCGGAATGCCGCCTCGCGCAAACCGCATTCTTATACTCGTCCGTCGGAGGAATCATGCGGCGATACGCCGTACTGAGCCCGCTCGCGCTGCTGGCCGCTCTGGGCGCTGCTGCGGGCACCGCGCAGGCGCAGGGCTTCGGGGTGTACGAGCACGACGCCTGCGTGATGGGGCGCTCCGGCACCGCCGTGGCGTCGCCGTGCAGCGGCGGCAGCGCCATTTTCTTCAACCCGGCGGGGATTCTCGCGGACGGCCCAAGGTGGCACGCCCAGATCGGCGCCACGCTGATCGCTCCGCGCGGCGGCTTTACCGACAGCGCCACGGGCAGGACGACCGAGTCCACGCCGAACAACATCCCGGTGCCGTCCTTTTTCGTCACTCGCCAGCTCGGCAGCCGCTTGGCGATCGGCGTCGGCGTGAACGCGCCGTACGGCCTCATCTCGGAGTGGCCGAACACGTTCGCGGGCCGGTTCCTGGCCTATCGGTCGGAGCTGGCCAGTATCTACGTTCAGCCGACGGTCGCGCTCAAGCTCGGCTCGCGGATCCAGTTGGGGGCGGGCGTGACGTTCGTTCACAGCACGGTCGAGCTGCGCCAGCGGGTTGACCTCTCCACCCAGGTGGCCAGTGCGAGCACCGGGACCACGTTCGCCATGCTCGGCATACCCGAGGGCACCGATTTCGCCGACGCCATGCTCGAAGGGAGCGGCAGCGGCACGGGCGCCCATTTCGGCGTCCTGGTGCGACTGAGCAACCGGCTCAGCCTTGGAG
>JACQVG010000118.1 GCA_016209905.1 Gemmatimonadota bacterium | reverse complement strand
CGGCGCAGCAGCACCTCCACCGTGCTGTTCGCGTCTCCGCGCGCCAAGTAGCCTGCCGCGAGCAGTTGCAACGACTGCCGATTCATCGAGTCGAGCGCGACGAGCCGCTGTGCCGCCGGGAGGATCCGTGCGGAATCGTTCGCCGCGATGTAGGAATTGGCCAGGTTGAACAGCCCGTCCCGATGGCTCGGGTTCTTCGCGAGCCCCAGCTCGAAGGCGCGGGCAGCCTGCGGAAAGCGCTCCTGCTGGAACAGGACCACTCCGGTGTCGAAGAGTTCGAATGACGACGCGGAATCGGCGCCCACGAAGAGCGAGTCGTAAACCGCCTGCGCCTCCGCCGGCCGGTTCGACTGCAGCAGCGCGCCGGCCAGACTCGCCTGCGCCGACAGATCGTACGGCCTGAGGCGCAGGTACTCGCGGAAGGCGGAATCGGCTTCGGGCAACCGGTTTTCACGCACCAGGAGATGCGCCACGTTCAGGAGCGCCCGCCAGCGGTAGGGGAAGTAGTCGGCCTCGTCGGACGCTCGGCCGGCCAAGCGGAAGTAGACGATCGCGCTGTCCGTCTGCGTCCGATTCAGAAAAATGTTCCCCATGCTGATGAAAGCGAACGGCGCGCCCCGATAGATCGTGTTCGCCAGGCGGTACAGCGCGAGCGCCGAATCCACGTTGCCCGCCTGGCTCTGCGCGCTCCCTTCACGCACGAACGGCGCCCACCGGGCGCGGCGGCGCTGAGCGATTTCCGCCACGCACTCCGAATCGGCCAGGGTCTCCGCCCGGCGGAACGCGGAATCCGCGCCCGCCAGGTCGCCCTGGAGCGCGTAGGCCTGCCCGAAGAAGTGCCAGATGGTGAGCGGGTCGCCCCGACCATCGCGTACCGCCTCGCCCAGCGCCCGCACGGCGTCGCCGAGGAATCGGCGCCTGACCTCCGGCGCCGACGCCTCATCGGCCCGGACCAGCGCCTGCAGCGCCGCGTCCAGCCGAGAGCTTCCCCGGATGCTCAGGCTCCGGCACTGAGGCTGCTGTGTCTCCTGCCGCTGCTCAGCTCGCTGGGCCGCCGCGGCGGCAGCGCCAAGGATGAGCACACTGACCGGTGCGAGCCATGCAAAACAGCGCCGAAGCATCCTGGTCTCCCCCCCTCATGCTATCTGGCTTGCCACGAGCCGAAGTTGAAGAATCTCCACAAGTTAAGGCCCGACGTCAACAGGTTACTTTAAGGCCGCTCCGTACAGGACTCCCGCCCCCGTGTTGAGGAGAACCACTTCCTCCTCCCGGGCGATGGTCCCGGCCGCCGCCAGTTTCCGTGTGGCGGCGACCGTGGCGCCCCCCTCGGGTGACGCGTCGACGCCCTCCAGGGTAGCGAGCTGCCTGGCACCGGCGAGAAGCTCCTCGTCCGAGACCGCGACCGCACTGCCCGCCGTATCCCGCAGCGCCCTCAGCATGAGAGCTCCTCCTACGGGCCCGGGAACCCGGAGCCCGCTCGCAACGGTTTCAGGGTCCGGCCACGGCTCGCACCGCTCGGCCCCACGCGCGAAAGCCGCCACGACGGGCGCACACCCCGCCGCCTGGACGGAAAACAGGCGCGGTGTCGGCCCCGCGACCCACCCCGCATCGACGAGTTCTCGGAACACCTTCCAGAGGGCGATGAGCCCGGTACCTCCTCCCGTCGGGTACACGATGGCAGCGGGCAGTCTCCACCCGAAGTGCTCGGCGATCTCGAGGCCGAGCGTCTTCTTTCCCTCGACGCGATACGGCTCCCGGAACGTCGAAAGGTTCATCGCCCGTGTGTGGACGGCGTAGTCGTTGGCCAGCCGCCCGCAATCCCCGATGTGGCCGTCAATCGTGATCAGCTCGGCGCCGTGCCCTACGATCTGCGCCAACAGCGGCGGCGGCGTGCTGGTCGGGGCGTACACGCGAACGCGTGCGCCGGCGCGCGCCGCGTACGCCGCAGCCGCCACCCCGGCGTTTCCGGCGCTCGGAAGCACGAAGTGGCGGGCGCCGCCCCGCACCGCGCGGGTTACCGCCGCGGCCAAGCCGCGCGCCTTGAACGATCCCGTCGGATTGGCCGCCTCGTCCTTGACCCAGAGATCCGACATGCCGAGTGCGGCGCCGAGGCGCTCCGCCCGGAGGAGCGGTGTTCCGCCCTCACCGAGCGAGACCGGCTCCTCGCCGGCGGCCAGGGGGAGGAACTCAAGGAAGCGCCACATGGTGTGCGCGCGGCCGGCCAGCGCCTCGCGCGGCCCGGGCGCCGGCCGCCTCGCATAGCGCACCAGGTATGGCGAGCCGCAGACCGGGCAGACGGTCGGCAGACCGCCAGGCCCGCTCACGTCCGCGCATCCCGAGCACTCCAACGTCCAGTCCACGGCTCAGCCTTGTCGGTGCAGGCGGCCGTGAATGCGCTCGGCCAGGCCGCGCGCGATTCCTGCGACGGCGGCCAGCTCCGCAACGCTCGCCGACTCCACGCCGGCCAGGGAGCCGAACCGCTCCAGCAGCGCGCGCCGCCGCGCGGGGCCTACGCCGGGGATCTCGAGCAGCGACGAGGTGATCGTGCGCGCCGTGCGTCGCTTCCGGTTGAACGTCACCGCCACCCGGTGCGCCTCGTCCCGCACGCGCTGCAGCAGCCGGAGCGAGGGGCTGCGACGTGAGAGCGACAGGGGCTCGGCGCGATCCGGCAGGTAGATCTCCTCGTCGCGCTTGGCCAGGCCGACGAACGGCGGAGCGGCCGTTCCCGCATGTTCGCTCGCCGCCGCCCGGGCCGCGGCCAGCTGGCCGCGACCGCCGTCCACGACGAACAGGTCGGGCAGCGGTCTTGACTCGGCGAGCCGTCGCCGCAGGAACCGCGCGACGATCTCGCCCATCGAGGCGAAATCGTCCTGGCCCTCGACCGTCTTGATCTTGTAGGTGCGGTACTCGCTCCGCTTGGGGCGTCCGTTCTCGAACCAGACGATCGCGCCCACGGTGTCCCTGCCCTGCGCCGTGCTGATGTCGGCGCAGGCGAGCTCGCGGGGCACCGCGGCCAGCCCCAGGTCGCGGCCCAAGGCGTAGACCGGGTCGTCGGCCCGCTCGGCTCCTTCGAAGGTCTCGAGGCGAAGCGTCTCGAGCAGGTGCCTCGCGTTCTGGTCCGCGAGATCCACCAGGCGCCGCCCCAGTCCACGCTGCGGCACGGCCCACCGTCCCTCGCCGAACGTCTCCCGGAGCGCCTCTTCGTCTGCCGGCGGACAGGGCAAGAGGGCCAGCCGCGCGCGCCACGGGCGGGAGAGGTAGTAGCGCACCAGGAACGCCGTCACCACCTCGGCCTCGGCCACGCCGCGCGCGCCCACGAGAAAGGTGTGCTCGCGGCCGATCACCTTCCCATCCCTGATCCGCAGCACCACGGCGCACGCATCGTCCTCGTCCCGCGCCATCCCCACGGCGTCGCAGTCGCCGCCGCCGACCCGCTCGACCGTCTGCGGCTCTTCGATCTGATCCAGGCGCCGCAGCACGTCGCGCAGCTCCGCCGCACCCTCGAAATCCAGTGCCGTGGAGGCCTGCTGCATCCTCTCCCGCAACCGCCCACGGACCTCCAGCGTCCGCCCCTCCAGGAACAGCAGCACGTCCTGGATCATGCGACGGTACGACTCGGCCTTCTCCCATCCCACGCAAGGCGCCTTGCACTTGCGGATGTGGTAGTCGAGGCACGGGCGGTCGGGGGCGTCGCTCGGCAGGTCGTAGTGGCAGGAGCGGACCGTGAAGATGCGCCGGATGACGCGCAGCGTCTGGCGAAGAGCGCCCACGTCGGTGTACGGCCCGAAGTAGCGGGCGCCGTCGTCGGCCGCAGCACGCCTCACCAAGATGCGCGGGAACGGCTCCTGCACGGTCACGGCGAGCCACGGGTAGCGCTTATCGTCCCGCAGCGTCACGTTGAACCGCGGCCGGTGCTCCTTGATGAGGTTGTTTTCGAGCAGCAGCGCCTGCGCCTCACTCTGCACCACGATGGTCTCCACGTCCGCGATACGGCGCTGGAGGAGCTTGAGACGCGGGTTGTCGTCCACTTCGTCGCCGAAGTACCACCGCGCGCGGGTGCGCAGGCCCTTCGCCTTGCCGACGTAGAGCACGGCGCCCTCGGCATCCTTCCACAGGTAAACCCCGGCGGTGTCGGGCAGCGCCGCAAGCTTCGCCTGGACCGCCGGCGGCGGCATCATGGTGAGAGCCAGCGCCCCAGGATGGCCGCCAGCCGCGCCGCGTCGGGGTGGCCGGCCCCTCGCGCCACGCCGAGATAGGCGGCTGCGAAGGCGACCGGCGCGACGAGCGCCGCGCCGATGGGCCCGATCGACGCTCCCAGGCGGGCGCCGGCCAGGCCGACCACGCTCGCCACGCCGCTCGCGACCAGGGCGACGGCCAGCGCCCGTCGGTCGGCGTGCCGAAAGACCGCGCCGGTGCGGCGTTCGAGATGGACCAGGTGCATCACCATGTTGTAGGTGGCGGCGAGGCCCGAACCCAACGCGACACCCGCCGGCCCGAAGTACGGCATCAGCATCAAGGAGAGCAGAGCCGAAATGATGACCGAGCTGGCGGCGATGGTCACCGGCGTCCGCGTGTCCTGGAGGGCGTAGAAGCCCGAGGCGAAGAGCTTGACAGTCGCGTATCCGACCAGGCCGAGGCTGTACGCCGCCAGGACGCCGCTCACCAGAGTCGTGTCGCGCGCGCCGAAGCGGCCGGTCTGGAACAGCAGGCGCACGATGGGCTCGGCTAGCACGGCGAATGCGAAAGCGCACGGCAGCACGAAGAAAACGATGCGTCGGAAACCATCGGCGAGACGCGCCCGCAGAGCCTCACGCGCTTCCGGGCCGGCGGCCTCCCGCGACAGCTCGGGCAGCGAGGCAGCCGCCACCGAGACGCCGAAGAGGGCGATCGGCAAGTTGGTGAGGAGCTGCGCGTAGCCCAGGCTGGCCACGGCCCCCGGCTCAAGCAGGCTGGCGAGCAGCGTGTCCACGAGGCTCGAGATCTGCACCACCCCGGCACCGATGACGACCGGGGTCCAGGCACGCAGCACATCGCGCACGCCGTGCACGGCGAGCGACGGCCGGAAGTCCACGCTCCCGGCAAGCCCGAGCGCCGTGGGCACCTGGATGGCGAGCTGGAGCGCGGCGCCCGCGAGCGTGCCCCACGCGAGCCACACCGCCAGCTCGCCGCCCGCCGTCACCCCACCCAGCGCGATCAGTACCGCGATCTGCGCCACGTTCCAGAGCGTCGGCGCCGCGTAGGGCAGGAAGAAGCGCCGGTGGGAGTTCAGCACGCCGAGGCACCACGCCGCCAGGACCAGCAGCCCGGACATCGGAAAGAGGACGCGCACCAGGGTGACCGTCAGCCGCCTGGTCTCGCGGTCGAAGCCGGGCGCCACGACCGCCGTGATCAGGGGCGCAAAGGCGAGGCCGAGCAATGCGGCGACGCCCGTCGCGACGAGCAGCAGCGACGCCACTGCTCCCGCGAGCGCACGGGCCGCGCGCGGATCCTCCGATTCGAGCAGCCGCGCGTACACGGGGATGAACGAGGCCGACAGCGTCCCTTCGCCCAGCAGATTACGGATGAGGTTGGGGATCTTGAGCGCCGCGCGCACCGCGTCGGCGGCGGCGGCGTTGCCGAAGTAGTGTGCGAAGACCCGCTCGCGGACGAAGCCGAGAATGCGGGACACGAAGATGCCCGCGGCGACGAGCGCCGCAGCGCGCCCCGCCGCACGCGCCATCGGCTAGGCGCCGGACTTGGGGAGCGGCTTCGCGGCGTCCTGGCGGTGCGCCGGATCTTCGAGCAGCCGCTGGAGGAACTGATGCTCTTCCTGGAGTTGGACCAGCTGCCGGGTCATCGCTTCGAGCTCGGCCTCGAGCACACGAACCTTCTTGTCCAGCTCCTTCACGTCGGTCGGTGCGTCGGCGCCGCCTCCGTGCATCCGCTCGACCCACGCCCGCACCACCGGCGAGTCCAACACGACCGCGGTCAGCGGGATCATGAGCGCGACGAAGATCACGAGCCAGACCATCGGGGTAACCTAGGTCGGCGGCAGAGGCGCTTCAAGTAGGCGCCGCACGTGCGCTCGGGCGGCGTCGAAGATCAGCCCGAGTGCCGCCGTGCCGTGGCGGGCGAGAAACGAGACGACGCTGAGCACGCGCTCCTGCGGTCGGCCGTCCGGGAAGAGCTGCTCGCGGGCCCGGCTGACCTGCTGAAGGGCCGTCTCATTGTGCCGCTTGAGATGCGCGAGCAGCCGCTTCTCGATCTCCTGCGCGGTCGCCAGCGCTTGATTCCGGGCCGACTCGACCGGTTTCTGAAGGGTCCGCTCGATCGCGACGGCCTCGGCGATGAGCACCTCATATCTCTCGCTCAGCGCGCGGCGCAAGGCCGCCAGCGCCTCCGCGGCGCCGGCGGGCAGCGTATCGCGCACGACGGCGTCCAACTCCCGCTCGGAGGCGAGGGCCTCGGGCGCCATCTGATAGCGCCCGAGCACGCGGTCCACCTTCGCCTCCACGAGGAAGCCCGAGAGCCGCGGGAGGCGGACCGGGCGCGGTACCCCCAGCGTCGAGAAAACCGGCCCCGCCTGGGCCAGGTAGTCGAGCTCAGCGGGACCGGCGACGTAGGCGACCGTCGGCAGGAGGTCCGCCTCGACCGCAGGCCGCAGGAGCACGCTCGCCGAGATCTTCTCGGGCTCGGCGGCCGCAATCGCCTCCAGTTCGTCGAGCGTAAAGGTTTCGCCGCTGCGCCGTGTCACGAAGCGGCCGCCGTCCGCCAGTCGCAGCCGATCGCGGCCCAGACGCCCTTCGATCATCAGCAGCGTCATGCCCGGAGCGACCTCGACCGCCGGCGTCGCCCCGGCCCCGCGCACCTGCCCGGCTTCGGCCTGCAGCGCGTCACCCAGCAGGGCGGCAGCCCGCAGCGCCCGCAGCATCGTGGGCCGCGCGGCGGCCTTGAGCGAGGGGTGCCAGCCCCGGCAGATCACGATCCCCAGCGGGCCGAGCAGCTCGGCCAGCGCGACCGCGCTCGCCTCCGCGAGCGACCGGTCGGCGCGGTATGCCCGCTGCAGCCACGCGACGGTTTCAGCGCGAAACTGGCTGGGCGGCAGGGCCGCCTCGAGGGCCTCCAGCGCGGACGCGCCCTCCGAGCCGACGGCCTCCCGGTAGGCCGGGAGCATCGGCGCGCCGGAGACTCTCTCCCGCAGCGTGATGCGCGCGGGACGGCCATCCGCACCGAGAACGCTGCAATGGTTGATCTCGGCGAAATCGTGGTCGTCGCCAGCGACCCAGAAAACGGCCACGACCGGCCTCCGCCGCTGCGCGGCAAGCGCCTCGGCGAAGGCAGCCGCGCTCAGCGCCTTGTAGACCGTGTACAGGGGGCCCGTGAAAAGACAAGCCTGCTGGCCGGTGGTGACGGCGAGCGCGCCGCCGCTTTGAAGCTGCTCCAGGCCGGCAGTGGCCCGGCCTTCCGCCAGCAGCGCCGGCGCGGCGCTCGCCGGGAAACGGCGCGCCCTCTGCGCCGCCCACGCGGACTCGACGTCGCCCTGTGCGGGACCCGTCGGCGCTGCGGACGCGAAGCGGAGCGTCACTGCCGGCGCGCCAGCAGGAGCAGGCGCGGACTCCCCGGAGCGTGCGGCCGGCCGTCGTAGTCGCCGAACGCGGCCTCCGGAACCAAGCCCGCCGACAGCATCATCCCTTCGAGGTCCGGCCGCTCGTAGAGGCGCACGCGCTCAATGAAGCTCCGGCCATCCCCGCCGAGGTGAATGGTTTTCACCACGAAGCGGCCGTCCGCCGAGAGCCGGCGCTCCTGCACCACCACAGATCGGCCGAGCCGCAGATCGTCGCGTGGCACGAGCGACCCGCGCACGGCCGGGGCGTTCAGGAAGTCCAGAACGAAGACGCCGCCCCGCCGCAACACCCGCGCCACCTCCCGAAGGACGCGATGGTGTTCGTGGTCGCTGCCGAAGTACCCGAAGCTCGTGAAGAGATTGAGGACGACGTCAAAGCTCTCGCCGCGCAGCGACAGCGCGCGCATATCGCCTCGCAGGAGAGGCGCGGCGCCCCGGTGCCGGGCGGTGAGGAGCAGCGGCATCGAGAGATCGAGGCCGACTACCAGCGCTCCGCGCCGGCGCAGCGCCGCCGAGTGGCGGCCGGGCCCGCAGGCGAGGTCGAGCACGCGGTCGCCGTGCCGGGCGAGCCCCCGCTCCCACAGCAGTTCCACGAGCCGCTCCGCCTCCTCATCGTCGCGGTGGGGATAAAGGTTGAGGTACTCCTCGCCGAACCAGCGCTCGAACCACTCGCTCACGCGGCAGCGGGCCCCTGCCTCAGCCCGCGCCCGGAAGCCGGCAGCTCCGGCCCGGCGACGGCGCCTGGCACCTCAGGCGTACAAACCGCGCAGACGGTGGACGGCGGCCACCCGGTCGATGGCGAGGGTGTAGGCGCCGATCCGCATGTTCACGCTGTAACGCTTGGAGACCTCCAGGACGTGGCCGAAGCTGTGCACCATGATCTCGGTGAGGCGGTTGTTCACCGTCTCCTCGGACCAGAAATAGCCGCCACGGTCCTGCACCCATTCGAAGTAGCTAACCGTCACCCCGCCCGCGTTCGCCAAGATATCGGGAACCACGAAGATTCCCTTGCGGTCGAGGATGTCGTCGGCGCCCGCCGCCGTCGGCCCGTTGGCGCCCTCGACGATCACCTTCGCCTTGATGTCGCCGGCGTTGCGGGCGGTGATGACGTTCTCGAGTGCGGCCGGCACCAGGACGTCGCACTCCGCCGTCAACAGCTCCTCGTTGGTCACCCGCTCGCCCTTCGGGTACCCCGACAAATAGCGGTGCGCCTGGCGCCACGCCACCAGGTCCTGGGGGTCGAGGCCCTTCGCGTTGTAGACGCCGCCAGACACATCGCTGGCCCCGACGATGCGGCATCCCTCGCGACGAAGCAGCTCGGCGGTCACCGAGCCGACGTTGCCGAACCCCTGCACGACCGCCGCCGCCCCCCCGAGGGGCATGCCCAGATGCCGGAGAGCCTCTCGGGTGCAGATCATGCAGCCGCGCCCCGTCGCCTCCCGCCGGCCGGCCGAGCCGCCCATCTCGATCGGCTTGCCCGTGACCACGGCAGTGACGGTGTGGCGCTTGTGCATGGAGTAGGTGTCCATGACCCACGCCATGACCCGCTCGTTGGTATTCATGTCCGGCGCCGGCACGTCCGAGTCGGGCCCCAGCGTTTCGATGATGCTGGCCGTGTAGCGGCGGGTCAGCTTCTCGAGCTCGCTCGCGGACATCGTCGTCGGATCGCACACGACGCCGCCCTTGGAGCCTCCGAAGGGGATGTTGACCACGGCGCACTTCCAGGTCATCCACGCCGCCAGCGCCTTGACCTCCTCGAGCGTCACGCCCAGGTCGAAGCGGATCCCGCCCTTGGCTGGGCCCCGCGACGTGTTGTAGAGCACCCGATAGCCGGTGAACACCTCCACCTCCCCGGAGTCCATCGCCACGGGTACGGACACGATGATCTGCTTCTCCGGATTCCGGAGAACCTTGTACAGGCCCCCGTCCAGCCGGAGCAGCTGCGCGGCGTAATCGAACCGCGACATCATCGCCTCGAACGGGTTCTCGTCGGCCAGGAACCGGTCTCTCTCGGGTCGAATCAACTGCTTGGCGTCGGTCATGAGACTCCCGAAGGCGGCGCCTCCGCCTCTCCAGGTCGAGGTGTCGAACGCGCCGCCGTCGCGACGCGATCCAGCAGCCGGCTCAGCATTTCCCCGCCCGCCGTCATGCGCGCGACGAGGGTGGCCACCCAACAGGACGGCGCGGCGTCGAGCCAGAGCGGCGCGAGCTTCACGGCATCCTTGGCGGTCGTGACCACCAGTCCGCCTTCGCCCGCCAGCGACCGCGCGGCCTGCACGTCGGACGAGCGGTAGTCGTGATGATCGCCGAAGGCCAGGAGCCGCACCCGAGCGCCGAGCCGGCCCAACTGCGCCGCAAAGAGCTCCGGGGCGCCGATGCCGCACACCGCGACCACGCTCCGGCCGGCCACCGCCGCGGTGCCCATCGCGGGGCCGCCGCGGATGGGTCGGAACTCTCCCACAGCCAGCTCCACCGCGCAGGCGGCGCCGAGCCGGGTGCGAGGAGCGAGGCGGGCGCCAAGCGCCGCCGCATCCGCGGCCGCAGCAGTCTTGTGACTGACGACCACGGCGTCCGCCCGGCCCAGCGCTCCGAGGCCCTCGCGCCACGGCCCGGCCGGCAGCGGCCAGCGCGGCGGCGCCGTGCTCTCCGCGCTCACCATCGCCAGCATCAGGTCGGCGACCACGTCGCGCCGCTGGAGACAATCATCCAGGACCAGCGCCCGCGCCCCGGATCGCGCGGCCCGTTCCGCCGCAGCACGGCGATCCGGATTGACCACCACAACCGCGAGGGAGACAGCCGCGGCGTGCTCGCGCTCCTCGTCCGCCCCGTAGCCCCGCAGGAGAATGCCCGGCTTCACACCGCGCCGCACCAGCTCGGCGGCGAGAAAGGAGGCGAACGGCGTCTTGCCGACGCCCCCTACGACCAGGTTTCCGACTCCCACCGACGGCAGGGGCAGCGGCTGAGCCGTGAGCGCCCCGGCGTCGTAGGCGACGTTTCGGACCAGCACACCCAGGCGATACAGCGCCGCCGGCGGAAGGAGCGCCAGGCGGCTCAGGCTCGCCCACGGCGACTGCGACCGCCAGATCCATCGCGCCAGCGCGCCCCAGTCGAGCCCGCCGCTCACGCAGCGAGCAGGCCGCGGGCAAGCTCGGCCGCGCGGCTCGCCGCGCCGGGCCCGCCCAGGCGGCGGCGCACTTCGGCGAGCCCCTCCAGCTGAGCCGCGCGCTCGCCGGTCCGGACGTCGAGCAACGGCAGCGCGGCGTCCGCCAGCCGAGTCGGGGTCACCGCGCGCTGCACGAGTTCGGGAGCGACTTGCCGTCCGGCGACCAGGTTCACCAACCCGATCCACGGAACCCGTACCAGGCGCCGCGCCAGGAGGTAGGACGCCGCATGCAGCCGATAGGCCACGACCAGGGGCGTGTCCGCGAGTGCCGCCTCGAGCGTGCCCGTACCCGACTTGCAGAGCGCCGCGTCCGCCGCCGCGAAGCATTCACGCGGGCGCCCGGCGATGACCCGGACGGCACCCGGCTCCGGGTAGTGGGCGCCGGCGGTGGCGGCGACCAGAAACTGCGCGTCGGCCCGACGACGGTGAATCAGGCTGGCGGCGTCGCGAAACACCGGCCACAGTCGTGCCGCCTCCTGCGGTCGGCTGCCGGGAAAGAGGCCCAGGAGGGGCCGGTCCGGATCGAGACCGAGGGCCCGTTTGACAGCGCGACGATCTCCGGCGAGCGGCTCGCGGTCGAGGAGAGGATGGCCGACGAACGTGGCGGCGACGCCCCGCTCGCTGAAGAACGCCTCCTCGAACGGGAGGATCACGGCGAGTCGCGTGACGTCGCGCGCCATCCGCGCCACGCGGCGCTCCCCCCACGCCCAGAGCTGGGGCGCGATGTAATAGAGGACCGGCACGCCGGCGCGCCGCGCCACTTCCGCCACGCGAAGGTGGAATCCCGGGTAGTCCACCAGCACGATGAGACGCACATCGCCTCGGGCCAGCCGCCGTTCGACGGTGCGCAGCAGACGCAAGTGGGTCGGGAGCTTCCGAACCACCTCCACCAGACCGATGACCATGAGATCTTCGATCCGCGCCATCAGCTTCGCGCCGGCGGCCGCGAGTTTCGGGCCGCCGACACCCTCGATCGCGACGTTCGGCACCAGGCGCCGGAGGGCGGTGACGAGTGCCGCCGCGTGCTCGTCCCCGGACGGCTCGCCAGCCGAAACCAGCACCGTGGCGCCGTTCACGTCACCGGCTCCACTCTGGGCGAGCCGACCGCCTCGATGACCCGGTAGGCCAGCTTCAGCGCACGGAGACCGTCCTCACCCGTCACGGCCGACGACTCCGTACCATGCGCCGCCCGCACGAAGTTCGTGAGCTCCAGCGCCAGCGGCTCACCTTCCGGCGCCTCGAGGGGAACGCGCTCGACGATCGAGCCAAGATCGACCGGACCCGCTGCCACGGATGGCGCTCCGTCCCGGCGCAATCGGAGGAACTCGCCCGTGCCGGCCGCGAGGTCCAGGGAGAAGTACCCGGAGGCTTGAAAGATCCGCAGCTTGCGAAGCCGCTCGCGCGCCAACCGGCTCGCCGTGAGGTTTGCCACCGCCCCGGAGGCGAACTCCAGACGCGCATTCGCGATATCCACGTTCGGCGTCAGCACCCCGGTACCCGAGGCCCGCAGATCCACAACGGGCTCGCGGACCAGGGCGAGCACCAGGTCGAGGTCGTGAATCATGAGGTCGAGTATGACCGCCACCTCGCTCCCGCGGACCCCGAACGGCGCGATGCGGTCCGACTCGATGAAGCGCGGCGCCTCGAGGTACGGCGCGGCCGCTCGCACCGCGCGATTGAAGCGCTCGATGTGCCCCGCCTGAAGCACCACGGCCGCCCGCCCCGCTGCCGCGACGAGCTCCTCGGCCTCGGTGATCGTCACCGCGATGGGCTTTTCCATGAGCACGTGGCGCCCCCGCTCCAATGCCGTCAGCCCCACCTCGTGGTGCGCAGGCGTCGGTACGGCGATGGAGACCGCCTCGACGTCCGCGAGGAGCGCGTTCAGGGAGGGATAGGCGGTCGTGCCGACCTGCGCAGCCACCTCGGCCGCGCGATCACGGCGCGTGTCGTAGACGCCCACCAGCCTGGCTTCGGGGATGGTCGCGTAGAGCCGCGCGTGATGGAACCCCAGACTGCCCACCCCGACGACCCCGACGGGGAGCGGCGCAGCGCTCACACCAGAACCCCGCGTTCGCTGCCCTCGATGAAACGGACGAAGGTCGCGACCTCCGGAGGCCAGGCCAGTTCGGTCTGCGCCCGCTCGTGCGCCTGGCTGATGTTGAGATCGGAGCGGAAGAAGAGCCGGTAGGCTTTCTTGAGCTCGTCAACCGTCTCGCGCGGCATCCCGTGGCGTCGGAGGCCGACGGTGTTCAAGCCATACAGCCGGGACGGGTTCCCGTCCGCCCTCGTGTACGGCGGAACATCCTTGGCCACCTTGGAGAATCCGCCCACGAACGCGAGCGTGCCGATCCGAACGAACTGGTGCACACCGGTCATGCCGCCGACACTCGCCCGCGCATCGATCGTCACGTGCCCGGCGAGCTGGACGCCGTTCGAGAGGACGACCCCATCGCCGATATGGCAGTCATGGGCGACGTGGACGTAGCTCATGAGCAGACAGTCCTTTCCGACCGTCGTGCATCCCGACCGAGTGGTACCCCGGTTGATGGTGCTGTACTCGCGCACCACCGTGCCGTCGCCGATCTCGACCCATGTCTCCTCGCCCTTGAACTTCAAGTCCTGCGGGTCGCCGCCCAGGATGCTTCCCGGCCCGATCCGGCATTCCGTCCCGAGGCGGACGTTGCGCTCGAGGATCGCGTGCGCGCCGATCACCGATCGCGCAGCAACCGAAACCCCGGCGCCGATCAAGGCGTACGGCCCGACCTCCACGTCGGCAGCGAGCGCCGCGTCGGCTGAGACGATGGCGGTGGGGTGGATCTTCGTCCCGCCCATCCTACGTCACTTGTCCACGATGGCGGCCATCATCTCGGCTTCGGCGACCACGTGGCCGTCCACGTACCCTACGCCCTTCATGCGGCAGGTCTTGCCCCGGAACTGGATCATCTCGATCTCGAAGCGAATCTGGTCGCCCGGGATCACGGGGCGGCGGAACTTCACGTTGTCCAACGACATGAAGTAGACGACCTTGTTGCGATGGTCGTCCTTCGCCACGTACGACATCAGCAGCATGCCGCCGACCTGCGCCATCGCTTCGATGATCAGCACCCCGGGCATGACCGGATGGCCCGGGAAATGGCCCTGGAAGAAGGGCTCGTTGATCGTGACGTTCTTGATGCCGACGATCCGCTTCCGCTCCTCGACCTCGATGATGCGATCCACCAGCAGCATCGGATACCGGTGGGGGATGACGTCGAGGATGTGGCGGATATCCAGCGCGGAGCTCACGGAACGACCTGCCCGCTGGCGGATGGCGTGGCCCAACGCCACGTTGCCCTGGTGGCTCGGCCGCTCGGCCACCACGTGCGCTCTCAGGCGACCGCCAAGGAGTGCGAGGTCGCCGACCAGGTCGGCAGCCTTGTGCCGCACGAACTCGTCCGGCCACAGGAGCGTGGTGCCGACGACCGACGCGGCGTCCAGCACGATCGCGTTCCGCAGCGAGGCACCGACGATCAACCCCTTGGCGCGAAGCACCTCGACCTCGTCCATGAACCCGAAGGTGCGAGCCGGCGCGAGCTCGCGGGCGAACGCGTCCGCCGTGATGTCGTAGCTGCCCGACTGGCGACCGATGAGCGGATGGGGGAACTCGATCGTCGCCGAGACACGCCAAGTCGGCGCGGGCCCGACCAGGTAGGAGGAGCCTCCTTCGGTCACGGTGAACGGCTCCTTGACCGCGAACTGCTGCGCTTGGCCGCCGTGCTCGACCGGCTGGGCGTCCCGGAGCGCATCGAGAAACGGGGCGAACGAGCCGTCGAGGATCGGCGGCTCCGGACCGCTGACCTCGATGAGGAGGTCATCGAGCTCCAGCGCCGCCACCGCGGCGAGGAGGTGCTCGACGGTGTGGACCTCGGCGCCGTTCATGCCCAGGGTGGTGCGGCGGTCGACCGCGGTAACGCTCGAGAGCCGCGCCGGGATCGTCGGGGCGCCCGCCAGGTCGGTGCGCTGGAACACGACCCCGTCGCCCGGGGCCGCCGCCCGGAAGGTGACCCGCGTGGCGACACCGGTGTGCATTCCCACGCCGTCGAGCGAGACCGCCCTGCGAACCGACCGCCTGGGCAGGGGGGGGAGGGGGGGGAGGGGGAGGCTATTCGGCGGCGCGCCGGCCATGCTCCACCATCGCCTCGAGTTCGTCCACGATCTCCGCCAGCCGGTACATGGCGGACGTGGCGCGCATCACGTCGCGGTGAGCGCGGGCGGGGTAGCCGGACACCGTCGCGCCGGCCGAAACATCGCCGATCACGCCGCTCTGGGCCCCGATCCGGGCGCGCCGAGCCACCGTCAGGTGCCCCGCAAGTCCCGCCTGCCCCGCGAGGATCACGTCGTCCTCCACGTACGTCGAGCCCGCCATTCCCACCTGGGCCATGATGAGGCATCGCTGGCCGATGCGACAGTTGTGCCCGATGTGCACCAGGTTGTCGATCTTGGTGCCGGCGCCCACGACCGTGTCGTCGACGCTGCCGCGATCGACCGTGGAATTGGCGCCGATCTCCACGTCGTCCCCGATCACGCACCGCCCCACGTGCGGCACCCGCTCGTGTCCCGTCGGGCCCGGGACGTATCCGAAGCCGTCGACGCCGAGGCGCACGCCGGCGTGCAGGATCACGCGACTCCCGACCGTGGTGCCGGGATAGCACACCACGTGCGGGTGGATCGTCACATCGTCGCCGATCTGTACTCCGGCGCCGATGACGGCTCCGGCCATCACGTCGGCACGATCGCCGAGCGCGGCGCCGGAGCCGATCACGACGTGCGGGCCGAGATAAACGTCCCGGCCCAGCACCGCGCCGCGGCCCACGGTGGCGCTTGGGTCCACTCCCGATCGGCGCGGCGGCGGTGGGAACAGCGCCCGCAGCACCCGCTGCACGGCGCGGTGCGGATCCTCCACGATGATCCGCGTCGCGGGACCGGGCTCGGCGCTCTGGTGCTCGGGGCTACAGAGCACGGCGCCGGCGCGGGTCGCGTGGAAGGACGGGAGGTAGCGGCCACCGGCGAGAAACGAAAGGTCGCCCGGGCCGGCGCGGTCGAGCGGAGCCACGGCGCCCAGGCGCACCGAGCCGTCGCCGATGAGCCAGCCCCCCACCAGCGCGGCGACCTCGACGGCCGACAGCGGCGCAGTCATCCGGCGACCCGGAGGCCGACGCCTGCTAGGGGCGCCGAGGTCGCAGCGGCGTCTGCTGCGGCCGCGCCGCCGAGTCCGCCGCCGGCCGCATCGGGGGCGGCGGCGGCACGCCCGGCGCATCAGCGGCGCCCGCCTGGAGACGCTGGATCACGAGGGCCGAGATGTCCAGGGAGCGATCGGCCGTCACCAGCGTCCCCGACGGGGCCGCCGCGTCGAAAACCATCGCATAGTTGAACTCGGCCCGCACGCCCTCGATGACCGCGTTGACGCGCCGCATGATGGGCGCCGTGAGCTCCTGTTCGCGCTGGCCCGCCTGCTGCTCGAGCTCCGCGGCACGCTGACGGGTGCGTTGCTCCATTTGCCGCAGCTCGGTCTCCCGCTGCTGCTTCGCCGCCGCGCTCATCACGAGCGAGGTCCGGTTGTACTCGGCGATGGCCGAATCGAGCTGCTGCTGCATCCGCTGCACCTCGCTCCGGAGCCCCTGCATCTCGGCGCTGAACGTGGACTCCGCCGCCGCCCGGCCGGGCGTATTGGCCAGGATGTACTGCGAGTTGATGTAGGCGAGCCGCAGTGCCTGTCCCTGCTGGGGAGTCGGCGTTCGCTGCGCCGCGGGGGCGGCAGCCAACCCCGCCAGCAGCACCACGACGATCACCGCCCCGGTCAAGCGAGCCATGTTTCTCTCCTCATCGCGTCACTCTAAAAGAAGTTGCCGATCTTGAAGTGGAGTTTCCAGCCCGGGGCCGGCCGACCCAAGAGATCGGTTCTGTCGAAGCCGTAGGCGTAGTCGAGCCCGAGCGGTCCCAACGGCGTGATTACCGCCACGCCGAGGCCGGCGCCGCGGAACAGCCGGGTCGGATTGAATCCTCTGGCGCTGGCCCAGACGTTTCCGGCGTCGTAGAAGAGCGAGGCGTAGATCTGCTGACTGAACCGCGCGCCGAATTCGGCCGTCGCGGCGAAGTACGAGTGACCGAACGCGCTCCGGGGGACGCCGCCGAGCGAGGCGGCAGGGTTGAATCCTTCGGGCGTAATGGAGAACTCGTCGTAGCCGCGCAGCGGCACCCCGTACTGCGTGCCGCCCATGGCGAAGAGCTGGCGGAAGAACGGTCCCGCGTTGCCGAATACGAACCCGGACTTGGTGGCGAGGCCGAGGACGAACCGGACGCCGCTGCTCGCCGGGCCGCCGCCGACCTGCCCCGCCGGCGCGTACCACCGCGTCTCGACGTCGTAGCGCTGGAAGGCGGCCGAGCCCCCGAGAACGCCGCCGGTCAAGCTGGCGCCGACCTGGTGCATGGCGCCGGCGGTCGCAAATGGCAGGTCCACACGGGTATCTCGCAGGAAGGAGAGCCCGACGGTGGACCGGACGCAGTTGGCGCACCGGAAAGTGCCGGCGAGACCGCGCGACGATCCTGAATACGATTCGAACTCAAGGGCGTAGGACCCGAACACGCGGCTGTAGCGGCTGCGCGGCAGCGGGAAGCCCAGCTGGAGCGAGCCGCCGCGCGTCGTGATGCGGCCGAGGTCGGCGACGGTGTACCGGATCCGCGAATTGTGCACGGCGACGGTGCCTGAAACCCGGCTTCCGTAGAGGGCCGGGTCGCTGTAGCTCAGATCGAAGTCGTTGATGTTTCGGCCGAACTGCCACTGCAGGCGCCCGCGCTTGCCCTGTCCGAAGAGGTTCGGTTCGTCGAGCCCGAGGAAGCCCCCGACTCCGGTGCCCTGCCCCATGGACGCGCCGAAATTGACATTGCCGGTGTGGCGTTCCTGCACGCGGAAGACGAGGTCGATGTCCCCCTGATCGTTGGCAGGCCGCGTGTCGGGAAACGGCAGCGGCTGCTGGAAGAACCCGAGGTTGGAGATGTTCTGGTACGAGCGAAGCACCCGGTCCTGCGCGAAGACGTCGCCGGGAAGAATGACGATCGCCTCGCGGATCACGCGCTCGTGAGTCACCTCGTTGCCGAGGATGTCCACCCGGTTGATGATGGCGGGCCGGCCCTCCGCGATCTCCCAGCTGAGCTGCAGGCGCGGCGGCTCGGCGGAGTCGGGCGACTCGACCCGCTCCATCCGGGGCCGGATCTCCGCGTAAATGTACCCCTCGTTGGCGTACTGGGTGCGCAGCCGCTGGGTCGCGGCTTCCCAGGCGCCCTGGTCGAACCACTGCACGTCGCGGTCCCCGCAGCCGCCGATGAGGCAGCGGAGGCCGCCCCCAGGCCTATCGCTGAACGGGCTGAGCGAGAGCACCTGGTCGGTGGAGAAGAGGTGGTTCCCGTCTGTCGTCACCGTGCCGACCCGGTAGGGCCGTCCTTCCTCCACGGTCACGACCACTGTGGCCTTGCCGCTGCCCCGATCCACGATCAGCGTATCGTGGACCACGCGGAAATCAATGTACCCCCGGCCGCCGTAGAACGCCGGCAGCCGCTGCTCGAGGTCCTCGCGGAGCCGCTCCTCGCCGTAGTCGCCGCGTCGGAACCACCAGAACCCCTCCGGCCGCGTCTTGAAATGGCTGACGACCTGCGCGTCGGTGAAGTCGCGGTTCCCTTCGATGCGGATCGCCGCGATGGCGACGCGGCGTCCTTCGCTGACGTCGAACAGCAGCACCACGTGGTCGCTGTCCTGCGGCAGCAGCATCGGCCGGACGGCCGCGAGGTAGTAGCCGTGAGCCTCGTAGAGCGAGTCGATCCGGATTCGCGCCCGCTCGACGAGCCCGGGGTCCAGCGGGCGACCGGTGGGCGTCTCGATCAGGTCGCGGACACTCCGCTCCGAAACCTTCTCCGCCCCGCGCACCACGGTGCGCGACAGCAGCGGCCGCTCGCGCACGCTGATGACGACGATCTCTTCCCCCTCGCTGCCCGTATAGCGGTGGATCGCGACGTCGTCGTACTGCGCCAGCGCGTAGAGGGCGCGGAGTGCCCGCTGGATGTCGCGATAGCCGATGGGCGCGCGGATCGGAATCCCGGCGGTATTGACGATCGCCTCGCGCGACGTGCGGCGGTTACCGACCACCTCGACGGAGTCGACCGTCGCCGCCCCGTCCGACGGCTCCTGGGCTCGCAGCGGCGCCGGTGGCGAGGCGACCGCGAGGACGATGGCCACCGCGGCCGCGACGATCGCCCCCCACCCGGGGAGCGGCGTGCTAGGCCTTCGTGCTGGAGAGCGCGCGGAACTGCAGCCGCTCGCCGTCCGGCGCCGTATCGACTTCGATCTCGTCACCGCGGCTGAACTCGCTGAGCAGGATTTTCTCTGAGAGCGGGTCTTCGATGAAGCGCTGAATCGCGCGCTTGAGCGGCCGGGCCCCGTAATGCTCGTCGTAGCCGTGGCGGACGAGAAAGTCCGTCGCGGCATCCGTGAGCCGGATCGTGAGTTCCTCGTCCACGAGCCGTCCGGTGAGTTCACGCAGTACGATCGCGACGATCTGCGTGATGTGGTCGCGCGTGAGCGGGTGGAAGACGATGACGTCGTCCAGGCGGTTCAGGAATTCGGGGTTGAAGGTCTTGTTGATCTCGTCCTTCACCTTCTCGGCCATCTTGGCGAACTGGGTTTCGGCGGTCGCCTGCACGAACCCGAGAGAGCCTCCCTTCGTAATGTCGCGTGCCCCGACATTCGACGTCATGATGACGACCGTGTTCTTGAAGTCGATCGCCCGGCCGTAGTTGTCCGTCAGCCTCCCCTCGTCGAGCACCTGGAGCAGGATGTTGAAGACATCCGGATGCGCCTTCTCGATCTCGTCGAGAAGCACCACCGCGTAGGGCTTGCGCCGCACTGCCTTGGTCAGGGTGCCGGAGTCCTCGTAGCCGACGTACCCCGGCGGAGCGCCGATGAGGCGGGAGACGCTGAACTTCTCCATGTACTCCGACATGTCCACCCGGATCAAGGCCTGCGCGTCGGCGAAGAGGAACGTCGCCAGCGCCCGCGCCAGCTCCGTCTTGCCCACGCCGGTCGGGCCCGAGAAGACGAAGGAACCGATCGGGCGCCGGGGATCCTTGAGGCCCGCCCGCGAACGGCGGATGGCCCGCGAGATCGCGGTGATCGCCTCGTCCTGGCCGACGACGGACCGGTGCAACTCGTCCTCCATCCGCAGCAGGCGGCTGGACTCCGCTTCCTGCAGCCGCGTCACCGGGATGCCGGTCCAGCGGGACACGATGAACGCGACGTCCTCCTCGCCCACCACGGGCCTATGGGTCTGCCGGTCGCGCTCCCACGCCTCCTGGCGGGCCAAGATCTCGCCCTGGAGCTCGCGCTCCTGGTCGCGCAGCGCAGCGGCACGCTCGAAGTTCTGGTCGCGAACCGCCGCCTCCTTGTCGCGATTGATCCCCTCGAGCCTGGCCCTGAGCTCGGCCACCTCGGGAGGCGGGACCTGGGCGCCGATGCGCGCGCGTGCCCCAGCCTCGTCGATCACGTCAATGGCCTTGTCGGGGAGGAAGCGGTCGGTGATGTAACGCTCCGACAGCTTCGCCGCCGCGTCGAGGGACGGGTCCGGAATGACGATCCGATGGTGGTCCTCGTAACGCTTCCTCAGCCCCTTCAGGATCTCGATCGTCTCCTCGAGCGTCGGCGGCTCCACGATCACCGTCTGGAATCGCCGCTCCAGGGCGCCGTCCTTCTCGATGTACTTCCGGTACTCGTTCAGCGTCGACGCACCGACGCACTGCAGCTCGCCGCGCGCCAGCGCGGGCTTCAGCATGTTCGAGGCGTCGATCGCACCCTCGGCCGCCCCGGCTCCGACCAAGGTGTGCAGCTCGTCAATGAAGAGGATGATGTTGCGGTTCTGGACGATCTCGTTCATGACCGCCTTGAGCCGCTCCTCGAACTGGCCCCGATACTTCGTCCCCGCGATCACGGCCGCCATGTCGAGCGCCAGCACGCGGTCGTCCTTCAGCGTCTCGGGACAGTTGCCCGACGCGATGAGCTGCGCGAGCCCCTCGACGATCGCCGTCTTGCCAACGCCGGGCTCGCCGATGAGCACCGGGTTGTTCTTCTTGCGGCGGGAGAGCACCTCCATGACCCGCTCGATCTCCTTCTGGCGCCCGATCGTCGGATCCAGCTGGCCCTCCCCCGCGAGCAGCGTGAGGTCGCGGCAGAAGTGGTCGAGGGCGGGCGTCTTCGACTTCTTCTCGCTCTTCTGAGGCGCGGGGGCGGCTGGCGCCCCGGCCCCGCTCGGCTGCGGCATCTCACTGCCGAGCAGCCGCAGCATCTCGCCCCGGGCCTGCTCGAAGTTGACACCCACGTCGGTGAGCACCTGCGCGGCGATACCCTTCTCCTCGCGCAGCAGGCCCAGCAACAGATGCTCGGTGCCGACGTACGAGTGGTTGAGAACCCGCGCCTCCGACATGGCCAGCTCGAGCACCTTCTTCGCCCGCGACGTGTACGGCAGGTCGGGGCCGGCCGCAGCCGCCGCCTTACCCTTCTTGACCGAGTCCTCGATCTTCTGCTGGATTTCCTCGAGGTCGACGTTCAGGTTCGCCAGCACCGCGGCCGCGACCCCCTCACCCTCGCGGATCAGCCCGAGCAGGATATGCTCCGTCCCCACGTACTCGTGGTGCAGGCGGGCCGCTTCCTCGCGGGCCATCTGCAGGACCTTGCGCACGCGATCGGTGAAGTTGTAGCCGTTCATGACCTCGGACCTCTCCTCCTCCTGCGGGGACCCGACCGGTCAGGCCGGCGGCGCCGCCTCCGCGTCCAGCAGCCGACGTACATAGGCCGCCCGCGTGGCACGCAACTCGGGATCGTTCGCCGAGCGCACCTCAAGAGCGGCCAGATGGGCGGGCTGCGTGAAGATCAGCAGCTTGTTCAGCGTGTATACACTCAGCCCGGCGATCAGTTTCAGCCCCACACCCAACCGCACGCCCGACAGCAGGTTCATGGCCTCGTCGAACGACAGGCTGCGCGCGTGGCGCAGGAGGCCGTACGCGCGCCAGACCTTGTCCTCGATGATCGTGGGCGCGTCGCGCAGCAGCACCTGGCGCGCCTGCTCCTCGTACGCGACCACCTGGCGGACGATCTTGCCGAGGTGGTCGAGCAACTCTTCCTCGGATTTCCCCAGCGTCGTCTGGTTCGACAGCTGGAAGAAGTTGCCGACGACCTCGCTCCCCTCACCGTAGAGCCCGCGAAACGTCAGCCCGACCTGCGAGAGCCCCTGAAGGACCTTGGAGATCTCTTTGGTCAGCACCAGCCCCGGCAAATGGATGAGGACCGAGGCGCGCAGCCCGGTTCCGGCGTTCGTCGGGCAGGCCGTAAGATAGCCAAACTCGGGGTGGAAGGCGACGGGAAGCGCCACGCCGAGCTCCGAATCCAGGCGCTCCAGCGCGCCGTATGCCTGGGTCAACCCGAAGCCGGAGTGGAGCGTCTGGAGCCGCAGGTGGTCCTCCTCGTTCACCATGAGGCCCAGCGACCCCGCCAAGTACACCGCCGCGCCGCTGCTGCCGCCCCGCTCGCCGCCCGCCGCGGCCAGCTCTTTGCTCACCAGGTGCCGCTCGTGCAACAGCTGCCGGTCGTCGGGACCCAGGTCGTCGAGCAGGAACCGCGCTCCGCCGCGCGCCGCAGCGCTGCGCTGCCACGCGGCATCCACGAGATCCAGCACCCGCCGACGGTCCGCGTCGCGAGCCCGGACGGCGAACCGGATCCCCTCCAGGTTGCGGGCCAGCCGGATCCGGCTCGACAGCACCACGTGCGCCAGCGGGCCGCTGGCATCCAGCCAGGCCAGGCCGCCGTCGGGGATGAGCGTGAGATCCATCATTCCAGCACCCGGATGCGGTCGCGCAGCTCGGCGGCCAGCTCGAAGTTCTCCGCGTCGACGGCGCGCCGCAGCTGCTCCCGCAGGTCTCCCAACCGGCGCTGCGTCTCCGACTCGGCCGGTGCGGCGGCGGAGGACAGCCGGTACATCTCCCCGACGTGCTGGGAACTGCCGTGGAGTCGCCGCAGCAGATCCCTCAGATGCGCGTCGAAGCTGGCGTAGCAGCGCGCGCAGCCGAGCCGTCCGGACTGCCGGAAATCGCGCAGCGTAGCGCCGCAGAACCGGCACGGGATGTCGGACCCCGCCTCCGCCTGCTCCGCCGGCCCCGACTTGCCCAGCGTGGCGAGGAAATCGCCCAGCGGGAACTTCGCGACCCCCGCCCCGGTCTCGACCCCCTTCGCCGCCGCGCACGGTTCGCACAGGTGCGTCGTCGTCACCGCGTTGTCCACGATCTGGGTCAGGTGAACGACCGCGTCGCGCTCGCGGCAGTGCTCGCAGAGCATCAGGGCAGCGCCTCCACCTCGCGCACCGGCGTGAGCCGGCCGTCCTCCAGCAGCAGTATCTGATCGGCCCGTGCGGCGAGCTGACGATTGTGCGTGACGATCACGACCGCCGTCTCCAGCTCGCGCGCGAGCCGGAAGAACAGGTCGGCCAGCATCACTCCGTTGCCGTGGTCGAGGTTGCCGGTCGGCTCGTCCGCCAGGACCACGTCGGGGTCGTGCACCAGGGCCCGCGCCACCGCGCAGCGCTGCTGCTCGCCGCCCGACAGCGCCGCCGGCCGGTGCGTCATCCTGCCGGCGAGCCCCACCTCGGCGAGGAGCTGCTCGGCCCTTGAACGGGCCCGATCCCGGGACCGACCCGCGATGAGAAGCGGCATCATGACGTTCTCCAGCGCGCTGAACTCGCGCAGGAGGTGGTGGTACTGGAAGACGAAGCCGAGCCGCCGATTGCGGAGCTCGGCCAGCGCCGCGGCGTCGAGCCTGCCGTACGCGACGCCATCCAGCGCGATCTCCCCCGCGGTGGCGCGGTCAAGGGCGCCCAGCAGATGGAGCAGCGTGCTCTTCCCCGCGCCGCTCGCTCCCACGATGGCCACGACCTCGCCGCGCGCCAGCATAAGGTCGAGGTTGACCAAGACGTCCAGCCATCCCGCGTCACCGGAGGGAAACCGTTTCCGGAGCCCCCGCGCCTCCAGCAGCGGCGTCACTCGTGCCGTATCGCTTCGACCGGCTCGAGACCGGCGGCCCGGCCGGCCGGGTACAAGGTGGCCACCGCGGCGATGAGGAGGCTGGCCCCGACGACTGCGCCGACATCGGTCACCGCGAGCTCCACGGGCAGGTGGTCGATGAAGTAGACCGTCGGGTTCAGGGCGACGAGCCGGTAACGGTCCACCGCCAGCGCGAGCGCGACGCCCCCCAGCGCACCGAGCGCGGTACCCGCCACGCCCACGACGATCCCCTGCGCCATGAAGATCCGCCGGATCTGGGCCGCCGTCATCCCCATGGCGCGCAGGATCCCGATCTCCTTGGTGCGGTCGCTCACAGCCATCGTCAGGGTGCTCACGATGTTGAACGCCGCCACCAGGACGATGAGCAGAAGGATCACGCTCATCGCCAGCTTTTCCAGCTTGAGCGCCGAGAACAGCGACGAGTTCTGGGCCGTCCAGTCGAGCGCCCGGTACGGGAAGCCGAGCCGCTCCTCGAGTGCGCGCGCCACCCGGTCGGCATGCCAGGGGTCCCGGACGCGCAGCTCCACGCCGCTCACCGCCGAGTCGAGGCCGGCGAACCGCTGCGCCGCCCCGCGCGACATCACCACGTAGGTGTTGTCGTATTCGTACATCCCGGTGTCGAACACGCCGCTCACCTCGTAGCGGTAGAACCGCGGCACGTACGCGCCGAGCGCCGCGCTGAACGAGGAGCCGGCCGGCGAGACCAGGGTGATCACCGTGCCCGGGAACGCGGAGAAGCGATCGGCCAGCCGGCGTCCCAGGACCACCCCGCCGTCCACGTCGGCTGCACGGGTACCGAAAGTGAGGTCGCCCGCCGCGAACGTCCGGGCGAGCCCCGTGACCGCCACCGTTCCCGTGTCCGGTTCGATGCCGATCACCGCGACGCCTTCGGCGTAGTCGTGTCCCGCCGACATCAGCCCCTGTGAGAGCACGAACGGCGCCGCCGCCACCACGTCGGGCGCCTCCGCCGCCACCCCCAGAACGCGTCTCCAGTCCTCCAGGCGGAGGCCTTCACCGTACGTCAGGACGCGCACGTGGGGATTGGCCACCAGGATTTTCTCGCGCAAGTCCTTCTGGAGCCCACTCATCACGCCGGTGACCACGATGAGCGCCATCACGCCCAGCGCCACCCCCGTCGTCGCGATCAGCGTGATGAGCGAGAAGAATCGCGAAGCCCGCCGGCTCCTCAGGTACCGGGCGGCGACCCACCACTCGACGCGCCTCACTCGGGCCTCAGCGCCGGGAAGAGCACGACGTCGCGGATCGACCGTTCACCCGTGACGAGCATCGTCAGCCGGTCCACGCCCAGGCCGAGGCCGCCCGTCGGCGGCATGCCGTACTCGAGGGCGCGAACGTAGTCCTCGTCCATCGCCTGTGCCCGATCGTCCCCCGCCGCGCCCAGCGCCGCCTGGGCCGCAAAGCGGGCCCGTTGATCGTCGGGGTCATTGAGCTCCGAGAACGCGTTCGCCAGCTCGTACCCGCCGATGTAGAGCTCAAAGCGCTCGGCGAGCGCCGGGGCCCCACGCTTCGGCTTCGCCAGCGGAGAGAGCTCGATCGGGTAGTCCAGCACCAAGGTCGGCCCCTCGAGGTGAGGCTCCACGGTGAGCCCGAACAGCTGGTCGATGAGCCGGCCCCTGCTCTGGCTCGCGTCGGCCTCGAGGCCGCGCTCCCGCAGGGCCGCCGCGAGCGCGGCGCGGTCGGAACGCCCGACGTCCATGCCGCTCCGCTCCGCGAGCAGCTCGACGTAGCCGACCCGGCGCCATGGTGGGCCGAGGTCTACCGGCCGCCCGCGCGCCAGGACGACGTCCCCTCCCGTCACCTCGCGCACGACCCGCCTGACCAGCGCCTCGCACAGCTCCATGATGTCGGTGTAGTCGGCGTACGCCTGGTAGCACTCGAGCATCGTGAACTCGGGGTTGTGCAGGCGATCCATCCCCTCGTTCCGGAAGTCCTTGCCGATCTCGTACACCCGCTCGAGGCCCCCGACGATCAAGCGCTTGAGGTAGAGCTCGTCAGCGATGCGGAGGTAAAAGTCGGCGTCAAGCGCGTGGTAGCGGGTGACGAAGGGGCGCGCCGAGGCCCCGCCGTATTGCGGCTGGAGGATGGGCGTCTCGACCTCCAGGAACCCCCGGTCGTCCAAGAAGCGACGGATGGCTCGCGTGATCGCGGCCCGCCGCTCGAAGACCGCGCGCCGCTCCGGGTGAACCGCGAGATCGGCGTACCGCTGCCGGTAGCGGACCTCGGGATCGGCGAGCTCCGAGTAGTGCGCGACGGTGCCGTCGGGACGCGGGGCGCTCTTGCCGAGAGGAAGCGGCCGCAGCGCTTTCGCGAGCAGCTCGAACCCGCCCACACGCACCGTCACCTCGCCCGTGCGGGTGCGGAACAGCCGGCCCCGCACGCCGAGGTGATCGCCCAGATCGAGCAACGGAACGAGCGCATAGGCGGCGTGGCCCAGATGGTCGCTCCGGAAATAGAGCTGGATGCGGCCCGAGGCATCGGCCAGGTGCGCGAACGTGGCCTTGCCGTGCGAGCGCAGCCCGACCACGCGCCCGGCCAGGGCGACCTCCGGAGCATCCGCGCCGTCCCTCGACACCGCGACAGCCTCGGCCGCCGTGTGGGTCCGGACGAACCGGTAAGCGAACGGCGTCACCCCGCCGCTCCTCAGCGCCTCGAGCTTGTCCCGCCGCGCCTGCTCCACCGGCGAGGGCCCGTCCGATCTGCCGCTCATCGCCTCGTCCCGCCGGACTTCTTGAGGTACGCTTCGATGAAGGGGTCAAGGTCTCCGTCCATCACCCGGTGCACGTCGCTCACCTTGAGCTCCGTCCGGTGATCGTTCACCATCGTGTACGGCTGGAAGACGTAGGAGCGAATCTGGTTCCCCCACGAATTGTCGGTCTTGGTCGCTTCGAGCGCCTGGCGCTTCTTCTCGCGCTCGTCCAACGCCCGCTGATAGAGCGCCGCCCTCAGCATCTTCAGCGCGACCGCCCGGTTCTTGTGCTGGGACCGCTCCTGCTGGCATGAGACGACGATTCCCGTAGGCAGATGCGTCAGGCGCACCGCCGACGAGGTCTTGTTCACGTGCTGGCCGCCTGCCCCGGAGGCGCGGAACACGTCCATCCGGATGTCTTCCTCCCGGAGCTCGATCTCGATCGTCTCATCCACGAGAGGATAGACGAAGACCGACGCGAACGACGTGTGGCGACGCGCCTGGGCGTCGAACGGCGAGATGCGCACCAGCCGGTGCACCCCCTTCTCGGCCTTGAGAAACCCGCAGGCGTATGGCCCCTTAATCTCCACCGACGCCGACTTGATCCCGGCTTCCTCGCCGGGCACCAGGTCGAGCACGCTGACGCCGAAGCCGCGCCGCTCGGCCCAGCGCCGGTACATCCGCATCAGCATCTCGGCCCAGTCCTGCGATTCCGTGCCCCCCGCGCCCGGGTGGATCGTGAGCAGAGCGCCGAGCGCGTCTTCCGGGTCCTGGAGCAACGTCTCGAGGGCGAGACGCTCAACTGCGGCCGCCAGCTCCGTCGCCTCCGCCTCCAGCTCCCGCTCGATCGCGGCGTCCGATTCCTGGTCGAGCAGGTCGCACAGCTCGAGGGCATGATCCAAGCGCCGGCGCAGCTCGTGGTACGGCTGCGTCCAGCGCTTCAGGGTCTTGACTTCCGTGACGGTCTGGCGGGCGGCGTCGGGCTGGTCCCAGAAACCCGGGGCGGCCATGGCCGCATCGAGCGCCGCGAGGCGAGCTACCTTGGCATCGACGTCAAAGGTAGCCTCGAAGTTCGGTGAGCCGGCGATCGAGCTCCCTCAGCCTGTCGCGTACTTCGGTGGCGATCATTCGGCAGCAGTCCCGAGGTCAGTAACGCGCGGAAAACTAAGAGGTTAGGACCCGCTGCGCCAGTGGTCTTTGGGCTCCGTCCCGAGCAGGATGCGCCGCAGGGAATCGCGACGGCGCTCAGCAACCATCAGGCACGCTGGCAGAACGATGAGGCCAAACGGCCATCCCGCCACGACACCGAGGAGCAGGGGCAGCAGCAGCGTCGCCGCCACGGTGCCGGCAGCGCGGTAGCCCGAGGCGACGTAGCCGAGCGCCCACAGAAAACCCCAGGCCGGGACCGCCAAGGGGGTGACGACGGTGAGGGCCCCCGCCGCGGTGGCCAGGCCCGTGCCACGGCGACCCTGACCCCGGAACGGCCACTGATCGCCCGCCACCACGGCGGTCGCCGCCATGGCCTGCGCGACTGGGTCGGCTCCCGCCCCGACCAGGCTCACCGCCAGCACTCCTTTCAGCAGCTCAAGCAGCCGGACGAGTGCTTCGGTCCCTCGCGACCCGAGGGTCGAGACCAGCCGTGCCGGGAGGCTGGCGGTGGGCAGCGAGCCAAGCAAGTAGGACGCCGCGGCCAGCCCCACAATCGAGATCAAAAGATCTTCTGTCCGCCGGCGAGGATCTCGTTGAGAGCGTCCTGGAAGTGCGTCGTGGATTGCGCCGTCTCGGGCCCGATCTGCCCGACGTACTCCTCGTAGCTCTTCTTGATCTCCTCGGCAAAGATCTCCTTGATGGTCCCGTCCTTCAAACCCTGCGCCCGTTTGGCGGGGTGGTAGGACACCAGATCCGAGATCAGGGCGCGCGCCAGGCGGCGGGCCTTGACCTGCGGGTCCTGCACCAGGAAGGGATTGATGACCCGGGCGGCAGGCGGCGGCGCAGGCGCCGCTGGTTCCGGAGGGGGCTGCGGGACGGGCACGGTCGGGGCCGGCCGCGGGGAGCGCGGGGCCACGGCGGGCCTGACCGCCAAGGGCGGCCGCGCACTCGGAGGCGTGCCGGCCGGAGCCGCAGGGGCGACGCCACGCGCCCCGGCGAAGGGCGACGCGACCGGAGCCGCAGGGCGGCGCGGCGGCGCCACCGGAACCGGTGGAGCCACGGGCGGGGCCACCGGAAGCGGCGCCGCGGGGGCTGGGCTAGGGGCCGCCTCGGAGGCGACCGGGGGGGGGGCCAGCACGGCGACCGCCTCCGGGCGCGCAATCGCCGCTGGCGCGCCGACTGCGAACACCGTGGCGCACACCGAGCAACGGGCGCGCACGCCGCCGGCCGGCACCTTCGCCGGATCGATCCGGAACACCGTGTCGCAGCCGGGGCACGTCGCGTTCAACCTTCAGCCCGCCTTCCCGTCCGCGACCTTCTGGCGCCGATCCTCGACGAACACGGAACCCGCCAGGGTCTTCGCGTAGTTCTTCATCTCCGTCGCGAGGGCGCTCACCTGCGCCGGATGGGTGAAGATCCGGCGCTCGCTCGTGACGATCCCGATCGACAGCGTCATGAACGGCACCTTGTGCAGCTGGCCCTGCCGGTCCTTCCCGAAGAAATAGCCGGTGCGGCGATCCGCCTCCGAGTACTGCAAGGGGATCAGGAGGTCGAAAGCCGTGATGATCTCGCGGCAGCACTGGTCGGTTATCGCGACGGGCAAAACCAAGATGAAATCGTCGCCGCCGATATGCCCGACGAACCCTCGCGCGCCGCACAGCCCCTTCACCACGTCATGGAGAATCCGGGACAGGTTCAGGATCACCCGGTCCCCGTCGCCGTACGAATATCGGTCGTTGTACTCCTTGAAGTGGTCGAGGTCCGCATAGCACACCGCGAAGGGCTCCGCCGCGGCCATGCGCCGCTTGATCTCGCGCTCGATCTCACTCGTGCCGGGGAGGCGCGTCGAGGGATGCACGGCCACGTTGCGTTCGGTGCGCGTCAGCAGCACATCGAGCCGCGACCGCTGCTCCTCCGGATCGAAGATCGGGGTCAGGACCTCATCGGCGCCGGCGCCGAAGGCTTGGTGCACGCGATCTCCGGCGTGCGCGTCCTCGAGGAAGGCGACCGGGACGATGGCCGAATACGGATCCGCCTTGAGGTGACGGCATAGCGCCAGTCCGGGCGCCGGGTCCGCGTTCCCGTCCACCAGGACCATGGCTGGGAGCGCGCGCTGGGTCATGGCTTCGATCTGCGCCGCGTCGCTGATCTCCACCGAGAGGAGTCCCTTCCGCGCCAGCCAGGTTGCCACTAGGCCGGGCACCGGGCGACCCGCGGAGGAGAAGAAGATGATCGTGGGCCGCGTCCGCACCGTCTCCTCTCGCAACGCGCGAGAAACGCTCAACTTAGCCCTCGTCAAACGAGGTGTCAAACCAAGAGCGCGACGCCGGCCGGCACGCCGGCCGCGTGGACCCGTGTCCCGAAGGCCACGCCTAGAAGCCGGCGTGCCACGAGAGCGTCACGGACAGCGGGCCGTCGCCCAGGCCGACGCGCGGGACCGCCCCGCGCCTGCCGAGACGCGACATCACCAGTGCGTCCACCGCGCTGCCGACGTGGTTGATGACAAGCACGCCGAGATAGTTGGTCGCAGCGCGGAACGCTTCGTCGCTGGCGTGAATCGCGGCCCGGAAGGCGTCCTGTTCGAGCCGCGCATCGCGCCAGCTCCAGCGGAACTCGCCGTCCACGGCGCGCGCCCTGTAGAACGCCAGCGCCGTGCGGTAGGGACGTGACGTCGGATCCGGGACCGAGTCGGGGTTCTGGAAGAAGGTGCGCCGCGCGACGAGCCAGACCGAGCCGTTGAAGGTCGTCGTGTCCGGCTCCGGCTCGAAGCCGGGGCCGGGATCGACGTCGAAGTTCCCGCTCTCGACGAATTGGCCCATCGTCTCGTAGTAGTCGAACGGTCCATCCCGCCGGCGCGACGCGAAGGCCCGGCGCGCCACGGCGAAGGCCAGCTGCTGAAAGTGCTCCCGCCCGCGGCGCCCCTCGCGCCCGAGCGATACGGCGCGCGTCAGCGCCCACACCTCCGTGGCGAGGTACACGAGCCCTCGTCCCTGGCCCGCGAGAGCCTGCCCCGAGCCGGGGACGAGGAGCGACGCGACCGGCCACGTCCAGGCCCGACGGTGGAGCGGGACGGCGCCCGCGGGAGCAATCGTCTCCGGCCGGTCGAGGAGCGCAGGACGGCTTCGCTCCGCCGCAACCCGGGCCGGCACGGCCAGCGTGTCCACGGGCCCGCCCGGCACCGCCTCCGCCGGCACCTGCGCGCGGGCCGGGCGTGTCTGCCCGCCGTGGGCCGCGGCGATCAGCATCAGAATCGGCGTCCAGCGGCGCGTCGGCTGGTACCTCAGAAGATCATGCGGAAGGAGACGTGGATCGGCTCGTCCTCGCCCAGATTCGCTCTGGCGGAGAAGACGCGCCCGAGGTCGAGAGCCACGGTGCCCAACTTGAGCCCGATGCCCAGGCTCGGCCCCTTCGCCTCCGAATCCAGGAAGGCGTAGCCGCCGCGGAACCGGACCGATTCGCCGACGCCGGATTCGACGCCCACCAAGGTGACGGGGGACAGGGTACCTCGACCCAGCGAGCCCTGGAGGTCGGCGAGGACGCGCAGGTCAAATCCCTGGCCGCCGGCGGGCCGTCGCAGTACGCCGTAGCTGACGCCGACCGCAAGCCGCGTGGGAAGCGGGTCGGCCTGGGCCTGGTTGTTCACCTGCAGCCTGAAGCCGACGTTGCGCAGCGCGGCCCCGATCACCAGCGGGAACGCAGCGGGCGAGACGTATCGGATGCCGATGTCCACCGCGTGCGTAGTCCCGGTCGCGGCCGGCACCCCGCTGCACTCGCCCGCGCAGTCCACCCGAAACTGGATGAGCTTGTAAGTCACCCCCGCGGCGAACCCCGCGACGACGTCGGTGGCGTAGCTGCCCAACAGTACGATGTTGCGCGGGCGGATCTGGCCGACCGGATCGGGGCCGATATCGCCGCGCGTAACGTCGAGGTCACCGTAGTCCACGATGTACGCACTCGCCGCAAACGTCCCGAGGCTCGCCGAGGGAACGGCGAGGACGGCGGCGTCGCCGGTGCCGAAGAACAGGGTGTAGTGGTGGACGGCGAACTCGGCGCCGGGGAGCGCGGCGAGGCCGGCGGGGTTCCAGAACAGCGATTCGCTCGTCCCACCGTCCGCCGCGGCGGCCTGGCCGAGAGCGACGGCGCGAGCGCCGACGGGGAGCAGGAGGAAGGCGCCGCCTTCCACCGTCGGGATCGCCTGCGCCGCGGCCGCGCGCGAGACAGCGACCAGCGCGAGGCCGGCGACGAAGCTAGAGCGGCTTCGCCTCATCGACGAGCATGATCGGGATGCCGTCGTCCACCGCATAGCGCAGGCGGCAGGCGTGGCACACCAACTCCTCGGAGGGCGCCGTGCGGTACTCGAGGTCACCCTTGCACTGGGGGCACACCAGGATCTCGAGCAGGTCCTTCGGCAAGGTCATGATCGGGGCTCCGAGGGGAGGGGGAAGCCCAGGCGCGCCAGCGCTGCCCGGTTCTTTCGCCACTTCGGCCACACCGTCACCCACAGATCGAGGTAGACCGGCCGGTCCATGAACGCCGCGATGCGCTGGCGAGCCGCGACGCCGATGGCCTTGATGGTGCGGCCGCCTCGGCCGAGGACGATCGGTTTCTGGCTTTCCCGTTCGACGGCCAGGGTGGCCCGAATATATACCGGCGTCTCCTGCTCGCGGAATGCTTCGATCTCCACGGCAAGGCTGTACGGCAGCTCTTGCTCCAGGACGCCGAACGCCGCCTCGCGAACGAACTCCGCGGCGAAGAAGCGCAGCGGCTGGGTGCCGAGGTCGGCGGCGTCGTAGAGGAAGGGGCCCTCGGGCAGCCGCGCGCGGGTCCGGGCGAGCAGCGCATCGAGGCCTTCACGCGTGGCGGCGGAGACCCTGAGCGCCTCCGGCGGAACGGCGGGACGGCGGGACGGCGGAACGAGATCGGCCTTCGTGTACACCGTGATCGGCGGCGAGCGCAGCCTCGCGCCGTCCGGCAGCAGCGATGGCAGCGGGGGCGCTGGGAACTCAGGCAGCGGGTGCAGGTGCAGCACCAGGTCCGCGTCGTTGAGGCTCGCCACCGCGGCGTGCACCATCGCCTTCTGGAGCGGGTAGCCGGGATTCAGCAGGCCCGCGGGATCCACGAAGATGATCTGCGTCGCCTCGTCGGTGAGCAGGCCGCGGACCGGCTCCCGGGTGGTCTGCGGCTTCGGGGAGACGATGGCCAGCGGCTCGCCGACCAGCGCGTTGAGCAGCGAGGACTTGCCGACGTTGGGTGCGCCGGCGAGGGCGACGATGCCGCACCGCATGGGTGGTGCGCCGGCTACGCCGCCGGCTCCGGGGGCGCGAAGCCGAGGAAGCCCCTGCGGTAGATGTCGCGCAGCCCCGTCCGCTCGAGCAGGACCACCAGGGCCGACGTCGCCACGATGGAGAACAGAACGACGGCGTAGGTCACAGCCTGGATGATGTCGCCGCCCGCGATGCCCTGCTGGATGGGGAGGGAAGCGAGGACCGCCGCCGCGAGCCCCTTGGGGGCCATGACGGCGCAGACGGCCGCGTCGTCGATGGTGAGGGACCGGGGCGCGGTGAGCCGCACCACCGGCGCCCGCGCGGCGAACAGGAGCAAGGTGATCAGCGCTCCTGCGGCCAGTAGGCCGACGTCCCGCAGCACCAGCGACAGGCCGATGTACACGAAGAAGAACGTCTTCAGCAGGAACACCCCCTCGGCAAAGAACGCCTTCTCGGTATCGGTGAGCGTGACGGGCTCGCGCGGCAGGACGCGCCGAAGCGCCGGGACGCGGAAGACCTCGGGATTGCCGAGCGTCACCCCGAAGGCTAGTGACGCGATGGCGCCGCTGTAACCCAGCACCTCCACCATCCCGTACACCACGAAGGCGAAGGCGGCGGTCGTGAAGACCGAGTTCTTGATCTCGCGCACCCGCAGCAGCAAGGCCGACCAGAGCAACCCGGCGGCGGTGCCGAGGGCGGTGGCCAGCACGAACGCCGCGACCATGCGCCCCACCATGACCCCCGCGTCGAGAGACCCGAGCTTGAGCGCCTCGAGGAAGGCCAGCGCCACGACGATGCAGAGCACGTCGGTGACCGCCGATTCCATGGCCAGGATGGTGCGGGCTAACTCGCCCATGCGCAGCTGCTGGATCATGGGGATGACGACGGCCGAGGACGTGCCGCCCAGGATGGCGCCGAGGAGGATGGAGCGGCGCAGGCCGAGGTCGAAGATGCCGTACCCCACGGCGCCGACAACCACGACGCTGGCCGCGAAGCCGACCAGGGAGACGACCAGTGTGCCGGTGAGGGCGCGCGCCAGCTGCCGCACGTCGAGACCGATGCCCGCCTCGAAAAGCATCACCACCAGCGTGACGGTGGTAAACACGGGACCCACGGCGCCGAAGTCGTCTGGGGCGACCACGCCGCTGAGCGGACCGAGGACCAGGCCTATGACGATGAGGAACAGCACGTCCGGCACGCGGGTGCGTTGGAAGACCGCCGCGAAGAGGTGGGCCACGAAGATCAGGAGGCCCACGAAGACGATGACGACGGCGATGCTCATCGGCTCCGAAATTACGGCAAATCGGTGGCGCTCGCACGGCGGGTCGCCGCGCGGCGTGCGAGACCTCCGCGGCCATCGGTGACGCCTGGGTCGTGCGCAGGTTCCCCGTCCCCCGGTTCCCCGGTCCCCCGAATAGCACGAAACCCCGCCCTGGCGCACCAGAGCGGGGCTCCGTAGGGGAGGCTGGCGGCGGTCTACTCTCCCACCGACGTCCGTCGGCAGTACCATCGACGCTGCCGGGCTTAACTGCCGTGTTCGGGATGGGAACGGGTGTG
>JACQVG010000113.1 GCA_016209905.1 Gemmatimonadota bacterium | reverse complement strand
GTACCGTGGAAGCCGGCTAATGCCGGTGGAGGGAAGGGGCCCTGGTTCTGGGTGCTTCGGAGGGAGCCGAGGAGAGGAGATTGGCCGTGAGCCTGGCAACTCCAGAGAAGATCCGGACGCTCCAATGGTGGGGCTATTGAGGCACTCCCAGAGGAAACGGGGAGCAACAGATAGGCCCTACCTACCGCCACGGCGCCCGGGCTCGACTCTACCGCTCTTCGGGCTACGGCCGCCGCACGGCGTCGCCGCGCAGCTCCTTGAGCGCGCCCGACACGTAGGCGCGTGCCATCTTCTTCCGCCAGCCCAGCGCGAAGTCGGTGTTGTCGAGCGGCTTGGCGAGCTGCGACGCCTGCTCGGCGAAGGCCTCGATCGCATCGTCGGTGAGCGGCTTGCCGACGAGTGAAGCTGACTCTGGTACGAGGACGGGCCACGACGCCACGGCGCCCAGCACGATCCGCGCTTCCTCGACCGCGCTCTCCTTGCCAAACCGGACCGCGGCGGCCACCGACAGCACCGGGAAGTCGAACGATCCGCGCCGGCGGAGCTTTCGGTACGTGCTTCTCCACGAACGATCGCCGGGCTCGAGGTGCACCGCGGTGACCATCTCGTCCCGCCGCTTCGTCAGATACGCCATGCCGTCGTTGGCGTAGAGGTCCTCGAGCGGAATGGTCCGCCGGCCGTCCGCCGAGGCCAGCGTCACCCGTGCCCCGAGCGCGATCAGCGCGGGCGCCGTGTCGGTAGAGGACACCGCCCAGCAGCGGGGGCTGCTCGTCGCCACCCAGCAGATGCCCGTGCCGTCGGGACTCGTGCACGCCTGCCCGCCCGTGCTCGCGGGCGCCTTCATGCAGAAGTCAATCGCCTGCCGCCACTCGTAGCTCTGGTTGTAATAGTTGCAGCGGGTATCGAGGCAGAGGTTGCCGCCCAGGGTGCCCATATTCCTGAGCTGCGGCGTGGCCACCTTGCCGGCGGCGATCGCGAGGCCGGGGTAGTGTGCTCGCACGCGGGGGTCGTCCGCCACGTCGGCGAGCCGCAGGCAGGCGCCCAGCGTGAGCCCGGCCCCGTTCGTCGTCTGGCGAAGCTCCGGAAGGTGGCCGATCCCGATGAGAAGGGCGGGGTTCTGCTGGCGCCGCTTCAGGTTCGGGACCACGTCGGTGCCACCGGCGAGCAGCATGGCCTCGGCACCTCCATCCCTGAGCGCCGCCACCGCGTCACGGACCGATGGCGCCCGGTAGTATTGGAACGCCGGCACCCGCATCATGTGCGGCTCCCCGTCGTCGCAACCGCCCCCCCTCCCCCTCCGCGCCCGGCTCTCCCCGGCTTCTGGCCGACGGCCGTGCCGTCGCCGCCCTCCCACGGAGGCGCCACGCAGAGCGCGTCAGGCCAGCGCACGGCGGGGAAGGCCCTCGGCCCCACGCGGGCCGCGTGTCCCTCGCCCCTCTCTTCCAGCCCGCGCAAGACCGCTTCCGGCGTGATCGGCACCTCGTCCACCCGGACTCCGACCGCGTCGTACACGGCATTGGCGACCGCCGGGGCGATCGGCAGCAGAGGCCCCTGGCCGACTTCCTTGGCGCCGAAAGGACCGTTCGCGTCCGGTTCCTCGATGAAGTAGGTCACGACCTCCGGCATCTCGAGCGAGGTCGGGCTCTTGTACTCCAGCAGCGACGGGATCTTGTGCACCAGCGCGCTCGAGAGGCGCGGCGGCAGGCGACGGAACGTCTGCTCCTCCATGAGCGCCTCGCCGAGCCCCATGTAGACGCTGCCCTCGACCTGGCCGCGCGCGAGGACGGGATTCAGCACGCGGCCGATGTCGTGTCCGATCCACACCTTGGCGACGGTGACCCAGCCGCTGGCGGGATCCACGTCCGCCTCCACCACCGCCGCGGTGTACGAGTACGCCGCCGAGGGGCCGACGCCTGCGCCGCGGTACCTGGCCGCCGACGCCGGGGGCCGGTACGAGCCCGTCGTTCCGATCGTGCCGAGCTTCGTCTCGGCCAGGATGACGGCATCCGCGAAGCCCATGCCCGCGTCGGGGTTCTCGACGTCGAAGACGCGCCGGTCAGCGAAGGCGAGCCGCTCGGGCGAAACGCCGAGCTTCTCCGCGGCGGCCTGCGCGAGCATCACCTTGGCCCGCTCGGCCGCCTGAATGGCGGCGTTGCCCGCCATGAGCGTGACGCGGCTCGAGTAGGAGCCCAGGTCCACGGGCGTGAGGTCGGTGTCGCCGGTGACGAGCTTGACGTCGGAGGCTTCGATCCCCAGCACCTCGGCGACGATCGCCGCCAACACGTCGTCCGAGCCCTGGCCGATCTCCGTCGCCCCACTGAAAGCGGTGACGGCCCCCGAGCGGTCCAGCTTGAGCTGGACGCCCGAGTGCGGCATGTCGTTCCAGTAGATGGGCAGCCCGGCGCCGCAGAGGTAGGAGGAGCAGGCCAGGCCGAGCCCGCGGCCGAAGGGGAGCTTGCCGCGCCGCGCCCGCCAGGCCGAGCCGTCCACGACTCTCTCGATGCACTCCCGCAGCCCGATCGAGCCGAGCTTGAGGAAGTTGGCCGTGAGCGAGTGCGCGGGCGCGATCTGCTGGAGACGCAGATCGGCCGGGTCCTTGCCCAGCGCGACGGCGATCTTGTCGAGCTGCACTTCCTGCGCGAACCTTGGCTGCGGCGTGCCGTGGCCGCGCTTGGGCCCGCAGGGCGGCTTGTTGGTAAAGGTCCGGCAGGCGCGAAAGCGGTAGCGCGGCACATGATAGGTGACCGTCTGGAGCGCGCCGGTGTACAGCGCGGAAGCGGCCCCGTAGCTCCCGTACGCGCCGCCGTCCAGAAGGGTCTCCAGGTCCATCGCGACGATGGTCCCGTCCGGCTTCACGCCGGTCTTGAGGCGCATGAGCACGGGGTGCCGCCCCCGGTGGCAGTAGAAAACCTCCTCGCGCGTCAGACCGATCTTCACCGGCCGGCCCGTGAGCAGGGCCGCCTTCGCCACCACGATTTCGTGGTTGAAGGGGTCGCTCTTGCCCCCGAAGGCGCCTCCGTTGGGCGTGGCGATGACGCGGATGCGGTGCGCCGGCATGTCGAGCGCGCGGGCGAGCTCGCGGTGCACGTAGTGCGGGGTCTGGGTCGAAGACCACAGCGTGAGCCGCCCGTCGGGATCGAGCGCCGCGACGGCGGCATGCTGCTCGAGGGGGATGTGGGTGCTCCCCTCATAAAAGAAGAGGTCCTCGAACACGCGGTCCGCGCCCCGGAGCGCCTCGTCCACGTCGCCGAACGCGAAGTGCGCCAGGCGGTGCACGTTGCCGCCCTCGCCGTAGTCGTGAATGCGCGGCTCGGGCGTTGCGAGCGCCTCCTCGGGCGACGCGATGGTGGTGAGCGGCTCGTACTGCACGCGAATCAGCCCCGCCGCCTCGGCCGCCTGCCGCTCGGTGGCGGCCACGACGGCCGCGACCGGGTCGCCGACGTGCCTGACCCTGTCCCGGCACAAGGCGTGCTCGTCCTGGCTGACCGGCATGATGCCGTACGGGATCGGGAAGTCCTCGCCGGTGAGCACCAGCTTGACCCCCGGTGCCGCCCGCGCCGCCGCCGTGTCCACCGCGACGATGCGCGCGTGCGGGTGGGGTGAGCGCACCAGCTTGCAGAAGAGCATGCGCGGCAGGAACAGGTCGTCGGCGAACAGCGTCTGACCGGTCACCTTGGCGCGGCCGTCCACTCGCCGGCGCGGCCGGCCGATGACCCTGCCGGGGCCGCGGGCGCCCTGCCCGTCGCCGCTCATCGAGCGTCTCCTGCGCGTGGGCGCGCCTGCGCGTCGGCGGGCCGATAGGTCCTTCCCTGCGTCGGTGGGTCCGTGCGTTCCGTCCGCGCCGCCTCCTCGACCGCTTCGAAGATCTGGAGGTAGCCCGTGCAGCGGCACAGATTGCCGGACAGCGCCTCGGCAATCTCGCCGCGAGTCGGATGGGGGTTGCGGTCCAGAAGGGCCTTGGCGGTGAGCAGGATACCCGGGGTGCAGTAGCCGCACTGCGCGGCGCCCCGGTCGGCGAAGGCTTCCTGCAGTGGATGGAGCGCCGGGCCCTCGGCGAGGCCTTCGACGGTGGTCACATCGGCGCCGTCGCACTCGACGCCCAGCACGAGGCACGAAAGCACCGGCCGGCCTTCCATCAGCACCGCGCAGGTCCCGCACTCGCCCAGCTCGCAGCCGTGTTTCGTGCCGGTCAGCCGCAGATCTTCGCGCAGCACCTCCAGCAGCGTCTTGGTGGCATCGAACAGGACTTCACGCAGTTCCCCGTTCACCGTCAGCCGGTTGTGTGCGGGCCGCACGCCGTCGCTCCCCGCCGACCCCGCCGACCCCGCCGACCCCGCCGGCCGCTGAGCGGCCCTAGGCCACGCGTCCGGTCGTTGGCGCGTCACCGCAGCAGCCCGCGCACCAGGTACTCGGCGTAGGCGTCGGCGACCGCGGCCGGAGCGCGCGGTCCGTCGGGCCGAAACCACCGCGCCGTCCAGTTCAGCGCGCCGAGGAGCGCGCGGGTGACCAGCGTCGCGTCGCAGGTCACGAACGCGCCGGCGCGGCTGCCCGCGGCGACGATGCGACGCACCGCACGCTCGTAGCGGTCGCGCTTGGCCACGATCTGCCCGCGCAGGCCGGCGGGAAGGGCGTCCACCTCGGTGTGCGCCGCCGCGCCGTCCAGCTCGTCGAGCATGCAGGTGAGGTGGGCGCGGATCACCCGCCGGAGCCGCTCGGCTGGCGCCGTGCGACTCGCGTGCGCGGCGCGGCACGCCTCCATCATCCGATCGAGCGAGTGATCCTGGCAGAAGTAGAGCAGCTCGTGCTTGCTGCGGAAGTAGTAGTAGAGGTTCGCGGCCGAGAGGTCCGCGGCCCGGGCGATCTCCCGCATCCCCGTCGCGCCGAAGCCGCGCCGGCGGAAGACGGCCGCCGCCGCGCGGAGGATCGCCCCCCGGGTCGCGAGGGCCCTGCGGCGCCGCCGGTCCGGGACACGAGGCCGGGCCTCCAGCCGATTTGAACCACGGTTCGGTTTTCGAACCACGGTTTAATAATGCCACCCGGCTGCCGGGTCGTCAAGATCGGCGGTCCGGGCTTGACGCTCGCCGCCGGCGGGGACAAGGTGAAGGGCGATGAGCCCGAGGGCTGTACCCGGACCGCCCGCAGACGAGCGACCGCCAATGACGGACACACTCGAATCGTTCCGTCGCTTCCGCGAGAAGATGAACGCCGCCATCCTCGCGGCCGACGACCTCACCGTCAAGCGCTTCTTCGCGCTCGATGCGCGTGCCTACGACGCCGGGGCGCTGCCGGCGAAGACCAAGGAGCTGCTTGGCCTGGTGGCCTCGCTGGTGCTGCGGTGCGACGATTGCGTCACCTACCACGTGGTGCGGTGCCGAGAGGAAGGGGTCAGCGAGCCCGAGTTCTTCGAGGCCTGCGGCGTGGCGCTGGTGGTCGGCGGCTCGATCGTCATCCCCCACCTCCGGCGCGCGGTGGCCCGGCTCGGGGAGCTCCCTTCCGTGTGAGGCTTGACAAAACGGCCGAGGGGGGGCATTGTTCACGCCGCTTTACCGGCGTACGCATTTGCAGCTTGTTCGGTCACACGATGACGGCACCGCTGCGGGGCGTTCCCCGAGCGGTGTTTTTGTTGGCAGTACACGCCGGCCACGGTGGCCGGCGCTTCACGGGCGGTTCGCCCAATTCTGAGGAGTTAGTTCGTATGGCGCAGGGAAAGGTGAAGTGGTTCAACGACGCGAAGGGCTTCGGCTTCGTGCAGCAGGACGGCGGAGCGGATGTCTTCGTCCATCACACGGCGATCGTCGCGGAGGGCTTCCGCTCGCTCGCCGAGGGCGATCGCGTCGAGTTTGAGGTCAAGCAGGGCCCCAAGGGTCTTCAGGCCGCGAACGTCCGCAAGATCGACTGACCTGGCGTC
>JACQVG010000117.1 GCA_016209905.1 Gemmatimonadota bacterium | reverse complement strand
GGTATACGACGGCGAAGCCACCCGCACCCAGCTGCCCCTCGACCAGGTAGCCGTCGCCCAGCGCCCCTTGGAGGCGAGCCGCGAGCTGGTCCGCCTGCCCGGTGCCTCGCGGGCCGACCGGCTCGTCGGGGGGCGTCAGGGCGCCCGTCGCCACGCCGGGTCGAGCGCCGGGCACCGGCGTGGAGCAAGACGGACAAAACATCGCGCCCGGCGGGAGCGCAGTGGCGCACTCAGGACAGTTCACGCGGTCCGATCAGGAATGGCCGTGAATGGAACGGCAGGACATTACGACGGGCCGCCCGCCCCGGCAAGCGCGCGCATGGCCTCATGCCCTCGGATGGTAGGTACGGTGCACGGTGCGCAGGTACTCCCGGTCCACATGGGTATAGAGCTGGGTCGTGCTGAGGTCGGCGTGCCCCAGCATCTCCTGCACGGCCCTGAGGTCGGCGCCGCCCTCCAGCAGATGCGTGGCGAAGGTGTGGCGAAGGGTATGCGGTGTGACGCGCTTGGACATCCCGGCGCGCCGGGCGCAGCGCTTGATCACGCCCCAGACGCCCACGCGGGACAGCGGGGCGCCACGCGCGTTGAGGAACAGTCTGCCCTGCCCTCTGCCGCGCTCGAGCTTGGGTCGGACCTCGCGCACGTAGAGCGCCACCGCGCCGAGGGCGCGCCGTCCGACCGGAACGACGCGCTCCTTGCTCCCCTTCCCGAACAGCCGCACCAGGCCCTCGTCGAAGAGGACGTCGCGGACGGCCACGCGGATCAGTTCCGAGACCCTGGCCCCCGTGGCGTACGCGAACTCCAGGATGGCACGGTCTCGCCAGGCGAGGGGCTCTTCCGCGCGCGGCGCTGCGAGGAGCCGCTCGACCTCCGCGACCGAGAGGACCGCCGGTAGCGCGCGCCACCTCTTGGGCGTGGCGAGGCGCTCGCTGGGATCACGGAGCACGTGTCCTTCGCCCACGAGGAACTTGAAGTACGTCCGGGTCGTTGAGACGTGCCGGCGAATGCTGGTGGGCGCCAGGCCCAGGTCCTTGAGGTGAAAGATGAACTCGCGCAGCAGCGCGGCCGTGGCGCCGGCGGGCGCGTGCACGTGGCGCGCGCCGAGAAACGCGACGAGGTGCGCGAGATCACGGCGGTAGGCGAGGACCGTGTTCGGGGACGCGCCGCGCTCCAGAGCCAGGTATTCGGCGAACGGCTCGACGAGAAAGGCAGGGGCAGTCCCCGCTGCCGCTCGGTCAGCCGCCATCGTTCTGCCGGCGCCGCCACCGCGCGAGCGCCCACACGAGGAGCACGGTCGCCACGGCGGCGATCGCGCCGAGCCACCAGCCGAGCTGCCGCAGCACCCGGGTGAGCGAGTCCCAATTGGCACCGATCCGGTGCGCCAGGAACACCAGCAGGCCGTAGTAGAGGCCCGAGGCGAGCACCACCGGCGGGAGGGCGCGTGACGCGCCGAGCCCGGCGATGCCGGCAAAGGGAGGCACGACGGCGCGGTAGCCGGGGAGGAAGCGGCTGAGGAAGATGCCCCAGAGATGGTGCCTCTGGTACGCCCGCTCAAGAGCGCGCAGCGCCCGAGGCGAAAGCAGCCGCCGGCCGGTGCGGGACTCGACGAAGGGGCGGCCGACCGTGCGCGCGACGTAGTACATCCCGACGGCGCTTGTCACGTTGGCGACCCACGTCACCAGGAACACGGCGGTGGTCGAGATGGGCGCGCCGCGCGCGGCGAGAAAAGCCCCCAGCGCTACCGCCGTGTCGGCGGGCACCGGGGGCACGATGTTTTCGAGGGCGGCGAGCAGCGCGATCGCGCCGTAGATTCCTTGCGGCGGCAGCCCGGACAGCCACTCGAGCGCCCGCTCGATCAGCCGGTCTCCGCCGGGCCGACCGTGACCACGGCCACCGCGCCGATGCCCTCCCCGCGGCCGACCCACCCCATCCCCTCGTTCGTCTTGGCCTTGATGCTGACGGCGCTCATCTCCACGTCGAGGGCGCGGGCCGTCGCCGCGCGCATGGCGCCCAGGTGCGCCGCGAGCTTCGGCTTCTCGGCGATGATGGTGACGTCCACCTGGCGTACCCGAAGGCCCCCCGCCGCGAGCGCCTCCGCCGCGCCTCGCACGAAGCGCGCCGAGTCGGCACCCTTCCACTGCGGATCGTCGTCCGGGAAGTAGGAGCCGATGTCACCCAGCGCCGCCGCACCGAGGAGAGCGTCCACGATGGCGTGAAGCACGACGTCGCCGTCGGAGTGCCCCACCAACCCGTGCGTGTGTGGCACGGTCAGCCCTCCGATGCGCAGCGGCCGGCCCGCGGCGAAGCGGTGCGAGTCGTAGCCGATCCCCACTCGCACGCTCACGCGCGGAGGATCCGGATCGCGAGGTGGGCGGCGTTCCTGGCGTTGTCGATCCCCACCGTCCCGACCGGCACGCCGCTGGGCGTCTGGACCATGGAGTAGAGGGCGTCGGTTCCGTGAAGGGGCCCCACGTCGAAGGGGATGCCGATCACCGGCAGGTCGCACTGCGCCGCGATGGCGCCGGGCAGTGCGGCGGCGAGCCCCGCCCCGCAGATCACCAGGCGGTATCCCTTGCTGCGCGCCTCCCGGGCCACTGCGGCGGTCCGCTCAGGCTCCCGGTGCGCCGAACAGACGGCGAAGTCGTAGCCGATGCCGGCCTCGTCGAGTATGGGAAAGGCCGGCTCGATGCGGGGCCGATCCGACTCGGAGCCCACCAGAATCAGCACGGGCTTCGAGGACCGGGTCACGCGGCCTCGCGGATGATCGTGTAGTCCTGGCGGCGCCTCGCCGGCGCGAACCCCGCGCCCCGGATCAGCTGCTCCATCTCCGCCACGCTGGTCCGGAAGGTGGTTCCGGCCGCGGACACAACGTTCTCCTCCATCATCACGGAGCCGAAGTCGTTGGCGCCGAAGTGCAGCGCCACCTGGCCGATCTTCATTCCCATCGTGACCCAACTGGACTGCAGGTTGGCGAAGTTGTCCAGCGCGATCCGAGCGATGGCCAGGGTACGGAGGTAGGTCACCGCGTCGGTCTTGGGCGTCCGGGCCATCTCGGTGTGCTCCGGCTGCAGCGGCCAACAGATGAACGCGGTGAACCCTCCGGTCTCGGCTTGCTGCTCCCTGAGGCGGAGCAAGTGCTCGATCCGCTCCGCGTTGGTCTCGCCGAGGCCGTACGTCATCGTGGCGGACGTCTTCATCCCGTGCCGGTGCGCCGCGGCCATGACGCCGAGCCAAGCGTCGGTCTGCACCTTCTTCCTCGCCACGATCCGTCGCACGCGGTCGACGAGGATCTCGCCGCCGCCGCCGGGAATCGAGTCGAGCCCGGCCTTCTGGAGCTCGGTGATCACGTCATCCACGGTCATGCGAAATCGCGCGGCGAAGAACTCCACCTCGGAGGGGGAGAAGCCATGGATGTGGATCGGGTGGTGGCGCTTGATGTGACGGAGCAGGTCGAGATACCACTCGAACGGGATGTACGGGTTGTGCCCACCCTGCATCAGGATCTGGACGGCGCCGATCGCCTTCGCCTCGTCGATCTTCTTTCCGATCTCCTCGAAGGAGAGGACGTATCCCTCCTGGTGCTTCGGCCGCCGGTAGAAGGCGCAGAACAGGCAGTCTGCGACGCAGACGTTGGTGTAGTTGATGTTCCGATCCACGATATAGGTGACGGTCCGGCCGGGATGGCGGCGCTGTCGCTCGGCATCGGCGAGGACGCCAAGCTCGATGAGCGGCGACCGCTCGTACAGCTCGAGAAGCTCGGACGCGTGCGACATCGGGTTCCTAGGCCGCGCTCCCAATGGAGCGGGGCACGCCGGGCACCGTACCGAGCGCCGAGAGGCGGCCGAGAAAGTCCCCGAGGCCGGCGAGGTGCCTGCGTGTCAGACGGTAGTCGAGTCCCCTCAGGTACTCTTCGCACGCGTCGCGGGTCACGCCGGTCGCCGCCGCGGCGCGCCCGGCCAGCTCCGCCCGGTGCAGCAACCCCCAGCGACGGCTGGCGAGGAGCGCCCGATGCACTGGGCGGACCGCCCCCGGGGCCGCGTCGCGTCGCGCCGCCCACACGGCGAAGACGAACGGCAGTCCCGTCCAGGCCTTCCACTCCGCGCCGAGATCGGTCGCGCAAGGGTACGCGCGGCGGGCCGCGAGCATGAGCGCGGCGTCCCCGATGACGAGGGCCGCGTCGTGGGGGACGACCGCCAGGCGCTCCAGGTCGCCCGGCTCCGCGGGAACCGGCGTCGCGTCGAACGCGACCCCCCAGCGCTCCCTCGCGAGCAGCTCGAGCAGGAGCACCGACGTGCGGGACGCGGAGGAGAGCAGCACGCGCGCGCCCCCGAGCCGGCGCGGCGGCCGGCGGCTGAAGAGAACGACGCTGCGCACCGGTCCGTCGCAGCCGATCGCCAGGTCGGGCAGCAGCTCCAGGGTAGCGGCGTGCCGGGCGTACGCGACGGCCGACATCACGCTCACCTCGAGGCGGCCGTCCACCAGGCGATCGCCGAGCTCCGCCGGGTTGGCGGTGACGAGCGTCGCCCGCACTGCCACGATGCCGCCGTCTATGGCGCCGTAGACGGGGTAGGCGTTGACATCGCCGAGACGACCGAGGCGGATCAGTCGAAGCTCCGCACCGGCTGGTACAGGGAGTCGCGCTCGACCGGGGTCTTACCGGCGCCCCTGATCAGGGCCACGATCTCATCATACGCCAACTCCATGGGCGTCCTGGCCCCCGCTTCGTGGTAGACGCGCTCATGGACGACGGTTCCTTCCACGTCGTCGCAGCCGAAGTCGAGAGCCACCTGCGAAACGAACTGCGAGACCATGGGCCAGTGCGTCTTGACGTGCGGGACGTTGTCGAGGACCAAGCGGCCCGCGGCGATGTTCTTGAGGTCGTCTACACCCATGGTTTCCCTCCCCTGCCAACCCATCTGCTCGCCCAGCTCGTTGTTGTCAGGGTGGTAGGCGAGCGGAACATAGGTGAGGAAGCCGCCGGTCTCATCCTGGAGCTCGCGCAGCGCCATCAAGTGCTCCGCTCGGTCGCGGGCTGTCTCCACGTGCCCGTAGAGCATCGTGCAGTTGGACTGGATGCCCAGAGCGTGCGCCTCCCGGTGCACCGCCAGCCACTCCTCCCCCGCGAGCTTGCGGTCGGCGATCGTGGCGCGGACGCCCGCGCCGAACACCTCCGCGCCGCCGCCCGGCATCGTGGTCAGGCCCGCCTCCCTGAGAGCGAGCAGGACGTCCCGCACCGTGGCTCGCTCGATGCGCGCAAGGTGCGCGACCTCGACGGCCGTCAGCGCCTTGACGTGCACGCCCGGGTACGCTTCGCGCAGCGCCCGGATGATCCCGGTGTAGTAGGAGAGCCGAAGCGTGGGGTGCAGGCCGCCGACGATGTGGAATTCCCTCGTCGGCGCCGACTTGGCGCGGGACGCCTCCTCCAGCACCTCGTCCAGCGTCCGCGTGTAGGCGCCCTCCTCCTTCGGCGTGCGCGCGAACGAGCAGAAGACGCACGTCTTGCGCAGCACGCAGACGTTGGTGGGGTTGATGTGCTGGTTGGACGCGAAGAACACCCGATCGCCATTCCGCTCCCGGTTCTTCAGGTCGGCCAGCGCGCCGATGGCCAGGAGGTCGTGGCTCTCGAACAGCGTCACGGCCTCCTCGCCGCCCAGCCTCTCGCCGGCCAGGAGCTTCTCCGCCACGGGGCGCAGCGTCCCGTCGGTGATGCGGATGTCGGCGAGTTCCCGGACGGCCGTCGCCATGGGTGCGAGTGGGGCTAGGCCGCGAAGCGCTTCACGGCCAGGCTGACGTTGTGCCCGCCGAAGCCGAAGGAATTGCTCAGCGCGACGTCCACCCGCCGGCGCACCGCAGCATTCGGCGCGCAGTCGAGGTCGCAGTGGGGATCGGGCGTGCTGTAGTTGATGGTCGGAGGGATCACGCCTCGCTCGATGATCAGGACACAGATCGTGAACTCGAGCCCGCCCGCAGCCCCGAGGAGATGGCCCGTCATAGACTTCGTCGAGCCGAAGACGAGTCGCCGAGCATGTGCGCCGAAGACGGCCTTGACCGCCTCGGTCTCGGCGATGTCGCCGTGCGGCGTGGAGGTCCCGTGCGCGTTGATGTAGGCGACGTCCGAGGGCGCCAGCCGCGCGTCGGCGAGCGCGGCCCGCATCGCCTGTTGGGCGCCGCGCCCCTCCGGCGCCGGCTGAGTCATGTGGTACGCGTCGGAGCTCATGCCGTAACCGGCGACCTCGCCCAGAATCCTCGCGCCGCGCCGTTCGGCGTGCTCGAGGCTCTCGACCACCACGACCCCCGCCCCGTCACCCATGACGAAACCGTCACGCTCCTTGTCGAAGGGACGGGACGCCCCCTCCGGGTCGTCGTTGCGCGTCGAGAGCGCCTTCATGTTCCCGAAACCGGCGATCGCCAGCGGGGTGATGGCCGCCTCGGCACCGCCCGCGATCATGACGTCGGCGTCCCCGTCCTGGATGAGGCGGAGCGCCTCGCCGATCGCGTGCGCCGACGATGCGCACGCCGATACGGTGCAGTAGTTCGGACCGGTGACACCGAAGCGCATGGCGACGAGGCCCGCGGCCATGTCGGGGATGAACATCGGAACGAAGAACGCCGAAACCCTCGACGGGCCCTTCTCGAGAAACGCGCGGCACTGCTCCTCGAATGTCCCGATCCCGCCGATGCCGGTCCCGATCACGACCCCGGAGCGAGAGGGATGGGGGAACCCGCCGGCCAGACCGGCGTGATCGACGGCCTGCTGCGCCGCTGCGATCGCGTATTGCGAGAACAGATCCGACCGCCTGGCCTCCTTGCGGTCCATGTAGGCGAGGGTGTCGAAGCCCTTGACCTCGCAGCCGAAAGTGACCTCGAACGGCGTGGGGTCGAAGCGCCGGATGCGCGCCGCCCCGGATCGGCCCGCCACCAACGCGCTCCAGGTCTCCTCGACGGTATTGCCGAGCGGCGTCACCAGCCCAAAGCCGGTGACGACGACCCTGCGCCTCACTCGGAGCTACCCATCCGCGAACGCAGGTATTTGAGCGCGTCGCCGACCGTGCGGAGCTTCTCCGCCTCCTCGTCGGGGATGTCGAGGTCGAACTCTTTCTCGAAGGCCATCACCAGCTCGACCGTGTCGAGACTGTCCGCTCCGAGGTCTTCCATGAAGCTCGCTTCGCCAGTGAGCTTCTCCTTCTCGACACCAAGCTCCTCGGCGATGATGTTCTTAACCCGGGCTTCCAGCTCCGCCATGTCCGCCATGAGAGTTCCGCCCCTCCTGAGGTTGGACCGCTACATCACCATGCCGCCGTCGACGACGAAGACCTGGCCCGTAATGTACGACGCACCCTCCGACACGAGGAAGAGCACGAGCGGGGCGATATCGGCGGGGGTGCCGAGGCGACCCAGCGGGATCTGCGCCGCGAGCGTGCTGCGGGCCTCGGGCGTCAGCGCAGCCGTCATGTCCGTCTCGATGTAGCCGGGCGCCACGGCGTTGACCAGCACGCGGCGCGAAGCCAGCTCCTTGGCGATGGACTTGGTGAGCCCGAGGAGGCCCGCCTTCGAAGCGGCGTAGTTGGCCTGCCCTCGATTGCCGACCAGCCCCACGATGCTCGAGACGTTGACTACCCGTCCGGTGCGGCGCTTCATCATCCCTCGCGCGACGGCTCGCATGGTGTGGAACGCGCCCTTCAGATTGGCGTCCACCACGGCGTCCCAGTCTGCGTCGGCCAGGCGCACCAGCACATTGTCCTTGGTGACGCCCGCGTTGTTGACGAGGATGTCGATCGGCCCCAAGGCGCTCTCGATCGCGGTCACCGTGGCGTCCACCTGGGCCCCATCGGCGACGTCACAGGCGAAGCCGCGAGCTCCGCCGCCGATCTCGGCCGCCGCGGCCTCGGCCCGCTCACGGTCGCGCCCGACCACCGCCACTCTCGCCCCCGCAGCCGCGAGCTCCCCCGCGATGGCCCGGCCGATGCCGCGGCCGCCACCGGTCACCAGCGCCACCTTCCCATCCAGGCGCACGCTCACGCTGCCTCCAGGAATGCGCGAACCTCGGCGGCGGAGCCGAGGTTCACCGTTTCGGCCCCCGCCACGATACGCTTCGCGAGCCCCGTCAGCACCGTGCCCGGGCCGATCTCGACGAAGCGCGGCGCGCCGCCCGCCTCGGCGGCCAGCACCCGCACGCCCTCCACCCACCGCACCGGACTGGTCAGCTGCGCCGCGAGGCGACTGCGCGCCGTTTCCGCGTCGCGGACCACCTCTGCCGTGGCGTTGGCGATCACCGGAAAGAGCGGCGCCCGCATTCGGGCGCCCTCAAGCTCGGCTGCCAGACCGTCCTCGGCGGGCGCCATCAGCGGCGAATGAAACGCCCCGCTCACCTTGAGCGGCACCACGCGCCTGGCCCCCGCCGCCACGAGCAGGACCGCCGCGCGCGCCACGGCCGTCGGATCGCCCGAGATGACCGTCTGGTCGGGCGCGTTCAGGTTCGCCGCGACCACCACGCCGTCCGACCCCCTCGCCTCGCGGCACGCGGCGATCACGCGCTCCGGGTCGAGGCCCATCACCGCCGCCATCGTGCCGGCTCGCGCCGTGCCGGCCTCGAGCATCAGCTGGCCGCGGCGGTGCACGATCCTCGCCGCGTCCGCGGCGGCAAACGTTTCGGCGGCCACGTAGGCGCTGTATTCGCCCAACGAGTGCCCCGCCGCCGCGGCCACCCGCTCCCGCAGCGCTGCCCCCACGACCGCCCAGACGGCGGCCGAGTGCGCGAGGATCGCGGGCTGCGCGTGATCCGTCCGCGTCAGGAGGTCTTCAGGCCCCTCCCAGATCACCCGTGACAGGTCGAAGCCGAGCGCGTCGTCGATCGCCGCGAAGATCGCGCGCGCCTCCGGGAACGCAGCGGCCAGCTCCTTGCCCATCCCGACCCGTTGTGCCCCCTGGCCAGGACACAGCAGCGCGACGTTCACCACCTCAGGACGAGCGAACCCCACGTGAAGCCGGCGCCGAAGGTCACGAGCAAGACGGTCATGCCCGGCTTGAGCTGGCCGCAGCGGCGTGCCTCATCGAGGGCGATCGGGATCGAGGCCGAACTCGTGTTGCCGTAGCGGTCCACGTTCACGTAGACGCGGTCCATCGGGATCCGCGCGTGGGCCGCGGTGGCCTCGATGATCCGGATGTTGGCCTGGTGCGGCACCAGGAGGTCCACCTCGTCGGCGACCAGCCCCGCGCGCTCGAGGGCCCGGGCGGCTGCGTCGGCCATCGAGCGCACCGCGTTCTTGAAGACCTCGCGGCCTGCCATCTTGATGAAGTAGCTGTGATCCTTGAGCATCTCCTCGCTCGGAGGGTGCACCGTCCCGCCGCCGGGACGCCACAGCAGCTCGGCGAGGGTGCCGTCCGACTTGAGGTAGCTGGACAGGATACCGCGCGCCCCGTCGCTGCGGATCAGGACGACCGCGCCGGCCCCGTCGCCGAAGAGCACGGCGGTGGAGCGGTCGGTGTAGTCCACCACGGCACTCAACTTCTCGGCTCCCAAGACCAGCAGACGCTCCGCCGCGCCGGCGGCGATCATGGACTCCCCCACGACGAGGCCGTAGATCCACCCGGAACACGCCGCGCCGATATCGAAGGCGTTAGCATTCCGGGCGCCCAGGAGCGCCTGGAGGTCGCAGGCCGTGGACGGCAACAGGCGGTCGGGCGTGGCCGTGGCGAGGATGATCGTGTCGATGTCGTCGGGACCCATGCCCGCCTCGGCGAGGGCCGCCAGACTGGCGTCACGGGCCAGCATCGCCGTGGTTTGCTCCGGGCCCGCGACGTGGCGCTCGCGAATGCCCGTGCGCTCCCGGATCCAGCTGTCCGACGTGTCGAGCATCCGCTCGAAGTCGGCGTTGGTGAGAATACGCTCCGGGTTTGAGACGCCGAGACCGGCAAACGCGGCCACGGGTTGCGTCACAACGCCACCGCTCCGGGCGCGAACTCGCTGGCCATGTGCTGGACCAGGTGGTGGCGCGCAGCCTCCGCCCCGACCCGCACGGCCGCGCGAAGGGCCGCCGGCGAAGACCTGCCGTGGCAGACGATGGACACCCCGCGCACACCCAGGAGCGGCGCGCCGCCATACTCGGCATAGTCCAGGACGCGCCAGATGCGCCCCATCTCGTCTCCCTCCGCGACATCCGGACCCAACTCCTTCTTCACCAGCCGCTGGAAGAGGTTTGCCACCGATTCATAGAACTTGAGAAGCACGTTTCCGACGAAGCCGTCGCAGACCACCACGTCGAACGGTCCCCTCGCGCACCTCCCGAGCAGAATGTCACGCCCCTCGAGGTTGCCCACGAACTTCATCCCGCTTTCCGACAGCAGGCGATGGGCCTCCCTGGTGGACGCGTTTCCCTTCTCCACCTCCTCGCCGATGTTGAGCAAGCCGATCGCCGGGTCCTCCCGCCCCATCACATCCCGGGCGTAGAGGAGGCCGAGGTGCGCGAACCCCACCAGCTCCTGCGGCGAGCAGTCCACGTTCGCCCCGCCATCGAGGACCAGCACCGTCTTGTCGATCGTGGGAAACGGGGTCCCGATGGCCGGGCGCTCGAAGCCGGGGTAAAGACGGAGGATGAGCGTGGATGCAGCCATGACCGCGCCGGTATTGCCCGCGCTGACGAAGGCGTCAGACCTCCCATCCTTCTGGAGGGAGAGTCCCAATGCTATGGAAGACTTGCGCTTACCGCGTACGGCTTGAAGTGGTTTCTCCGCCATGCCGACCACTTCGGGGGCGTGGACGACGGCGATGCGCGCACGGTCGAGATGCTGTCTCGCGAGTTCCGCCTCGATCAGGGGGGTCTGCCCGACCAGCTGAATCGTGCAGTCGTCGCCCAGGTCGGCGAGCGCCATAGCTGCGCCGGCAACCGGCGCGGCGGGGGCGTGGTCGCCGCCCATCGCGTCGATCGCGACTCGGATCACGTCAGTCGTCCTTGATCTCGAGCCTCTTCTCGCCTCGGTAGTAGCCGCAGGTCGGACAGACGCGATGCGGCACCCGCAACTCCTCGCATCGGGGACACGGGGCCAGCTTCGGCAACTCGGCGAAGTAGTGGGCGCGGCGCATCCGCTTTTTCGATTTCGAAGTCCGTCGCTTGGGTACGGCCATGCTCTGTCCTCAGTCGCCTTTCTCTTCAGGATGGGTCAGCGCGCGCAGCGCCTGCCAGCGGGCGTCCGCCGCCGGTGCGCAGCCGCACGGGCCGTCGTTCAAATCCGCCCCACAGGTGGGGCAGAGCCCGCGGCAGTCAGGCCGGCACTCGACGAAGCCGGGGATCGCCAAGAGAAGCTCCTCGCGCACCGCCAGGGTGAGGTCCAGCGCTTGCGCCCGGTCCTCGAAGACATAACAGCCGTCGTCCTCCGCTGCCTCGCCCGGGGTGGTGAAGACGATCGCCAGTGGCTGGGAGACCGGGACTTCGACGGCCTTCAGGCAGCGACGACACTCGGTGCTGACCGCGGTCTCGAAGTGGGCGCGCCAGTAATACTTGCCCTCCCCCGCGCTGCTCAGCCGTCCGGCCACGCGAAGGGGCGCGGCCAAGAGGATGCCTGCCTCGGTAAGAAGCGGGTCGTCGGCGGCCAGCTCCCCGGTGGTGTCCACCGCGCCGGCGCGCACCTCGACGAGAGGGACGCGCAGCATAGCCGGACAACCTAACCCCTTGTCACACTTGGGTCAACCGAATCGCCGCCTCGCTCGGGGAGCCTCAGACCGGGGCCGAGTCCGGGAAGAAGAAGGCCACCTCGCGCTTGGCGTTCTCCTCGCTGTCCGAAGCGTGGATGGCATTCCGCTCCTTCGACTCGGCATACAGCGCGCGCACCGTTCCCGGGGCGGCCTCCTTGGGGTCAGTTGCGCCGATCACCTCGCGCAGCGCTCGGACCGCGTCCTCGCGCTCCAGGGCCATCGGCAGACAGGGCCCCGAGGTCATGAAGCTCACCAGCGGCCTGAAGAACGGGCGGGCCCGGTGCACCTCGTAGAAGGCTTCCGCGTCGGCCGTGCCGAGCCGCACGAGGCGCGCGGCCCGCAGCGTGAAACCCGCTTCCTCGAGCCGGGAGAGGATCTTCCCCGCCCGGCCGGCGGCCAGGGCGTCGGGTTTGATGATGGCGAGCGTGAGCATGGCGCGCGGTCAGGAACCCAGGAGTTTGCGGACGATGTCGCCGCGGGTCAGGAAGCCGACCAGGGCTCCGTCGCGCGTGACGGGGAACCGATCCACCTCCTTCGACAGCATCAGCGCGGCGACATCGGCGACCGACTGGTCCTCGGCGAGGCACAGCACGCTGCGGTCCATCACGTCGCGCACCGGCACGTCGCCCGGGTCTACGGGGGAGCCCTTCGCCGTCCGCCGCTTCATGGCGCGCATTTGACCGGTGCCGAGCTGCTGAACCGTCTGGGGCAAGAGGTATCGCAGCAGGTGTCGGTCGGTCAGCAGGCCTACGACCACGCCGTCCTGGGTGGTCACTGGCACCGCGCTCACGTCGCGGCCCAGCATCACGTCCGCCGCTTCGCGCAGCTTCATCTGCGGCGGAAGCGCTAGCGCGCCGGTCGTCATGACGTCGCGCACGGTGACCTCGCTCGGCACGGCCGTCTCGCCGAGGCCCGAGAGCGCAAGGACGTCCGCCGGCCCGGTCGCGCGGTGCAGACCGTCCAGGACCTCGTCCGAGGCCAGGGCCTGCGCCACGGCGCTCATGGCGCGCAGGTACGTGGAGGCGTCGCGGGTCGGCGCGATGACGAGGACCACGACCCGCGCGCAGCGGTTCGGGTCGTTGGCGCGACACAGCGGCTGCGCGGCCACGCCGAGCGCCACGGCGAGTTCTCGCGCGGCATCGGTGCGGAAGTGCGGGAGAAAGGCGCGGCCGCTGACCGAGACGATGTCTTCGGGCCACTCGCTCTTCAGGATCTCCACCAGCCGCGCCTCGTCGGCGACCGCGCCGGCGCGAACCAGGGCCTGGGCGAGCTGCCTCGTGGCGTCGCGGAGTTTCCGGGCTCTGAGCGGAACGATGATCCGGCCGGCGTCGAGCAATTCGCGGAGCCTCACAGCCGAGCCTCGAGGAGAGGGACGACGTCCGCCGGTCGCTGCATCACACCGATGCCCGCGTCCTCGAAAGCGGCGATTTTTTCGACCGCCGTCCCCTCCGAGCCCGAAATGATGGCGCCGGCATGCCCCATGCGCCTTCCGGGCGGCGCCGTCCGGCCGGCGACGAACCCTACCACGGGCTTGCTCATCCGGGTGGCGACAAACTTCGCGGCCTGCTGCTCGTCGGTGCCGCCGATCTCGCCGATCATCACCACCGCCGTGGTTGCCGGGTCCTCCTGGAAGGCCGCCAGACAGTCGATGAAGCTCGTGCCGACGATCGGATCGCCGCCGATGCCGACGCACGTGCTCTGCCCGATGCCGGCGCGCGTAAGCTGATACACGACTTCGTAGGTGAGGGTGCCCGAGCGCGATACGACTCCGACCGGCCCCGGACTGCAGATCTGGCCGGGGATGATCCCGACCTTCGCCGCGCCGGGGGTGATGAGTCCCGGGCAGTTCGGTCCGATGAGCCGCGCGCCATGCTCCTTCACGTAGGCATAGACGCGTGTCATCTCCAGTACCGGGATCCCCTCGGTGATGCAGACGATGCAGCGGATTCCCGCCTCCGCGGCCTCGAAGACGGCGTCCGCCGCGAATCGAGCCGGGACGTAGATGACGGACGTGTTCGCGCCGGTCGCGGCGATCGCCTCCACAACGGTGTCGAAGACGGGGACCGCGCCGTCGAACTCCTGCCCGCCCTTGCCGGGCGTCACCCCCGCCACCACCCGCGTGCCGTAGGCGACCATCTGCCGGGCGTGGAACGCCCCATCGCGACCGGTGATCCCCTGCACCACGAGCCGGGTCGATGCGTCCACGAATACGCTCATGCGCCCGTGCCGGCCCGCGACAGGGCCACCGCCTGGCGCACCGCCGCATCCATGTCCGTGAGCGCCCGCATCCCGACCCCCGAGAGGATCTCCAACGCCTTGTCCTCGTTGGTTCCTGTCAACCGAATCACGATGGGCCGCTCGACGCGGAACTGCCGCGTGGCGGCGACGATGCCGTTGGCCACGTCGTCGCAACGGGTGATGCCGCCGAAGATGTTGAAGAGGATCGCCTTGACGTGCGGATCGGCGGTGATGATCCGAAGGGCACCGATCACTTTCTCGGGGCTGGAGGAGCCGCCGATATCGAGAAAGTTGGCCGGCTCGCCCCCGTAGTACTTGACGAGGTCCATCGTCGCCATAGCCAGGCCGGCGCCGTTCACCACGCAGCCCACCTCGCCGTCAAGCTTGATGTAGGTGAGGTTCGCTTCGCGCGCCTCGACCTCGGACGGCTCCTCCGCAGCCGGATCGCGAAGCGCGGCGATCTCCGGACGGCGCTCCAGCTCGTTGTCGTCCACCACGATCTTGGCGTCGAGGGCGACCACCTCGCCGCGCGGGGTTCGCACCAGCGGATTGATCTCGGCCAGCGACGCCCCGGCGTCGAGGAAGGCGCGATAGAGCTTGCGGAGGATGTCGGCCGCCGACCGGGCGATCTCGACGTCGTCGAAGAGCTTGAGCGCCAGGCCGAGCGCCTGGTGCGACAGCAGACCGAAGCGCACGTCCACGCGGATCCGGAAGATCTTCTCCGGCGTGGTCGCGGCCACCTCCTCGATGTCGACGCCGCCGGCAGGGCTCACCATAAGCACCGGGGAGCGGGAGACACGGTCCACGATCACGCCCGCATACGCCTCGCTCTCGATCTCGGCGGCGGGCGAGATCAGCACGCGGCGGACGGTGAGACCATTGATGGTCATCCCCAGGATCTGCGCCGCCACCTGCGCGGCGTGCTCCGGCGACTCGGCAAGCTTTACGCCGCCGGCCTTGCCGCGCCCGCCCGCGTGCACCTGCGCCTTGACGACCAGCCGGCTGGCGCCGAGACGCTCCGCCGCCCGCTTCGCCTCCGACGGGGTGGACGCCACCTCGCTGGGCGGCACTGGAATGCCGGCCCGGCTCAGCAGCGCCCGCGCTTGATACTCGTGCAGGTTCATCGGCCCTCGGGCGCCGAGGTCGTTCGCATCGCCGCGGTGTCGGAAAGAACCGGGCGGCGCAAGGTAGAGTCGCATCGGGTGCCGTTCAAGGTCGCTCCACTCCCTCCACGCCCAGCGCACGCCGCAACGCGGCGTAGGCGCGGCCGAACCCGCCCCAGTCGGCGCGACGCACGGCGGAGTCGAGGGCGATGAAGGCGACCCGCGCCTCGGCCAGCGAGGAGGCCGTCGCCACGTCGTGGCCCTCGGCCGCTTCGCCACGCCACAGCGCCCGTGCGGCGCCGCCGAAGTCGGTCCCCACTCCGACGCGATCCCCTACCAGCAGCGCGAAACCTCTGACACGCAGCGGCTCGGCGGTTCGGTCTCGCGATGCGTAGAGGACCTGCGTGTACGCCACGGTCCCCGCCGCCGGAACCGGAACGACGGGGCCGCGGCGCACCGCTCCCTCGGGCCCGGCAGCGGTCGCCGCGGAGGCCAGAACGGCCGCCGACGATCCCAGACGTCCCGCGGCCGACGACGGCGTCGGGAAGCCCGCCGTCGGAAGGCGCAGGAGGCGAAGCCGGAGCGTGCCGTTCTCCGCTCCGGCGCCCGCGACGATCGCCGTGAGTCGGTTGCCGGCGGCGTCGGTCAGCGGCAGGAGTTGCCACAGCGCCGGCGGCTCCGCCCCGAGTGACATGAGCGCCACCGCCGGCCGCAGGGACACAGCGTCCCCCACCCCCAGCCCCGAGTCGTTCGCCGCAAGCGCCCACCGAGGACCGCCGCGCTCCCGGTCGTCCCCTCGGCGGGCCAGCACCGCCCCCTGGGCGCCGAACAGGCCCGTCGGATACCGAAGGCGACGCCGCAGCTCGGCGCTCAGGCTGTCGCTTGGCAACGGGTTGACGCCTTCCGCGCGTGCGACCGCTGCCGCGAAGCGCAGCTCGGGAGGCCTCAGGTACAGGCGCGTCGCGCCGCTGACCGCATCCACCGTGACCACGTACGGTGCGGCGAGGAAGTTGACGAGATCGCCCTGCCACCGGACGTGCTCCGCGAGTGGGAAGCGGGCCGATGCCAGGTAGCCGTCCACGATCCAGAGCAGGCGCTCGCCGACGAGCGCGGGGCGCGGCGGGTCGAAGGCGGCGAACGGGAAGAGACGCGCGAGACGCTGCGGGATGTCGCGCCAGACGAGCACGCGATCGGCAGTGCTGGTGTGCTCGTCGAGCAGCGGCGGAGCCTGGAGGGCCCACGCGAAGAGGAGTCGGCGCACGAAACCGCCCAGGCCCAGGCCGGGCGGCGGTTCCCCGACCGCTCCCTCGTCCGGCCCGATGACGCCGAGCTCAGCAGGCCGCGGAAGGAATCGAATGCGACCCGGGGCGCGCCGCACACTGGTGGGAACCGGTGCGCCATCCACGGGTGCCAGCGCGGAGAGGAAGCGCGGCGCCCCGCTCCGCGCCCCGGCGTCCACCGCGACCGGATCCCCTCCCCAGGCGAGCGCGCCTCGATGCCGCTCTGTCCAGCGGGTCCGGGGCACGGTGCGCGCGGCCAGAAGCGGGTCCGTCTGGGGCACCGCCACGGCCACCAACCGGGGCGTGCCCGCCGGGTCATCGTATCGGTCGATCGTCGTCACCCAGACCCGGGCCGGCGTGCTGTCGCCGCTCGACGCGGCGATCGCGGCGTCGAGGAGCCCGGGCTCCCCGCTCCACGGCGACAGGCCCGCCAGCGTCATCCCGAGGGCTTCGACGCTGTCTTCCGGCACGTCGGCCTTGGCAGCCAGCGGCTCGCTGCGGAGGTCGAGAAGGCCGAACCCGGCCCGGGAGTAGCCGTCCGCGTAGCTGGCGACCGCCTGCGTCATCGCCGCACTCGATCTCCCACCCCCGGCCTCGGTGAGAACCGGCACCAGGACGCGTCCGAGCAGGGTCGCCACACCCAGCGTGGCCCAGAAGCCGAACAAGAGACCCGGCCTCATCCAGCGCAGAGCGAGCACCGTTCCCACCGCCACCACGAGCCCGATCACGACGAGCGCGCGGGAAGCCGGAATGCGGATGGAGCGGTCCACGGCCGAGAGGGCGCCCTGGCTGTGGCCGCCGCCGCCCACCAGCTGGTACGCATCGAGGTGGAATCCCCAGGCGATGACCAACGCCAGGAGGCTCAAGAGAACGATGACGTGGGTGCGCGCGTGCGGGGTGATCAGCAGCCGCCTGCGCTCGAAGGCCAGACTGCCGGTCAGCGCGTAGAGTCCCACCGCCAGCACGCCGGCCAGCGCGACGGTCACGGAGGCCATCAGGTGGAGCGTCTCGAGCAGTGGCAGGCGCGTCAAGTAGAACGACGCGTCGCGCCCGAGAACCGGCTCGGGGAGCCCCAGCGGCGTGGCGTGCCGGTACAGCGCCACAAGGTGGTCGAGATCGGAGAAGCCGTACGCCGTGACGCCACCGATGAGGAGGGCGATCAGCACGGCGATCCCGCGGAGGAGTCTTCGCGGCACCTCCTCCGCGATCTCGAGATTACCGAGGTGCCTGGGGAGTCGCACCGAGCCGATGGAGCGATGAACGGCAAGTGTTTGGGCGGAGTACCACGCGGTCGCGACCGCCAGCGTGCCGAGCTGCCAGCCCAGGGCGCGCAGCAGGAGCGACCAGTAGCGGTCCGCGAGGCCCTGGTCGGCGAACCAGGCGTGCTCGGTATACCGGAGCGCCACCCATCTGCCCCCGAAGAGCAAGACGAGAACGCCCACGACGGCAAAGCCCGCCACACGGCGCCGGTTCATGGCTGACGGACCCGCACGCCCGCCGCCGCGAGCACGTCCAGCGCCTCGGCGCGGATGCGGGCCAGCCCCTCGGGGCTTCGCGCTTCAAAACGCAGCACCAGGACGGGTTGGGTGTTCGAAGCGCGAATCAGCCCCCAGCCGTCGGCGGCGCGCCAGCGCACGCCGTCGATCGTGATCGTCGGATACCGGGCGCTGAAGTGCCGCGCGGACGCCGCGACCGCGGCGGCCTTGCGCTCCTCGGGGCAGTCCACACGGATCTCCGGCGTCGCCACGTAGCGGGACAGATCCGCGAGCAGTCCGGACACCGGTCCGGTGCTCTCAGCGACGATCTTGAGGAGTCGGGCCGCCGCGAAAACGGCATCGTCGAAGCCCAGGTAGTCGGGCGGCCCGAAAAACATGTGGCCGCTCATCTCCCCGGCCAGCGGCGCGCCAGTCTCCTTCATCTTTTTCTTGATATGCGAGTGCCCGGTCATCCACATCGTGGCCCGCGCCCCCGCGCGCTCCAGAGCCTCCGGCAGCGCGTCCGAGCACTTGACGTCGAAGATGACCTCTCGACCGGCACCCAGCCGGCGGACCAGGTCTCGGCCGAACAGGACGAGGAGCTGGTCCCCGAAGAGCACCTCGCCACACTCGTCCACGGCGCCGATGCGGTCTCCGTCACCGTCGAAGGCGATGCCCAGCTCCGCGCGCTCGCGGGTCACCAGGGCGCGCATGTCCGCGAGGTTCTCGAGGACGGTGGGATCGGGGTGGTGATTGGGGAACATCCCGTCGGACTCGCAGTAGAGCCCGATCACGTCGGCGCCGAGCGCCCGCAGCAATTCCGGAGCCGCCACGCTGGCCGTCCCGTTGCCGCAATCGACGACGACGCGAACGGCGCGTGGCAGCAGTCCTACCCGCCGCAGGACTTCGCGGCGATAGGCTTCGAGCACCTCGTGGCTCCCGACGGTCCCGCTGCCGCGGCTGAAGCGGTCCGACTCGATCCGGCTGCGGAGGCGCTGAAGATCCTCGCCCGCGAAGGGGAGCCCGTCCAACACCATCTTGAAGCCATTGAACTCGGGAGGATTGTGCGAGCCCGTCACCTGGACGCCCCCGTCCGCTCCGAGGTGATGAATGGCGAAGTAGAGCGTCGGCGTGGGCACCAGCCCGACCGCGAGGACCCGGGTGCCCGTGGCGACGAGCCCCTCGAGCAGCGCCGCCGAAAGCGCATCGCCACTGGGTCTGTTGTCGCGCCCCACCGCGATCACGGGCACCCGTCCCAGCCGCTCGCGCACTTCCGAGCCGACCGCCAGTCCGATGGCGCGCGCCACCTCGGGTGTCAGGTCGGCTCCGACGGTGCCGCGAATGTCGTACTGACGGAAAATGACAGGGTCGACGCGCATGGGAGAACCCGACGGGGGCCGGGGACGGCCCCGGGTCACTCTAGTTGGGCGAGAAGGGGACGGCGACCGGTGTCACGTGCGGCGGCAGGAACGCGTGAGAGCCCTCCCGGGCGAGCGTGAGAAGCTGATTCGGCCAGATGCCGTAGAACAGCAGCGCCACGACCAACGCCACGAGCATCCCGCGCACGACGCGCGGGAGCCCGACATCCGCGTGCGCCATCTCGTGCAGGCGCGGTTTCATGTACATCGCCATGACGATGGGAAGATAGTACCCCGCCGACACGACGGTCGTGAGGACGAGAACCACCGCCAGTCCGGCGTACCCGGCGCCGGTGGCGGAGGTGAGAATGTACCACTTGCCGATGAAGCCCGCCGTGCCGGGAAACCCGAGGAGGGAGAGCATGCACACGGTCATCGTCAGCGCCAGGAGCGGGTGCGACTCGGCGAGCCCGGAGAGGTCGTCGCTGGTGACGTCGCGCTCGCCGGACCGGCCCTTGGCGATCAGCACTGCGAAGGCGCCCACGGTCATGAGCGTGTAGAAAAGCAGGTAGAAGAGGAACGCCGCGGCACCCGCCAGGGAGCCGCTGACCAGCGCGGTGAGCAGGTAGCCCGCGTGCGCGATGCTCGAGTACGCCAGCATCCGCTTGACCGCCCGCTGGGCCAGCGCGATCAGGTTGCCGACCACCATCGTGATCGCGGCCAGTCCCCACACCACGCCGTCCCAGCCGGGCTGGAGCGCCGCAAAGGCTTCGAGCAGCAGGCGCACGAGCGCCGCGAACGCCGCCGCCTTCACCGAAGCCGCCATGAAGGCCGTGACGGGCGTCGGCGCGCCGTCGTACACGTCCGGCGTCCACATGTGGAACGGGACGGCGGCCACCTTGAAGCCGAAGCCCACGAACAGCAGCGCGAGGCCGGCCGCGAGCATCGGATGAGACTCGATGCCCAGAGCCGAGATCTGGGCTCCGATCCGGGAGAGCTTGGTGGTGCCGGTGGCTCCGTAGGTGAGCGCGATGCCGTAGAGCAGGAACGCCGACGCAAAAGCTCCGAGCAGGAAGTACTTGAGCGCCGCCTCGGCGGAGGCGGGGTTCCTCCGGTTGATCCCCGCGAGCACGTAGACCGACACCGACATCAGCTCGAGCCCGAGAAAGAGCACGAAGAGGTCGGCGCCGCCGGCGAGCAGCATCATCCCGACCGCAGCGAACAGCACCAGCGGGTGGTACTCAGGGACTCGAATCCCCTCCCGGTCCAGGTAGTGCACCGAGAGGAGCACCGTCAGGGCCGCGCCGACCAGGATGATGAGGTCCACCGCCCACCGGAAGGCGTCCACGGCGACGCTGGTCGCCGGTCCCTCCAGCCGCGCACCGCCGATCCAGAGCCACAGAACGGCGCCTGCCGACGCCGCGATGCCGAAGAGCGACAGCCACCCCGCGCGACGCTGCGCGCTTGAGTCCCGGTGCCGCCAGGCGGCGTAAAGCAGCAGGGCAGCGGCCCACGCCGTGAGCAGGAGCTCCGGCAGGAGGGCAAGGGTGAGGTCGCGTCCGTGCTCGAGATCGAGCGGCATCGCTAGCGGGGCTCCGCTTCCGCCACGGCCGGCGGCGCGCTGCGGGACTGCACGGTCTCGATGAAATGCCTCACGGAGGGCTCGGTGCGGCGCAGGATGGGCGCCGGCGCGAGCCCGAGCCAGACGATCACCGCCATGAGCGGCACCAGGACCGCGTACTCTCGGGGCACGAGGTCGGGCAATGCCTCATTCTCCCGCTTGTCGAGCGGCTGGTAGATGATGCGCTGCAGCGCCCAGAGCAGGTACGCGGCGGCGAACACGACCGCCGTGGTCGCGATGGCGGCGGCGGCCGGGTGCGTCCGGAAGGTGCCGAGCAGCACCAGGAACTCTCCGACGAAGCCGTTCGTGCCCGGGAGCCCGATGGACGACAGGCTCACCAAGGTCAAGGCGGCCGCGTAGGCGGGAACGACTCTGGCGATGCCGCCGAAGTCCGCGATCAGGCGCGAGTGGCGCCGCTCGTAGAGCATGCCCACGAGGAAGAAGAGGGCGCCCGTCGAAATGCCGTGGTTGATCATGACCATCACCGCTCCCTGCGCGCTCTCCACGGTCAGCGCCCAGACGCCGAGCACCACGAAGCCGAGGTGGCTGACCGACGAGTAGGCGATCAGCTTCTTGAAGTCGGGCTGCACCATGGCCACCAGGGCGCCATCGACGATGCCGACCACCGCCAGCGCGATGACGACCGCGCTCACGGTCGGATGGAAGGCGACGGAGGGGAAGAACGGCAGGGCGAACCGGATGAAGCCGTAGGCGCCCATCTTGAGGAGGATGGCCGCCAGGATCACCGAGCCGGCGGTGGGTGCCTCGACGTGCGCGTCCGGCAGCCAGGTGTGGAACGGCACCATCGGCACCTTGATCGCGAACGCCAGGAAGAACGCGCCGAAGAGCCAGAACTGGGCGCGGAGCGGCACCGCGGCGTGCCGAAGGACGAAGTCGTACGAGAACGAATACGCCCCGCCCGCCGCGCGGCCCGCGTCGTAATAGAGATACAGGATCGCGACCAGCATAAGCAGCGAGCCCAGCATGGTATAGACGAAGAACTTGATGCTGGCGTAGAGCCGGCCGGACCCGCCCCAGACCCCGATGACGAAATACATCGGGATCAGCATGACTTCCCAGAACACGTAGAAGAGGAAGAGGTCGAGCGCGACGAAGACGCCGAGCATCCCGGTCGTCAGCACGAGCAGGAGCCCGTAGTACGCCCGTTCGCGGGTCGTGATGCCGGCCCAGCTCCCGAGCACCGCCAGCGGCATCAAGAAGGTGGTGAGCAGGACCAAGGTCAGCGAGATCCCGTCGATGCCGACCCGGTACCCGATCCCCCACTCCCGGACCCAGGGCGCCGCGGCCGTGAGCTGCATCGCCGGCCCGGCGGGGTCGTATGCCCACCACAGACCCGCCGAGACGATGAATTCCGCGACGGTGACGAGCAGGGCGACGCGCTTGGCCGCCGCCGCCGGGACGGCCGCGAGCAGCGCGGCCCCGGCCAGGGGAAGGACGAGCAGCGCCGACAGCACCCAGCGCGCGTAGTGGATGTCCCCGAGGAACGTTTCCACGGGGCCTATCCTGTCAGCGCGCCGAGAACCGCGAGGGCCCCGACGACGAAGATCAGCACGTACGTCCCTACCTGCCCGCTCTGGAGGCGACTGCCCAGCCAGCCTAGGCTGCGCGCGACCACAGCCGACCCGTTGACGCCAGCGGCGTCGATCGCGCCGGCGTCGAGAGCTTTCCAGAGAACGACGCGCGAGAGCCAGACCACCGGCCGGACGAGGACCGCGTCGTAGAACTCGTCCACCCGATACTTCTCCAGCAGCAGCTTTTGCCAGCCGGTTTCCGGCTTGGACCGGTCGGCCGGAACGAGGAGCTCGGGCCGGAGCTTGGTCCGGGCGAGCCAGATGCCGGTCGCGGCAATGAGCACCGCCAGGGCCATCAGCGCCAGCTCGGTTCCGAGCGGCGGCCGGGGCTCGGCGACCAGCTCCGCCGCCGCGCGGGTCACGGGCTCGAGCCAGTGATGGAGCGTGCCCACGTGCGGGAGGTTGAGCAGGCCGCCCGCCACCGTGAGCGCCGCCAAGGCCACCAGCGGGAGGGTCATCACGCGCGGCGATTCCCGGATGTGCGGCCGCTCGGGCGTCCCGGTGCGGTTCGGGCCGTGGAACGTGTAGAGCATCAGCCGGGTCATGTAGAAGGCGGTCAGCAGAGCGGCGGCGGCCCCGAGCAGCCAGACGCCATACCAGAACGGGCTCTCCGCCCCGCGGCCGAAGGCGGCGGCCAGGATCTCGTCCTTGGAGAAGAAGCCGGCCAGGGGCGGGATCCCGGCGATGGCGAGCGTGGCCACCCACATCACCCGGGACGTCACCGGCAGGCAGGTCGCCAACCCGCCCATGTTGCGCATATCCTGCGCGTCGGCGCGACGGTGCGTGTGATGGTAGGCCCGGTGCAGAGCGTGGATGACGCTCCCCGCGCCGAGGAACAGCAGCGCTTTGAAGAACGAATGCGTGACGAGGTGAAAGATACCGGCGGCGTAGGCGCCGCTGCCGACCCCGACGAACATGTAGCCGAGCTGTGACACGGTGCTGTAAGCCAGCACCTTCTTGATGTCCCACTGCTTGAGGCCGATGGTGGCGGCGAAGAGGGCGGTCACCGCGCCCACGGCGGCGACGGCCGCGCTGGCCGCGGGCGCCAAGGCGAACAGCACGCCCGCGCGCGCCACGAGGAACACGCCGGCCGTGACCATGGTCGCGGCGTGGATCAGCGCGGACACGGGCGTCGGGCCGGCCATGGCGTCGGGCAGCCAGGTGTAGAGCGGGATCTGCGCCGACTTCCCCGCACAACCGAGGAACAGGAGGAGCGCGATCGCCGTCGCGGGCCCGCCGCCCGGCGTCAACAGCCGCGGTGCCCGCTCGGCCACCGCGACGAACTCGAGCGTGCCCAGGTGCTTGAACAGGAGAAACATCCCCACCAGGAAGCCGGCGTCGCCGATGCGGTTCACCAGGAACGCCTTGAGCCCGGCTGCCGCCTTCTCCCGGTCGGTGAACCAGAAGCCGATCAGCAGGTACGAGCAGAGCCCCACCCCTTCCCATCCGATGAAGAGCACGGGGAAGCTCGCCCCCAGCACCAGCACCACCATGAAGGCGATGAACAGGTTGAGGTACGCGAAGTAGCGCGCGTAGCCGGGGTCCTCCCCCATGTAGCCGACGCTGAACAGATGGATCAGCGCGCCGACGCCGGTGACCACGAGCAGCATCACGACCGACAACTGGTCAACCTGGAGCGCCGCCCGCACGGCGAGATCGCCCGCCGGCATCCAGGTCCAGAAGCTGCGGACGTACGGCTCGTCGGGGTGCGCGCCAAGGACGGCGAGGAAGACCAGGACGGCCACGCCGAACGCCGCCGCCACCGAGCCGACGCCCACGATCGAGATCAGGCGGGTTCTGCGGGGGCCCACGAACGCCAAGGCGCCGTTCACGAGGAACCCCAGGAAGGGGAGCAGGACCGTCAGGCCGACGGCGTCGGCGGCGCTACCGGCCAGGGCGCTCATCCCCGCAGGAGATTGATGTGCTGGAGATTCAGGGTGTCGCGGTGCCGGTACAGCGCGATGATGATCGCGAGGCCCACGGCGGCTTCGGCCGCCGCCACGGTCATGACGAAGAACACGAACACCTGGCCGTCGAGCCCGAGCTGCTGCGACAGGGCGACGAAGGTCAGGTTCACGGCGTTGAGCATCAGCTCGACGCACATGAAGATGATGATGGCGTTGCGACGGAGCAGGACGCCGACGACACCGAGCGAGAACAGGATCGCCGAGACGGCGAGCGCCGGGCCCAGCAGCACGGTCAGAGCTTGCGCTTGGCGAGGACGACGGCGCCGACGATGGCGGCGAGCAGCATGACCGACGTGATCTCGAACGGCACGAGGTACGCCTCGAAGAGCGGCCGCGCGATCGCCGTCACCGCGCCCTGCTCCTCCGCGGCGTGCTCGACGGCGCCGGCTGGCAGGCGCAGCCGGCCCGGGGGGGCGGCGAGCCGGAAGGCGAGCAGCTCCCCGAGCAGCACGAAGCCGGCGACTCCGGCGACCACCCGGCCCCACGCGCCCTTCATGTCGCCCGGTCCCGTCCGGCCGAGATTGAGCAGCATGATCACGAAGAGGAAGAGCACCATGATCGCGCCGGCGTAGACCAGGACCTGCACCGCGGCGATGAAGTGCGCGTCGAGCAGCACGTAGAGGGCGGCGAGGTGGAACAACGTGGTCACGAGCCAGAGCGCGCTCGCCACCGGGCTTCGGCGCGTGATGCACAGCAGCGCCGAGACGACGGCCACGCCGGAGAAGATCCAGAACAGGATCGTGCGCACCGGCTACTGTCCCCTTGGGTCGCTGGGGTCCCAGAGCGTCGAAACCTCGTGCGTCTGACGCATCAGCCGCTCTAGGTCGTACACGAATCCGTCCCTGGTGTACTCGGCGTTTTCGTAGTGAACCCCGACGTGGATCGCCTCCTCGGGGCAGACTTCCTGGCAGTAGCCGCAGAAGATGCAGCGGAACTCGTCGATCTCGAATACCAGCGGGTAGCGGTTGCCTTGCTCGTCCTCCCCCGGAATGAGCTTGATGCAGTTGGCCGGACACACCTGCGGGCAGAGACCGCACGCGACGCACTTGGCCTTGCCGTGCTCGTCCACCGCCATCCGGTGCGTGCCGCGCCAGCGCTTGGAGAGCGACCACTCCGCGTCGGACGTCTGCTCCGGGTACTCCATCGTCCATTTCTTCTGGAACAGATGCCGGAACGTCAGCGACAGACCCTTCAGGGAGGCCCGCACGTACGAGGTATCGCCTGCCGGCCGGCTGACCGTCTTGACCCCGATGGCCATCTCAGTCCGCCCCGCCGGTGCGGGCCGCGGCGGCCGCGGCCGCCGGGGCGCGCCATGGTCCGCGGGCGCGCGCGCCGGCCCCGCCGATCAAGCGCCGGCGGTCGAGGCCCCAGAACAGCGCGACCGCTGCCACCAAGTTGAGCGCACCCAGCGCCAACGCGTAGCGCGTCCCGAAGGGGAGGCCCAGCGCCTCCAACGCCCAGACGGCGACGCCGATCACCATCACGTACGCGAGCGCGATCGGCAGCATCACCTTCCAGCCGAGGTCCATCAGCTGGTCGAACCGGAACCGCGGCAGCGTCCACCGCACCCAGATGTACGCGAACATGAAGGCGAGCGTCTTCGTCCAAAACGACACGAAGGTCGCCGCCGTCTTGGCGAACGACCACGGGGCGGAGTCGTCCCAGGCCGTGAAGGGGATGTCCCACCCGCCGAAGAAGAGCGACGCCATGAGGGCCGACGCCGTCACCATGTTGGAGTACTCGGCGAGGTAGAACATCGAGAACTTCATGGCCGAGTACTCGGTGTGGTAGCCGGCGATGAGCTCCGCCTCCGCCTCGGGAAGGTCGAACGGCAGCCGGTTCGTCTCGGCGAACGCGGCGACGAGGAAGAGGCAGAACGCGAAGAAGAGCGGGATGACGAACCAGGTGCTCTGCTGCTGCCGCTGCACGATCTCGCCCAGGGTGATGCTGCCCGCGAGCACGAGGACCGCCACCGCGGAGAGGCCCATCGAGACTTCGTAGGAGATCATCTGGGCGGACGCGCGGAGGCCGCCCAGCAGCGAGTACTTGTTGTTCGACGCCCAGCCGGCCAGCGTGAAGCCGTACACGCCGAGGGAGCTGATCGCCAGGATGTACAGGAATCCGACGGGAAGGTCCGCGATCGCCGTGCCCACCAGCCCCCAGCGCGTCGGCAGCGGCGCCGCGACCGGAACGATCGCGAACGTGATCAGCGCGGGGACGAAGGCCATCAGCGGTGCCAGCAGGAACAGGAACCTGTCGGCGAACGGAGGCAGCGTCTCTTCCTTGAACATGTTCTTCAGGCCGTCGGCGACGGGCTGGAGCAGTCCGGCGGGCCCCACGCGGTTGGGGCCGAGGCGGTTCTGGATGAACCCGGCGACCCGTCGCTCGACCAGCGTCCAGAAGGCGATGAGCACCAGGAGGCCCGCGAAGACCAGCGGGATCTTGACCACCGCCGCCCAGGCGAATGCCGCGCCGGAGATCGGCGTCACGCCTGCGCTCCCACGCCAACGCCCAGCGCGTCGAGGATCTCCTCCAGGATCCATGCGGCCGGGCGGGCCATGCCCGGCGCGGCCCTGGCCTGGTGGTACGGCTGGATGCGCCCGCCGATGTTGCGGAAGGTTCCGTCCTCTTCTGCCATCGTCGCGGACGGCAGGACGACCGCCGCCGCACCGCGGGCCTCATCCGGGAGGACGGTGCCGATGTAGATCATCGGCCCCCAGGCCTGGGCCGCGCCGAGTCCGTGCAGCGGCTCGTCGAGCACCAGGACCAGCGCCGCCGACCGGGCGCGCGCCGCCGCGCCGTCCCAGTCGCGGGTGAAGCCGGCGGCGAGGGCGCCGGCGACGTTGGGGGCGCGTTCCGTGCGGAGGGCGAGGTCGGGCACGCCGGGGAGCGGGATCTCGTCGCCCTTTGCCACCCGGAACGCGCCGGCGCCGCCGCCCGCGCCGACCAGCTGTGCCACCCGTTCCAGCGCCTCGCACGATGCCCCGGGCGACACCAGCGCCACACACGGCCCCCGGGCGCCGCGCACGAGGTCGAGCGCCCTGCCCAGAGCGCGATCCCAGTCCACGGGGACGAGCCGCGACCCGTCGCGGACGAGCGGCGCCTCAATGCGGTCGGTGCGGTTGAGCCACCCGTAGCCGAGGCGGCCGTAGTCGCACATGAAATGGCGGTTCAGGTCGGGATTGGGCCGGGGGCGCACGCGCAACACCTGGTTGTCTCGCGTCTCGATCGTGACGTTGCAGCCCTGCGTGCACCCCGGGCAGATCGAGGGCGTCTTGTCCAGGTCCCAGGCACGCGCTTTGTGGAGGAAGTCCTTCGAGACGAGCGAGCCGACCGGGCAGAGGTCCACGACGTTTCCGGCCCAGCCGTGGTCGAGGGCCGCCCCCTCGAAAATCCCGATGTAGGCCCGATCACCTCGCTCGGACACATTCAGCACGGGGTGTTCCGCAAGGTGCTCCATGAACCGAACGCAGCGGGTGCAGAGGATGCAGCGGTTCGGAACGTACAGGATGTCTGGCCCGAAGTCCTCCACGGGATTGAAGCGCTTGGCGTAGTCCGCAAAGCGCGTCGTCGCCCGTCCCTCCTGGTAGACGTAATCCTGGAGCTCGCATTCTCCCGCCTGATCGCAGATCGGGCAATCCAGCGGGTGGTTGATGAGGAGGAACTCCAGCACCGCTCGGCGTGCCGCCTTGGCCTGCGGGCTCTCGACGTGGACGACCATGCCCTCGGCCACCGGAGTCGCGCACGAGGCGGCCAGCTTGGGGCTCTTCTCCACCTCGACGAGGCACATCCGGCAGACGCCCGCCACCGGCAGCGACGGGTGATAGCAGTAGTGGGGGACGAGCACGCCGGCTAGCTTGGCCGCCTCGAGGACGGAGGTGCCGGCGGGCGCCTCCACCGGCCGGCCCTCGATCGTCAGCCTGACCAGGTCGCTCATACCTGCGCGACGGCGCGGCCACTGTCGATGTAGGCCTCGAACTCGTCGCGGAACTTCCGGATGCCGCTCACCACGGGGGCGGCGCACGAGTCGGAGAGCACGCAGATCGTCGTGCCGGTCATCTGCTCGGAGAGGTCGAGCAGGAGGTCGAGGTCTTCGAGCTTCCCCTGTCCGTGCAGGATGCGCTGCAGGATCTTGGTGGTCCACGCGGTGCCTTCACGGCACTGGGTGCACTGCGCGCACGACTCGTGGGCGTAGAACCGCGCCAGGCGCATGATCTGGTACACCATGTCCACCGAGTCGTCCATGACGATCACGCCGCCGGAGCCGAGCATCGTGCCCCGCGCGACGCAGCCCTCGTAGTCCAGGAGCGTCGCCTCGGCCTCGTCGGCGGTGAGAATCGGCACCGAGGAGCCGCCGGGGATCACCGCCTTGAGCCGTCGGCCGGGGCGCATCCCACCGGCGAGGTCGTGGACCAGATCCTTAAGAGGAAAGCCCATCGCCACTTCGTAGGTGCCCGGCGAGCGGACGGTGCCGCAGACGGAGAAGAGCTTGGTCCCCGTGCTGTTCGGATTGGAGAGGCAGATCGCGCGGTACCACGCGCCGCCCTGCTCGATGATCGGGGGCACGGCGGCCAGCGTCTCGACGTTGTTGATGGTCGTCGGGCACCCGAAGAGGCCGGACGCCGCCGGGAAGGGCGGCCGAATTCGCGGGTTGCCACGCTTGCCCTCGATCGAGTTCATGAGGGCCGTTTCTTCACCGCAGATGTACGCCCCGGCGCCGCGGTGGATCGTCATGTCGATTCGGACGCCCTTGCCCATCGCGTTGATCCCGAGCACGCCCTTGATGTAGGCCTCGTCCAAGGCCTGCTGCATGATCGCGATGGCCTCGGTGAACTCGCCCCGGATGTAGACGTAGGTCTGCTCGGCCTGGATCGCGTAGGCCGCGATCGCCGCTCCCTCGATCACGGCGTGCGGCGTCCAGCGCATGATCTCGCGGTCCTTGAAGGTGCCCGGCTCCGACTCGTCCGCGTTGACACACAGGTAGTGCGGCTGGGTGCGCTGCTTCGGCATGAATGTCCACTTGAGGCCGCACGGAAAGCCGGCTCCGCCGCGGCCGCGCAGGCCCGACGTCTTCACTTCCTCGGTCACCTGCTCGCGGCTCATGCCGAGCGCCTTCTCGAGCGACGCGTAGCCCCCGCGCCTCTTCCAGCCGTCGAAGCTCCTGGCGTCGCTGTCGCCGAAATGCCGGCTCAGGACCGGCGTCTCCTTGGGGTGCGTCGGATGCGGATACCCCATGGCGCTACCGGTACCGGGCGACGATCGCCGGCACCGACTCCGGCGTCACGCTCTCGATGAAATCGTCGTCGAGGAGGACCGGCGTCGCGAAGCCGCAGGCGCCGAGGCACTCGACTTCCACGACGGTCCACGCCCCATCGGGGCTCGTCTCGCCGAGCCGCTTCGCTCCCGTGGCCCGGAGGAAGGCCTCCGCCACCTTCTCGGCGCCGCAGACGTTGCACGGCGTCGTCGTGCACAACTGCACGAAGTGCGTTCCGACGGGGTGCTGGTGGTACATGCTGTAGAAGGTGACGACGCCCTTGACGTAGGCCGGGGTGAGAGCCAGGGCCTCGGCGACCTCGGCCATGCCCTGAGGCGACACCCAGCCGTGCTTGCGCTGCACCATCCACAGCGCGGGCAGAAGCGCGGCCGCCTTGGTGGGGTAGCGCGCCACAACGGCGTCCAGCTCGCGGCGTCCGGCCTCGTCGAACACCGGTGGCAGGCTCTCGGCGCCGGCTACGGCGCCTGCGCCGGTCGTCTGGCTCATCGGTCCACCTCGCCCATGACCACGTCCACACTGGCGTTGATGGCGATCAGGTCCGAGAGGAGGTGCCCCTCGGCCATCCTGGGGAGCGCGGCGAGGTTGATGAAGCTCGGCGGGCGGATGCGCCATCGCACCGGCTTCGCGGTCCCGTCCGAGACCAGGTAGGTGCCCAGTTCGCCGCGCGGGTTCTCGACCGCGAAGTAGGTCTCGCCGACGGGCGCGGGGACCCCTTCCATGACTTGCTTGAAGTGGAAGATCATGGCTTCCATGTCCGCCATGGCCCGTGACTTCGGCGGCAGCACGACTCGCGGGTCGCTGACGTTGATCGGCCCGTCCGGCAGGCGGTCGAGCGCCTGCAGGATGATGCGGGCCGACTGCCGCATCTCCTCCATGCGCACCAGGTAGCGGTCGTACACGTCGCCATGCTCGCCGACGGGGACGTCGAAGTCGTACGACTCGTAGCCAAGATAGGGGCGGTCCTTCCGCACGTCGTAGGCGACCCCGCTGGCGCGAAGCATGGGGCCGGAGAGCGAGTAGTTGATCGCCTCCGCGCCCGAGATGACGCCGACATCCTGGGTGCGGCCGAGCCAGATGCCGTTGCGGGACAGCATGGTCTCGACCTCATCCAGCGTTTTCGGGAAGCGCTGGCACCAGCGCCGGAGCTCCTCCGCCCAGCCCTCGGGGATGTCGGCCATGAGCCCGCCCACGCGGGTGAGCGAGGTCGTCAGACGGGCGCCGGTCCACGCCTCGACGAGGTTGTAGATCCGCTCCCGCTCCTGGAACATCCACAGGAAGACGGTGAAAGCGCCGATGTCGATCGCGGTGGTGCCCGCCCAGACCAAGTGTGAGACGATCCGGCTCATCTCGCAGGCGATGACGCGGAGTACCACGCATCGCTCGGTGATCGTGATGCCCATCAGCTTTTCGGCCGCGAGCGCCAGGGCGACGTTGTTCGACATCGCCGAGAGGTAGTCGGTGCGGTCGGTCAGCGTGATGATCTGGTTGTAGTGCCGGTACTCGCCGAGCTTCTCGAAGCCGGAATGCAGGTAGCCGATGTGGGGAATGACCCGGACGACGACTTCCCCGTCGAGCTCGACGACCAGGCGTAGCACGCCGTGGGTCGCGGGATGTTGCGGGCCGACGTTGAGCAGCATGTGGTCGGTCCGCAGCGCCGGCTCGGCGTCCTCGAGGGCGGCTGAAACGCCGAGCGGGACCCCGGTCGCCCGCCCCGCCGCGTCCGGACCGGGTGTGAAGAGGTCGAAGGCGACGGTGCGCGGTGGGGCGCTCCCGGGCTGTGCGGCCGGCCGCCCGCGCAGCCGCTCCCGCATGTCTGCCGGCAAGGTGGTGTACGCGTCGGCGATGGACAGCTCTTCCATCGAGTAGTGGGCGTCCAGCTCGCCCGAGAGCGCCTGGCGCACCTGCTCGGATCGGCTGAACCGGCCGCGGAGCGGAAAATCCTTGCGCAGCGGATGCCCCTCCGAGTACGTCTCCCACATCAAGATGCGCCGGAGGTCGGGGTGTCCGCGGAAGGTGATGCCGAACATGTCGTAGACCTCCCGCTCGAGCCAGTTCGCGCCTTGCCAGAGGTCCACCACCGAGTCCACCTCCAGCGGCTCGTCCTGGGGCAGCTCCACTTTCACGCGCAGCAGCTCCTTGCGGTCGAGGGACCACAGCTGATACACGAGCTCGATCGGACGCTCGCGGTCCCGGTACTCGACGGCGGTCACGTCGGCGAGGTAGTCGTAGCGCTCGGTCGGGGCGTCTTTCAGCCAGGCGAGGATGTCGCGGGCGCGCTCCCGCGCCACGTAAACGATCGTCTCGCCGCACGTCACCGCCGCGCGTCGGACGGCCGCGCCGAACTGCACTCGCAGCGCGCCAACCGAGGGGTTGGGGGAGTCGTCCGTCACCGGGCGTCAGGCCGAGCGCGTCTGGTGAACGGAGTTGCCGAACGGCTCGGAGAGTTCGTCCACGATCCCCGGCTCGAGGAAGAGCCCCCGGCTGTCGGTGAGCTTCTCCACGCGCAGCGCGGGATCGAAGACCGTCTCGCCCTTGATCTTCTTCTGGAGGAGGAGGATGCCGTAGAGCAGCCCTTCGGGCCGCGGCGGGCAACCGGGAACGTAGACGTCCACCGGGACGACGGTGTCGATCCCCTGGACCATCGCGTAGTTGTCGAAGATCCCGCCCGAGGATGCGCAAGCGCCCATCGAGATGCACCACTTGGGCTGCGTCATCTGGTCCCACACCGTGCGGATCACCGGCGCGAGCTTGAACGGCAGCCGGCCCGCGCAGATCAGCACGTCCGCCTGGCGCGGCGAGAAGGCCATCCGCTCCATGCCGAACCGGGACAGGTCGAAGCGGCTCGCGGCCGTGGCCATGAACTCGATCGCGCAGCAGGCCGTCCCGAAGGCCATCGGCCACAGCGAGTTGGCGCGCGACCAGTTGACCAGATAGTCCAGCCGCGTCGTGAGCCAGTTGGGAGACGAGACGACGAGCCCGCTCCGGCCTCCCCGCCCCGTCGCTTCGCTCGGCTCCGGCATCACGACCACTGCAGCGCTCCCCTCTTCCAGACGTACACGTAGCCGACGGCGAGGATCACCACGAAGACGCCCATCTCGATGAGCCCGCCCAGCATCCCGAGCCCGAGGAGGTCGAGCTGACGGAACGCCACGCCCCAGGGCAGCATGAAGACCACCTCGATGTCGAAGACGATGAACAGCACGGCCACGAGGTAGAACTTCACGTCGAAGCGCTCCCGAGCCGAGCCGAGGGGCGGCATCCCCGATTCGTAGGGCCTCTCTTTGACGGGGGTCGGCCGGGACGCCGACAGGAGGTGCGACACCGCGACCATGATGGCGGCGTTGAGGACGACGAAAGCGATCAACAGGGCCAGCGGCACGTAGGATTGCAGCATCTTCTCCGGCCTGCCTATCGGTCGGCGCGGCGTCCGCCGCACCAAGAAAAACATAGCCGCCGCCGAATCGGATTTCAAGAAAACCGTATATATTGCGCGACCTTTTGGGGTGAGGACACGATGAGCATCAAGGCCGACCGGTGGATACGCCGCATGGCCCGCGAGCATCGGATGATCGAACCCTTCGCCGACGAGCAGGTCCGCGACGGGGTGGTCTCTTACGGCCTCTCGAGCTACGGCTACGACATGCGCGTGGCGCGGGAGTTCCGGATCTTCACCAACGCCCTGTCGGCCGTCGTGGACCCGAAGGCGTTCGATCCCGCGTCGTTCATCGAGTACGAAGGGGACATCTGCCTGGTGCCGCCCAACTCGTTCGTGCTGGCCCGGTCGGTGGAGTACTTCCGGATCCCGCGGAACGTGTTGACGATTTGCGTGGGAAAGTCCACCTATGCGCGCTGCGGGATCATCACCAACGTCACCCCGTTCGAGCCCGAGTGGGAGGGCTACGTGACGCTGGAGATCTCCAACACCACACCCCTGCCGGCGCGGGTGTACGCCAACGAGGGGATCGCGCAGGTGCTCTTCTTCGAGGGCGACGAAGCGCCCCAGGTCTCGTACGCGGACAAGCGCGGGAAATACCAGAAACAGGCCGGCGTGACGTTGCCGCGGCTGTAGCGGCGCTCGCTCAGCGGCCCACGATCTCCCGACGCAAGCCGCCCAGCAGCGTCAGCAGCTCGGTCTTCTCCCGCTCGCCCACGCCGAACCGGCGCAGCGAGGCCGCAAGGTCCTCGACCAGCGCGTCGAACTGCGCGTCGGTGACGTGCATCCCGGCGTGGGTCTCGCGCATCGAGCGGCCACTGTACCGGCACGGGCCTCCCGTCACCTCGCAGATCTGCTCCACCAGCAGCGTCGCCAACCGCTCGTCGTCCGCGCCGCGGAAGAAGGCATTGATCCGGGTGTCGGCAAGGATGCGGGCGTGGAAATCCGCGACGACGGCGCGGATCGCGTCCCGGCCGCCGAGGCGCTCGTACAGTGACGGGCCGGGGGCGGTCGCGGGCGTCGCCTCGGGGCGTGCGGCGGCGGGCGGCCCGCCGCGATAGCACGCGGCTCCGAGCAGCGCCGCGCCCAGCAGGATCGCGCCGCGGACAGCCGCAGCCACGAAGGGTGTCTGGGACCGGGGGCCGGTCCGGTCCGTCACAGCGCGGCGCCGTGGAGGCCGTCTCGGGACGCTCGCTCCGCGTGGCCGACATCACGCACGATGGCGATGACCGGCTCCACCGTGGCCACACGACGCCCCGAGGCCGCGATTTCGACCGTTCCGAGGCAGATTCGCCCGCGGCGGCGAACCGTCGCCCGAAGCGTGAGACGCTGGTCGTGCGGCAGCACCGGCTGCTCGAACGCGGCGCTGACCCTCGCCAGGCGCGGCTTCCCCCTGAGCCCCGAGTGCCAGCCCCAAATGGCGACGACCTGTCCCGCCGCTTCGATCAGCAGCGACCCGGGAAAAATGGGATCGCCGGGGAAGTGGAGCGGGAAGACCCAGTGCCCCGACCCCACGTCCATCTCGCACACGATGTGCTCGCCGTCCACATCGGCGACACGATCGATCTGCAACATTCGGCCGATCGGCATGTAAATCGTCCCGAGGTCTTCACGAGTGTAGCGTGTGGCCGTCAATCCGAGCTCCCGCGTGAACGGTATTTCGACGTTCGACCTAGGGGTCGTCGTCTTCCTCTTGGTGTCGCACCAGGATCAGGATCGCTGCCTGGGGCACGACCAGGTAGTTCTTCCCCTCGAAGGTGATCTCGACCGCCGCCTTGCGGAAGAATAGCGCGTAGTCGCCCACGCGCGCTTGCATCGGCATGAAACGGCCGCCCTCCCGCGCGCCGATCTTCCACGGCTCCTCCTCGAGGCTCGCCGGCTCGGAGACCGGCGTGCCGGGACCGGTGGCGAGGATCCGGCCCCCCTGCACGGCGAGCGCGTCGAGCGCGGTCTGCGGCAGGTAGAGCCCGACGCGCGTGCGCTCCTCCCCCTCTTCGGGAGCGATGAGGACCCGGTCCCCTACGACGAGAAGCTTCTTCGGTGTGGCGTCCATGGGCCTCTCCCGCCGCGGTCGCTGCTCCGGCTCCCTACCCGTAGGTGACGGCGAACATCTCCTTGAGCTCGACGGACAGCAGCCCCGCACGGACCATCGGCTGCTCTTCGACCATGTGCTGGGCCTCCTTGAAGGACTGCACGTCGTACACCACCAGCCCCGCCGAGCCGTCTGCGAGGGGGCCGGAGAGCAGGATCTCGCCGGAGCGCTGGAGGCTCGCCAGGTACTGCTTCTCCCGCTGCAGCAGCACCTCGTCGCACCGGGAGTTGAAGATCTCGGGAGCCACGCAGACCTTCACCCACCCCATGATGACCTTGCGTTCGGTCGTCATCGCGCGAACAGCCTCCCGAGCAGCCTGGCGATCGGGTCGTAGTGCGCGTCCACCACGCGCTCCTTGAGGGGGATGATCGCGTTATCGGTGATCCGGATGTCTTCGGGGCAGACCTCGGTACAGCACTTGGTGATGTTGCAGTAGCCGATCCCGCCCTCGTCTTTGAGGTAGCCGGTCCGGTCCGCCATGTCGAGGGGGTGCAGCTCGTACGCCGCCGCCCGCACCAGAAAGGCCGGTCCGATGAACTCGGCGTGCTTGCCGTGCGTCCGGAGCACGTGACACACGTCTTGGCACAGGAAGCACTCGATGCACTTCCGGAACTCCTGGGGACGCTCCACTTCGTACTGGTACATCCGCCACGTGCCGTCCGGGTTGTCCGGCGCGCGCGGCTGGAACGGCGGGATGCGTCGGCTCATCTCGTAATTCCAGGAGACATCCGTCACCAGATCCCTCACGAGCGGGAAGGCCCGCATCGGCGTGACCGTGATGGGCCGGTCCTCCGGGTAGTCCGACAGCCGGGTCATGCACATCAGCCGCGGGCTGCCGTTGATCTCCGCGCTGCACGACCCGCACTTGCCCGCCTTGCAATTCCACCGCACCGCCATGTCCGGTGCCTGGTCGGCCTGGAGCCGATGCATGGCGTCCAGCACCACCATCCCCTCGTCGCACTCGACTCCGTACTCCTGGAGCGCACCGGCCTCACGGGTCCCGCGGAAGACCTCGAACCGCCGCATCGCCACGCTACACGCCCTCCCTGATGATGCGCATCAGCTCCGGCGGGATCTCCGGCTGCGGCTCGCGCCTAACGGTCATCGCTCCTCCGTCCCTCCGGATCACCACCTGCATGCGCTCGAGCGCCCCGTCGCTGTTCGGGTAATCGGTGCGGGCGTGCCCGCCGCGGCTCTCGGTGCGCTCGAGTGCCGCGCGTGCGCACGCTTCCGTGACGACGAGGAGCGATCGCAGATCCAGGGCGGTGTGCCAGCTCGGGTTGTACTCGCGGGCGCCCGGGATGCTCGCTCGCTCGGCTCTGCGCCCCAGCGCCCCCAGGCCCGTCAGCGCCGCATCGAGCCCCGATCGGTCCCGCGCGATGCCGGCATGGCGCTGCATCAGCGCCTGCAGCTCCGCCAACAGGGCGAACGGATTCTCGCCGTCGACGCGCCCGAAGCCGGCCAGCGACCCGGAGACGACGGCGTCGCACTCCGCCTGGTCCACCGGCGCGTGGGCGCCCTGCCGCCTCGCGAACTCGGCCGCAGCCAGGCCCGCGCGCCGGCCGAACACGAGCAGATCGCTCAGGGAATTGCCGCCGAGCCGGTTCGCACCGTGCAGTCCGCCGGCGACCTCCCCGGCCGCGAAGAGACCGGGCACGGTGGACTCCTGAGTTTCCGCGTCCACCTTGACGCCTCCCATGACGTAGTGCGTCGTCGGCCCGACCTCCATCGCATCGGTCGTGATGTCCACGCCGGCGAGCTCTCTGAACTGGTGATACATGCTGGGCAGCTTGCGCTTGATGTAATCGGGGTCGCGCTTGGAGGCGATGTCGAGGAAGACCCCGCCGTGCGGGCTCCCGCGACCCTCCGCGATCTCCCTCGTGATGGCCCGGGCCACGTCGTCACGCGTCAAAAGCTCCGGCGGCCGCCGGTTTCGGGTGCGGTCTCCCGTCACCCACCGGTCGGACTCCTCCTCCGTCTCGGCGTAGTCTCCCTGGTAGATGTCCGGGACGTAGTCGAACATGAACCGTCTGCCGCGGGCATTCCGGAGCACCCCGCCCTCGCCACGGACGCCCTCGGTCACCAGAATCCCTCGCACGCTCGGCGGCCAGACCATGCCGGTGGGGTGAAACTGCACGAACTCCATGTCAATCAGCTCGGCACCCGCCCAGTAGGCGAGCGCATGGCCGTCGCCCGTGTACTCCCACGAGTTGCTGGTGATCTGCCAACCTTTGCCGATGCCGCCGGTGGACAGCACGACGGCGTGCGCGCGAAAGACGATGAAGCGACCGTTCTCGCGCCGGTACGCGAGGGCGCCGGTCACCCGCCCCGCAGCCACGAGGAGCCGGATGACCGTGCACTCCATGTATACCTCCACGCCGGAGTGGATGGCTCGGTCCTGGAGCACCCGGATCATCTCGAGCCCGGTCCGGTCGCCGACGTGCGCGAGGCGCGCGTGGGTATGGCCGCCGAAGGGACGCTGGCTGATCCGGCCGTCCTCGGTGCGGTCGAACAGCGCGCCCCACGCCTCCAGCTCGCGGACGCGGTCGGGAGCCTCCTGGGTATGGATCTGCGCCATTCGCCAACTGCCGTGCATCTTGCCGCCGCGCATCGTGTCCCGGAAATGCGTCCGCCAGTCGTCCTCCGGCCGGACCGTGGCCAGCGCGGCGGCGACGCCGCCCTCGGCCATGACGGTGTGCGCCTTGCCCAGCAGCGACTTGCAGATCAGCCCGACGCTCGCACCCCGCGCCCGGGCCTCGATCGCGGCCCGCAGCCCCGCCCCGCCGGCGCCGACCACGATCACGTCGTGGTCCCTGGTCTCGAGGACGGCCGTCACAGCAGCCGCAGGTCCGTGATGACGCCGGCGGCGCAGAGGCGGATGTAGACGTCCGTCAGGCCGACGGAGAACAGCGACGTCCACGCCCACAGCATGTGTTGCTCGTTCAACGCCGTGACGCCTCGCCACAGCCGGTAGCGCGTCCTCCCGAACGTGGTGCAGGAATAGCAGTCCGTGCGGCCGCCGACGAGGTGCCGCAACGAATGGCACGAGAACGTATAGATGCCGAGCAGGACGACGTTCACCGCCATCACCACCGTGCCCACGCCGATCCCGAACTCCCGCGGCCCCAGCGCCGCTTCCCCCGCCGGAGCGACCCCGGCCACGGGCCACCGGGTGGCCAGCACCACGTCGTACGCGAGGATGAACACCAGCAGGATGGCGAGGTAGAGGAAGAAGCGGTGCACGTTCTGCAGGACGAACAGCGCCGTTTCCCCCTTGTAGGCGTGCCGCGCCTCGCCGACCGCGCAGGCGGGCGGGTCCATGAAGAAGGCGCGGTAGTACGCCTTCCGGTAGTAGTAGCAGGTGGCGCGGAACCCCAGCGGTACCCAGAGGATGAGAAACGCCGGGGAGAGCGGCCACCAGGAAGGCTCGAAGAAGGGTGAGTAGAAGGGGGAGAGGTAAGGGCCCCACTGGTACTGGCGATCGATCCACGCCACCCACGTCGCGTAAATTCCGAAGGCGCCCAGCACGACCGCGGTCGCCAGCGGCGCCATCCACCAGGCATCCCGGCGCAGCGTCCGCCCGAGGCCCTGCTCGCGGATGTCTCTCACGGTCGTCGTCATCACATCCCGCCCGCGGCCATGGAGCTGGCGGCCGTCATCGGGCCCCGAGTCCGCGCCACCCGTTCGCCGTTGACGCCCTCACAACCTTGCCTGCGCCATCGACTCGCGCACCGCCTCGGCCGACTTGCCGAGGGCGATTCGCTCCCTCGACGTCAGCTCGACCTCGACGATTTGCTCCAGCCCCCGCGCACCGAGCTTGCACGGCACGCCGAGGAACAGCCCCCGCATCCCGTACTCGCCCTCCAGCCAGGCGGCGCACGGCAGGACGCGCTTCTTGTTCTTGGCGATCGCCTCGACCATTTGGACCGCCGCAGCCGAGGGGGCGTAGTAGGCCGATCCCGTCTTGAGGTGGGCGACGATCTCCGCGCCGCCGTTCCGGGTCCGCTCCACCAGCTTGTCGATCACGTCCTGCCGCAGGAGCTGCGTGATGGGGATGCCCGAGACCGTCGTGTACGAGACGAGCGGAACCATGGTGTCGCCATGCCCGCCTAGCACCATGGCCTGGATGTCCTCGACGCTCACGTCCAGCGCTTCGGCGATGAACGCGCGATAGCGCGCCGTATCCAGCACGCCGGCCATGCCGAGCACCCGCTCGCGCGGCGCACCGAGTACCTCCTTCATGACGTAGCACATCGTATCGAGCGGATTCGAGACCACGATGACGATCGCTTCCGGCGCGCACTTCCCGATCTCCTGCGCCACGGACTTGACGATGTCGACGTTGGTCTTGAGCAAGTCCTCCCGGCTCATGCCCGGCTTGCGGGCGATGCCGGCGGTGACCACGAAGAGCTCGGAGCCCGCCGCCTCGCCGTAGCCGTTGGAGCCGACGACGCGCGAATCGAATCCCTCGATCGGCGCGGTCTCCCACTGGTCCAGCCCCTTGCCCTGCGGGACTCCCTCGATGACGTCCACCATCACGATGGTGCCGGCAAGCTCCTTCTCCGCCAGTCGCTGCGCTGTCGTGGCTCCGACGTTGCCGGCGCCGACCACGGTGATCTTGTTCACGATATCGCTCCCGCCCGATGGCGGTGGTGGGTGTGGAGTACCGGTCCCCGTAGTGGCGGGATCCCGGGACTGCCGGTCGCGGCGTGCCGCGCCGGCGCTAACCTCCGACCTGCGACAGCGCCGTGAGGCCGCCGGCGTCCATCTGGCGGAGATGGTGCTCCGGCGGCTTCTCGGCGAGCGCGCGCTGGAACACCGGAACGATGGATTCGCCGCGGCGCAGCGGGTCGCGGAAGCCCACTTCGTGCGTCCCGAACAGGCACGTGCGCAGGCGGCCGTCGGCGGTGAGGCGCACCCGGTTGCAGCTGCCGCAGTAGGAGTGCGTCATGGGCGTGATGACGCCCACCGAGCCCGCCGCGGCGGGACCCCGGTAGTAGACGGCCGGGCCGTTGCCGAGTGGTGCATCCGCCGCCGGCATGAGGTCGCCGATCGCCGCCGCGCAGCGCTCGAGCACCTCGGCGCTGGGCACGACGTGGTCCCAGGTCAGGGACGCCATTTCGCCCACCGGCATCAGCTCGATGAAACGGACGTGCCACGGGTGGTCGAGCGTGAGCCGCGCGAAGTCCTCGACCTCGTCGTCGTTGATCCCGCGCAGCACGACCATGTTGACCTTCACCGGCTCGAGGCCCGCGCGCTCGGCGGCCGTCAGCGCGGCGATCGGGTCCAGTCCGAGATCCCGGCGGGCGATCTGCACGATCCGCTCGTGCCGCAGGCTGTCGGCGGACATGTTGACGCGGTCGAGGCCGGCGGCGGCGTAGTCCGCCGCCTTCTTGACCAGCTTCACGCCGTTGGTCGAGAGCGCGACGTCCTGGATACCGGGAATCGCCTTGAGGTAGCCGATCAGGATCTCGAGGTCCGGGCGGATGGTGGGCTCGCCCCCCGTGATCCGCAGGCGCCGGATGCCCGCCGGGGCCAACTGGCGCACGATTTCCGCTATCTCCTCATAGGTGAGGATTTCCGCCTTCGGCAGCCATTCCAGCCCGTCCACCGGCATGCAGTAGAGGCATCGGAAGTTGCAGCGGTCTGTGACGCTGATCCTGAGGTAGGAGATGGCGCGGCCCTGGGCGTCACGCATGGGAGGCCCCGACCCATCGCGCGCCGCCCGAGACGAGGCGCTCCCTCTTGAAGAGAGGCACGCGGGCCTTGGTTTCCTCGATCACGTAGCGGCAGGCCGCAAAGGCCTCCGCGCGGTGGGGTGCCGAGGCCGCAATCGCGATGCTCGGCTCACCGGTCGGGACGTAACCTAGCCGGTGCTCGAGCGCCACCTTGGCCATCGGCCACCGCTCGCGCACCTCTGCGACGATCCGCTCGAACTCCGCCTCGGCCATCTCTTCGTAGGCCGAGTACTCGATTCCCTCGATCTCGCCGTCCTCCGGGCCCCGCCGGACGGTGCCCAGAAAAACCGCCGTCCCGCCGCAACTGTCCGCGGCAGCGCAAGCGATCACACGCGCCAGCTCGATGGGGCGTTCAGTCAGCCAAGAGCTCATCAACGTGATACTTAGCGAGTCGCGCAGCCGTCTGCAAGCAAACTGCGCGGCGCCAGCGTGCTGGAGGCGGAGATCCGGGCGACTCAGCCGCCGGCCACGGGGGGGATCAGGGCGACCTCGTCTCCCTCCGCCAGGGCGGCCTCGGGCCTGGCGTACCGCTGGTTCACCGCGACAAGAGGGGACGGCGGGAGCCGAGCCGCCGCGGGCTCGGCACGGAGCAGCGCGAGGCAGTCCGCCACGGTCGCGCCGTCCCCGAGGTCCAGGGACAGGGCTTCGCGACCGAACGCCTCAGCATAGGAGGCGAACAACCTGATCGTCACCCGCACCGCCGCCTCCGCACTCCGAGCTACCTTACGGCGCCCGTGATTCCGGCCAGGATTGCCGCCGCCGCCGGCGCAGCAGCGGGGTCGCGGGAGATCTGATAGGCGCGGCTGGTGTGCACCCGTACGGTTCCACGCCGCGTCATCTCCCGCCCGTCGCGGCGCAGGACGACATCGATCGGCTGACCCTCGCTGTTCTGGTAGCGCGCCCGGTACATCGCTCCCCACCTCTGAGGGTTGGTGGCGACAACGTCCCCCATGCGCAGAAGCACGTCGCCGGGCTCCAAGCCGACGGAGGCCGCCAGCGAGCCTGGCGTGACGGCATCAATCACGACTCCGCCCTCGCGCGCGGACGACGTCTGCACGCCCACGATCGCCGTCTTGATCTCGCGTCGCTGGACCGCGATGCCGCCGCGCGGCAGGACGGCCTCGTACGGCAATGGCTCGCGCCCATTGATGTAGCGCGCGTAGAAGTCGTCCACGCCCCGGAACCAGGGCCGGATCAGGCCCAGCAGATCCTGCGTCGTGAAGCCACGCCCGCGCAAATGGTAGCTCGTGTACAGCCCGCGAATGATCTCGTCCAGGTTGTGCTGGTTGCCCGTCGCATCCCGGATCTGGATGTCGAGCATCAGACCGAGGAGGGCGCCCTTCGGGTAGTAGTACTGCGACTCGTTCACGAAGGTCGGGTGGATCCAGGTGTTGATGCTCGCGTCCTCCACCGAGACGATCTCGGCCGCGACCTCCACCTGCTGGACGTTGCCGTTCATGCTTCCGAGGAAGCGCTCGACGCTCCACATGCCGGCGCGCGCCAGGGTGACGTCCCCGAAGTAGTCCGTGACGCCTTCGGACCACCAGAGCAGTGGCGTGTACTGCTCCCGGGAATAGTCGTACGGCCACAGCTCCGCCGGGCGAATCCGCTTGACGTTCCAGAGGTGAAAGAATTCGTGCGACAGCAGAGGACGAACGAAGTCCCCCAGCCGCCCCGTCCGGCGATCCGGGGCAAAGAACGGGCCCGCGATGGCGTCGAACTGCGAGTTGTGGTGCTCGAGCCCCCCGCCCCACTGCATGTCAGTGAACGGGGCGAAAAAGAGCACGGTGTAAGCGTCGTACGGCGGCCCGCCGAAGATGCGGTTCTGCACCGTCGCGATGCGTCGGATGGCGTCGCTGACGCTGTCCCAGACGGCCGGAGTGAGCGCCGAGTCGGGATAGATCGCGAATCGGATCGTCCGTCCGTCCACCTCCACGCTGTCCGACGCGAGCCGGCCCAGGAAAAATGGGGCGTCCACCAGGTCGTGATAGTTGGCAGCGCGGTAGCGACCGGGCGCGCCCGCCTGGGGCAGGCCGGTGGCGATGCGCCATCCTTCCGGGACCTCGACCGTGACCTCGGCCGAAAAGGCGTAGTCGGTCCCTTCGGGATACAGGAACAAGTTCGTGCCGTTGAAGAAGGCGAAGTCCGGGCTGATCTGGCTCATGGCCAGATCGAAGGAGTCGGGATTCGTCAGCAGCTCCACGACCACCTGTCGCGCGCCGCCGGTGGCGATGCGCCAAGTATCCTTGTCCACCTTCTCCCAGAAGAGATTCCGGCCATCGGGCGTCCGTGCGCTGAAGCCGTGGACGTGCCTCGCGTAGTTCTCGATCCTGTACGAGCCCGTCGTCCACGCGGGGAGGGAAACCAGGAACGAATCCCTCCCGGGCGGCACCGAGAACTCCGCCCGCACGCGGAAAACGTCCTCGGCGGGGTTCCGCACGTCCACGCGGTAGCGCGCCTCTTGCGCGCCCGCCGCGCTCGGCAATGCCACGAGGAGCACCAGACCGCGCCAAGAGATCATCATCACTCCGGGTCGAGTTCGGGTTGCTTCACGGCGCCGAGGCACGCACCGCGCGAGGGTGAGCACCTCCACCCAGGCTCACCGGCCGCCAACCAAAAGGTCGGCCCCGGCAAGCGCCGACCTTGGGTGGGAAAGTGCGAACGCGCGGCCTCGGCTCCGGGACGCGCGGCGTGGCGTCAGGGCTTCGGCGCCATCTCCTCGCGCTCCGCGACCATCGCCCGCAACTCCTTGCTGGGCTTGAACACCGGGACCGGGCGGGCCGCCACTTCCACCGGGTCACCGGTGCGGGGGTTGCGCGCCATTCTCGTCTTGCGGCTCCGGATCTTGAACGTCCCGAAGCCGCGAATCTCGATGTTTCGCTGATCCGACAGCGCATCCTTCACCGCGTCGAGGAAGCTATCTACAACGCGGGCACAGTCTTTCTTGCTGATCATCGGACCGGCCGTCCGCGCAATCTGCGCCGTCACCCGCTCGACCAGGTCGGCCTTGGTCATCAGCGCCTCCAGCGTCCGCTCAAGGGTCCGTCCCGGAAGGGACGGAGCGGCTAATCTGGAAGCTACCTTGTTGACTGTCAAGGGGTTGAGGACATCATGCGGACAAACTCCGCGAAGTGCGGCCGGGCGTCGTGCGGGCCGGGACTCGCCTCGGGGTGGTACTGAACCGCGAAGATGGGCAGCTCGAGGTGCCGGATACCTTCAACGGTGCCGTCATTGAGGTTACGGTGCGTAACCTGAAGTGGCGGGGCACCCGGGACCCCGGATCCGCCCACCTCCCCGTCAACGGCAAAGCCGTGGTTCTGGGAAGTGATGAGAACCCTGCCGCTCTCCAGGTCCTTCACGGGATGGTTTCCGCCCCGATGGCCGTACGGGAGCTTGACCGTCCGACCGCCAAATGCCAGTCCCAGGAGCTGGTGGCCGAGGCAGATCCCGAAGATCGGCGTCCCTGACGCCGCGAGTTCACGAATGATCGGTGGGGCGTAGCGCACGGCGGCCGGGTCGCCGGGGCCGTTCGACAGGAAAATGCCGTTCGGCCGGCGCTCGAGCACCGCCGCGGCGGGTGTATCGGCCCGGGCCACCGTCACCTGACAACCCGAGGCCGTGAGCAGGCGCAGGATGTTCCGCTTCATGCCGTAGTCGTAGGCCGCGACCCTGAAGCGAGCGTCCTCTGGGCCATAGGTCGCCAACCCCTCGCACGTGACCGTCGAGGCGAGATCGAGACCTTCCATCCGCGGTGCGGCGGCCAGGATTCGGCGCGCCTGGTCGGACGGCGCCTCCCCGCAGGCGAGCACGCCTCGCATCGCGCCGCGCTCCCGGATGTGCCGCGTCAGCCGGCGCGTATCCACCTCGCTCACCACCGGGATGTCCCTCTCGGCGAGCCACGCGTCGAGGGATCCGCTCGCTCGCCACGACGAGGCGAGAGGGGAGAGTTCCCTGACGACGATGCCGGCGACCCGCGGCCGCTCCGACTCGATGTCCTCGGCGTTGATGCCGTAGTTCCCTATCATCGTCGCCGTCATCACCACGATCTGTCCGGCGTACGAGGGGTCCGTGAACACCTCCTGGTAACCGGTCATGTTGGTCGTGAACACGACCTCGGCGGGCGTGATGCCGAACGGGGCGCTCGTCGCGCCCCGGTACCATGTGTCGTCTTCGAGGAGGAGGTAGGCCGGCCGGGATCGCTCGGGCACGGGTCTCAGCGCGCCGGCGCGCGCGGTGCGCTGCCGCCGGGAGCGGCGGGCGCCTGGTCCCCCGTACCTGGTGCGGCGCCCTCGAGAGGCAGCGGAGCCAGCGGAGGTGGTGGAGCTTCCTGCTGCTGTTGCTGGAATTGCCGCTCCAGGATCGAGCGCGGGGTGGAGCCGCGGGACGAGATCATCTGGAGCAAGAAGCACAGAAAGAGGAAGACCCCCCCACCCCACCAGCTGGCCTTGGTCAGGATCGTGGCCGCCTGGCGCCCGCCGACGAACGCGTCCGTCGAGGAGGCGCCGCCGAACGACGCCGCAAGCCCGCCGCCCTGCCCGGCCTGGAGCAGGACCGCCGCCGTCAGCATGATGGCGTCGAGGACCAGAAGGGCCAAGAAGACAGTGTACACGCGGGCGGGAATCTAGCCGGGCATAAGGTCGAGGGTCAACCGATCCGATCAGCGCTCCGGCCTCGGCGTGCTGACGATGCCGATCCAGCTCTCGGCGTCGAGGCTCGCGCCCCCGACGAGGACGCCGTCCAGCTCGTGCTCGGCGAGGAGCGATTCCGCGTTCGCCGCGCTCACGGAGCCGCCGTAGAGGATCCTGTGGCGGGTGCCGGCGGGCGAGCGCTCGCTCAGCCAGCGCCGGATCGTGCGGTGCACGGCTGCCGCGTCGCGCGGCGTGGCGTTCACGCCCGTGCCGATGGCCCACACGGGCTCGTAGGCGATCGTGACCCTACCGAGCGCTCCGGAGTCGAGACCGTCCAGGCCTGCCGCCAGCTGGCGCACCACGACGCCCTCGGTCCGGCCTGTCTCGCGCTCGTCGAGTTTTTCCCCGACGCAGAGCATCGGCGCGAGGTTGGCCGCGAGGGCCGCGCGCACCTTCTTGCCCGTCTCCTCGTCGGTCTCGCCGAACTTGTGGCGACGTTCGGAGTGTCCCGCGAGTGCCCAGGTCGCGCCCGCCTCCGCCGCGAGCGCGGCCGAGACCTCGCCCGTGTAGGCGCCCTTCGGCTCCCAGTACACGTTCTGCGCACCCGCGGCCGCGTCGTGCCGGCCTTTCACTTCCTCGGCCACGGCGGCAAGCGAGACGGCCGGCGGAAAGAAGAGGAGTTTCCGATCCTCGCGGGGGCGGACCCGCGCGAGCACGCTCCGTACGAGCTCCCGCGCTCCGGCCGGGCCGTGGTGCATCTTCCAGTTCGCGGCGAAGATGGTCATCACGCCACCCGCCGGTCGAGCGCGGCGACTCCGGGCAGGACTCTGCCCTCCAGGAACTCGAGAGACGCGCCGCCGCCGGTCGAGACGTGGCTCACCCGGTCGGCGAGGCCCAGCTCGGCGATGGCGGCCACCGAGTCGCCCCCGCCCACCACGGTGACCGCGCCGGCCGCGGTCGCATCCGCCATGGCCCGCGCGATCGCGGCCGTCCCCTCGTCGAAGGGCGGCGTCTCGAACACACCCATGGGTCCGTTCCACACCACCGTCTTGGCGCCTGTGATGATGGCGGCGAAGCGCTCGCACGTAGGACGGTCGATGTCGTACATCGCCCAGCCGTCGGGCAGCGCGTCCCACGCAACTTCCCGGCGGGCGTCCGAGCGGTCGAGCGCCTCCGCGACCACGGCCCCATCGGGAAGCACGATCTTGTCGGCCGCCCGCGCGAGTAGCTCGGCCGCCAGCTCGACGCGATCCTCTTCCACCAGACTGGCGCCCGTGCCGGCCCCTTTGGCGCGGAAGAAGGTCGCGGCCATCGCCCCGCCGACCAAGACGTGATCCACGAGCGGGAGCAGGTTTCGGATCACCTCGATCTTGCCCGAGATCTTGACGCCGCCCAACACCGCCACGAACGGCCGATCGGGATGAGCGAGGACTCCGCCGAGGTACTCGAGCTCCCTCTCCATGAGCAGACCGGCGACGGCGGGCTTGAGCAGGTGGGCGACGCCCTCCGTGGACGCGTGAGCCCGGTGCGCCGAGCCGAAGGCGTCGTTGACGAAGAAGTCGCCCAGCGCGGCGAAGCGCTCGGCGGTGGCCGCGTCGTTCGTCTCCTCACCCGGCTGGAACCGCGTGTTCTCGACCAGCGCGACGGCGCCCCGCGGCATCTGCCGCGTCGTCCGGATCGCGTCCGCCTGCACCGGGTCCTCGATGAAGGTCACCGGGCTCCCGAGCAGCGTCTCCAGTGTCCGGGACACCGGCCGAAGCGAGTAGTTCAGCTCCGGGCCGCCGCCGCTGGGACGACCGAGGTGGGACAGGATCACCACCCGGGACCCGAGGTCCTTGAGCCTGCGGATGGTGGGCAGGGCTGCGCGGATTCGGGTATCGTCCGTCACGACCCCGTCGCGGACGGGAACATTGAAGTCCACCCGCACCAGCGCGCGTCGGCCCTCCACCGCGCCGGGGTCGAGATCGGCGACGGTCCGGCGGTCGATCAGAGCCGCGCCGCCACGTAGTCGAGCAGGTCTACGCAGCGCATGGCGTAGCCCCACTCGTTGTCGTACCACGAGGCGACCTGCACCAGCGTGCCGTCCACGACGTTCGTGCTGGCCAGGTCCACGGTCGAGGAAGCGGGGTTCCCGATGAAGTCGGCCGACACGAGGGGCTCGTCCGTGACCTCGAGGATCCCCAAGAGCGGCGCGCTCGCTGCGGCCCTTCGGAAGGCTTCGTTCACCTCGGCGACCGTGGTGGGCCGCTCGACCACGGCCGTCAGGCTCACCGAGGAGACGTCGGCGACCGGCACCCGCAGCGCCACTCCGTCGATCTTTCCCTTGACCTCCGGGATCACCAGGGACGTCGCCTTCGCGGCACCAGTCGTGGTCGGGATGATGCTCATCGCCGCCGCCCTCGCCCGCCGCAGGTCCTTGTGCGGCAGGTCGAGGATGTTCTGGTCGTTGGTGTAGGCGTGCACCGTGGTCATGAACCCGCGCGCGAAGCCGAAGGCGTCCCGCAGGACCTTCACCACCGGCACCAGACAGTTGGTGGTGCACGAGGCGTTGGACACCAGGTGATGCGTGGCGGGATCGTACCGGTCGTGGTTCACGCCCATCACGACCGTGAGGTCCTCGCCCTTGGCCGGCGCCGAGATGACGACCTTGCGGGCCCCTGCGGCGAAATGCGCCGAGGCCTGCTCGCGGTCGGTGAAGCGGCCGCTCGACTCGAGCACGATCGCCACGCCGAGATCCTTCCACGGCAGCTTCGCGGGCTCGCGCTCGGCGGTGACCCTGATCGTCCTCCCGTTGATCACGAGGTGGTCCGGCCCGGCCGCGACCTCGCCCTCGAACTTCCCGTGCACCGAGTCGTACTTGAACAGGTGCGCGAGCGTCGCCGTGTCGGTGATGTCGTTGACCGCGATGAACTCGAGGTTCGGTCGCCGCGATTTCAGGGCCGCCCGCAGCGCCAGGCGCCCGATCCGTCCGAAACCGTTTATCCCGACCGGCACGGCCATGATGGATCTCCTCGATTGAAAGCGGTCATGCGCCGGCGGGCAGCCGGCGGCGGGCCGGCTCGCGCGAGGCGAAGCGCCGGGCCCAGCCGGGTCGGATCACGCCGGAACGCTCGCCCGCGCAAAGGTGACCGCGCCGATGATTCCGGGCTCCGCGGACGCGAGCGCTGCGGCGGCCGAGGCCAGCGTCGCCCCGGTAGTGGTGACATCGTCCACCAGCGCCACGCGCCTCGCGCCAAGCGGGCCGGTGGCGCGGAAGGCCCCAGCCAGGTTACGCCACCGCTCAGCCGGGGCGAGCGCCGTCTGGGTCCGGGTCTCGCGCGAGCGGACCAGCGCCTCGCGCTCGACCGGAATGCCGGTGAGGGCGCCCAGCGCCAGCGCGAGTTCGGCCGCCTGGTTGTGCCCCCGCTCGCGCTCGCGGACGCGGCCGAGGGGTATCGGCACGAGCACGTCCACAGCGCGCAGTGACGCGCCACACTCGCGCACCATCAGCTCCGCCATCGGCACCGCGGCGCACTGCCAGCCGCCGTACTTGAGTGCGTGGACGAGATGGCGCGCGGCCCCCGGCTCGAGCCACACGGCCGAGGCGGCCCACCCAAGCTCGGCCGGCCAGGACCGACACCACGCGCAGTTCCCTCGTCGCGCCGCAGCCGGACCCGGCTCCACCGGCCCTTCCCGCCGAACCGGTGCGCCGGCGCGGCGGCCGGTCGCGGTGTCCCAGCGATCCACCGGCTGCCCGCAGCGCGCGCACACCGGCGGGGCGATCGGTCGCATTCGGTAGCGGCAGAGCGCGCAGCAGCCGCCTCGTTCCTCGGTCGGCGGCAGCGGCCGCTCGCAGCCGAGGCAGGCCACCGGCAGCAGCAGCGCCTCGACGTCGAGCAGCGTTTGCCTCGCCGCCGCCAAGATACTACGGACCAAGGGCATCCTCCACCGCTGCGCGCAGAACTTCGATGGGCGGCTCCACGCCGAAGAAGTGCCTGAACGCCGCGGCTCCCTGGGTGACGAGCACGCCGCGCCCGTCGGCGGCGCGCGCGCCCGACGCACGCGCCACCCGCACCAGCTCCGTGCCGCCTTTGGCGTAGGCCAGGTCGAGCACTGCGCGGGGCCGGTACCGTTCCAGCTGTGCCGGATCCAGCGGCATCGGGTCGTCGCCGCGCAACCCGAGCGGCGTGGCGTTGACGATCAGATCCACGGGCCCTTCCGCCGGCGCCCCACAGCGGACTCCCACCGTCACCGCCCACGCTGCAAAGGCGGCCGCGCGCGACGCGTCCCGCGAGACGATCGCCACCGTCGCGCCGGGCCACCGCTCGGCGAGGGCGACCGCTGCGGCGCGCGCCGAGCCGCCCGTCCCGACGATCACCGCCCGCTCGACCTCGTCGCTGCCGAGCAGTGTGCGTGCCGCCTCCCCCACTCCGGCGACGTCGGTGTTGTCGCCCGCGGGACCGTCCGGCTCGCCCCAGAGCGTGTTACACGCTCCGGTGCGCCGCACGGCGTCGGTGGGCGCTGCGACGAGCTCCGCCGCGTCGCGCTTGAACGGCACGGTGACGTTCACCGCGCCCCCCGCGGCGAGCAGCCCGCGCACGACGCTCGCGAAAGTCGCCGCCGTCGCCCGCACGCCGACGTAGACCGCGTCGAGCCCCAGCGCCGCGATCGCCGCGTTGTGCATCGCGGGAGAGAGGGAGTGCGCCACCGGATCGCCGATGACGGCGAGGAGCCTACTGGTCGCCTTGAGCCTCACGCCCGCCCTTTTCCTTCATCAATCGCTCCACCGCGATCACGAGCAGCTCCTGGAGCCGGCCGTAAGTGCCGCGATACTCCTCGAGGTCGCCGCCGAAAGGGTCGCTGACCTGCCCCTCATCGGGAGGCCGGCCGGCATAGGCGCCGAGCAGATGGGTCCGCCCGGTGCCGCCGAGCGCTTCCGCCCGCTCTACGTGGTGCACCCCCATGCCCAGGATGAGGTCCGCCTCGGCCACCGCCTCCGCGCTCAGTGCCCGTGCGCGGTGCGGCGACAGGTCGAGGCCGTGTTCCAGGGCGACGAGGTAACTGCCCTCCGACGCCGGTGCCCCGTCGTAGGCCGCGGTGCCGGCCGAAACCACCTCGACGTCCGACCCCCCCCGCCCCCCCCGTTCGTCGAGGAGGCGCCGCATGATCGCAGCCGCCATCGGGCTTCGGCAGATGTTCCCCGTGCAAACGAAGAGCAGCTTCACGCGCTAGACGAGGAGCGACGGGACGACCGCGCGGAGCCGTGCCGTGGGGATGGCGCCTTCCCGGATGACCCGCGGCGCGGGGCCCGTACAATCCACCAGCGTGGAGGAGGGCGACGGCGTCAGCGGTCCGGCGTCCAGCACGAGGAGGGTGCCGTCGGCCAGCGACGTCGCAAAGGCGTCCGTGACGGCTGCCGCGTCCGTTGCCGGCGGCTGTCGCGGCCGGTTCGCGCTGGTTGACGTGATCGGCGAGCCGAGCGTGGCGAGGAGGCTGGCGATCCCGAGGTGCGACGTCCAGCGCACGGCCACGCCGCCCTCGGGTCCGCGCACGAGGTCCGGCAGCGTCCCCTCTCCTCCGGGCAACACGAGCGTGAGGGGTCCGGGCCAAAAGGCGGCGGCGAAGCGCTCCGCCGCCTCGGTCAGCCGGAGCCCCACGCCCTCGAGCATCGCGCGGTCGGCCACCAGGAGCAGAAACGGCTTGCCAGCGGCCCGGCCCTTGAGCGCGGCGAGCCGTTCGACCGCGGGCGGCGCGACGGCGGAACCAAGCCCGTACACCGTCTCCGTCGGATAGGCGATGATGCCGCGCCGCACCAGGTGGGCGACGACCTGCGGGATGGCCGCCGCCACCTCGCCCGGGGTGCGGAAGGGGATCATGCGTCCGGTGCGAGCGTGGCCAGCGCCTCGGCGATGGGGAAGTCCTCCCGGGTCGTCACCTTGATGTTCCGGGTGCTGCCGGCGACGACGCGGATCGGGTGCCCGAGCCGCTCGCACAGCGCGGCGTCGTCGCTCGCGGTTGCCGCGGACGCATCGCCCCGGGCGCGTTGGTGCGCCGTCTCCAGCATGACGCGCGGGAAGGCCTGCGGGGTCTGCACCGCTACCAGGCGCTCTCGCGGGACGGTGCGCACGATCAGGCCGGCGGTGTCCACCTCCTTGACGGTGTCAGCGAGGGGCAGGCCCGGCACCGCGGCGGCGCCCAGGGCCGCCACGGCGAGGACCCGGTCGATTAACTCGCGTTCGACGAAGGGGCGCGCGGCATCATGCACCAGCACGAGGGCCGCCTCGGGTGGGAGGCGGGCCAGGCCGTTCGCCACCGATTGCTGGCGCTCCTCGCCGCCCGCCGCGACGAGGAGCCGGTCCGAGAGGAGCGGCTGCAGCCACGCCGGCGGGCGCGCCGCGTCCTGCGGCGGGAGCACGACGACGATCGGCCCCACGCGGGGATGCTGCGCGAACGGCCGGATGGCGCGGAGCAGCATGCGCACGCCGCCGATCGGGCGGTACTGCTTGGGTTCCCCCGCGTCGCCTTCCGCCGCGCGGAGGCCGCGCCCGGCCGCGACGACGATCGCGCCGGCGTCAGGCAGCGAGCCGATGGGACAACTCCCCCACGTGCGCGATCCGGACCAGCTCGACCTCCTCCGGCGGCGCCTTGAGCCCGGTCCGCGAGCCGACGAAGGCGCGCCGGAAGCCGTGCCGGGCCGCTTCCGCGAGCCGCCGGTCCAGGGCGGCCACCGCGCGGACCTCGCCGCCCAGGCCGATCTCCCCCAGGAAGAGGGCTTCCGGCGGCACCGCGCGGTCCCGCACGCTGGAGATGAGGGCCGCCGCCACCGCCAGATCGCTCGAGGGCTCGCTCAGGCGCATCCCGCCGACCACGTTCACGAAGACGTCGAGCGCGGTGAACGTCAGGCCGGCGCGTCGCTCGAGCACCGCGAGCAGGACGGCGAGGCGGCGGTGGTCGAGGCCCGCGCTCACCCGCTGCGGCGTGCCGAATCCGGCGCGCGACGCCAGCGCCTGGATCTCGATCAGCATGGGTCGCGTCCCCTCCATGAGCGCGGTCACCGCGCTCCCCGAGATCCCCGCGTGCCGCGCCGCGAGGAACGCGGCCGAGGGGTTGGCGACGGGGAGCAGGCCCGACGCCGTCATCTCGAACACGCCCACCTCGTCCACGCTGCCGAACCGGTTCTTGGTCGCCCGGAGAATCCGGTGGTCGAGCGCGCTTTCGCCCTCGAAGTAGAGCACCGTGTCCACGATGTGCTCCAGCGTCTTGGGACCCGCGATGCCGCCGCCCTTGGTCACATGGCCGACGAGCAGCACGGCCGGCCCCGATTCCTTGGCGAAGCGCATGAGGCGGGCCGCGCACTCGCGCACCTGGCCCACGTTGCCCGGCGCCCCTTCGAGGTCCGCGGTGTACGCGGTCTGGATGGAGTCCACGACGACGACCCGCGCGCCGAGCGCCGCCGCCTGGGCGACCACGCGCTCGAGCAGCGTCTCGGCCAGGACGGTCACCGCGCCCGCCGGCTCGGCGAGCCGGTCGGCGCGCAGCCGGATCTGCTCCGGCGACTCCTCTCCGCTCGCGTACAGAGTGCGGACGCCCGCGGCCTCGAGGCGCGCGGCGCACTGCAGAAGCAGCGTGGACTTGCCGATCCCGGGCTCGCCGCCGACCAGCACCAGCGAGCCCGGCACGATGCCGCCGCCGAGCACGTAGTCGAACTCCGCGAGCGCCGTCTTGTAGCGCGGCGCCGCGTCCGCTGCAACGGCGTCCAGCCTGACCGGCGGCGGCCCCCCGTCCGGCGGCGCGGCGCGCGGGCGTCTGGCGGCCGCTCGCACGGCTACCACCTCCTCGACCAGCGAGTTCCACTCTCCGCATGCCTCGCAGCGGCCGCTCCACTTGGGCTGGTCGGCCCCGCAGCTCGTACAGCGGTAGACCGAGCGCGGCTTACCGGCCACTCCCCGTGCCCTCCGCCTCCCGCGCGCTGTAGTTGTCAAAGCGGGTGTACGAGCTGTGGAAGTAAAGCTTCACGGTGCCCGTCGGCCCGTTGCGCTGCTTGCCGATGATCACCTCCGCCTGTCCCGCCATCTCGTCCCGCTCCTCCTGCTGCGCGTACATCTCC
>JACQVG010000114.1 GCA_016209905.1 Gemmatimonadota bacterium | reverse complement strand
GGCGTGAAGCCGTGACTCGGCCAGCGCGAACGCGACGGCGAGTCCGGCATAGGCGAGCCACCCGACCGCCAGTGTCCGCCGCGCTCCCCATCGGTCGGCGAGCACGCCGCCCGGATAGGAGGAGCCGGAGCGCACGACGTGCAACCCCGCCCAGAGGATCGGGACGGCTGCTACGCCGATCCCCAGGTCCTGCGCACGCAGGATGAGGAGCGTCTCCGGCGCCCGCAAGAACGCCGCGGCTGCCAGCACACCGATGAGCGGCACGAGCTGCGCGCCGTCCCCCTCGCCCGCAACGCGCCGACGGAGCGGGTGGTCGGGCCGGTGACCTTCATCCGGCGGCCGCCGGTCTGCTCTCGCCGGGTGACGGTCGGCGTCTGACGGCTCCGCCGCCGATCGGAGGTCCGCCCGGCGCATCCCCGCCGCCCTCACCGCTCCCCACGCCAGCGCCACAGCGACGGCGCCGGGGATCGCCGCGATCCAGAAGACGGTGCGCACGCCCAGTCCGCCGGCGATGAGCGCCGCGCTCACCAGCGGCCCCATGACCGCCCCGGTGTGGTCCGCAGCCCTGTGCAGGCCGAAAGCGCGGCCCCGCGCCTCCGGCGGCGCGACGTCGGCGATGAGAAGATCCCGCGGCGCGGTCCTGAGCCCCTTGCCGACCCGGTCGGCGGTCCGAAGCCCGATGACGTGCCACGCCGCGCCGGCCACGGCGACCAGCGGCCGAGTGGCGGCCGCAATCGCGTAACCTGCCACAACCAGCGGTGCGCGCAGGCGGGCACGCTCCGCAAGGTACCCGGACACCAGCTTGAGTGCCGCCGCAACGGCGTCCGCGAGCCCGTCCAGGATCCCGAGCGTGAGCGCGCCCCCGCCGAGCGTCCGGGTCACGAACGCCGGCAGCAGCGGATAGATCATCTCTGAAGCGAGGTCGTTGGCGAGGGAGGTCGCGCCGAAGAGGTACACGGCGCGCGGCAGCTTCGGTCCGGCCCGCGACTCCGCCGTGCCCACAGCGCTCACCGTCTATCCTGCGGCGGTCACGACCCGAAGCCCGGGATCCGGCAACTCAGGTCTCGCTCAAACCCATGCCCCAGCGGCTCAGCGCGATCGGGAGGCCCCCGTACGCCAGCACCTCGTCGTGGAAGCGGCGGAGCGTGAAGGCCGCCCCCGCCCGCCGGCGATAGTCGTCCCGCAGGCGCACCAGCTCGCGCCGGCCGACGGCGTAGGACAGCGGATACGCCGGAGCACCGCAGTAGCGCCATACCTCCGCCTCGGCGTTCCGTCGCGCGATCCCGAGTGCGTCCACCATGTACCCGATCGCCTGCTCGACGGCCATCCCCTGCGTGTGCAGGCTCACGTCCAACACGACGCGCACGGCGCGCCACAGGAGATGGAGCCGCTGGAAGAACATCTCCTCGGGCCGCGACAGGAAGCCCTCCTCCGCCATCAGCTCCTCACAGTACAGCGCCCAACCTTCCACCGTGAGCGGCGTCCACACGACGCGGCGGACCGGCGACGGCTGCGCCTGCGCGACGAGGTGTTGGAGGTGGTGGCCGGGGTAGCCCTCGTGCAGCGCCGTGCAGGCGATCTCGTGGACGCAGTGGTCGCGCAGCAGCGCCGCATCGGGGACCGAGACGTAGAAGTAGCCCGTCCGCGCCGCCGCGAACGCCCCCGGCGGATCGTACGCCGCGAACGGGATCAACGGTTGCATGAATGACGGGGTGGGGATGACGTCGAGCGCGCCGTCCGGCACCGCCGCCAGGCCCCGGTCCAGAACAAACCGCCGCGCCCGTTCCATCTCCGCCGCGTACGAGCCGACCAGGCCGCCCTTAGCCGGGTGCTGCTCGCGCAGCCGGGCGGCCAGGGCGCGCCACGGGGTCCCGCCCGCCAGCGTTTCGGCGCGGCACGCCAAGTCCTCGTCCAGCTCCTTGATGAGTGCCTCCCCGTACCGCAGCACTTCCGGGGCCGTGTCGCGCAGCGCGTGTTCGTAGTGGAGCCGGAAATCGAAGGCCGCGCGCCCGATCGCGAAATCACCGTCCGAGCGGTCGCTGAGCTCTCCGGCGAGGAACTCCACGAACGTGTCAAACGCCTCGCGGGCGGGGATCAGCACCTCCAACGTCTCGCGCGCGGCATCGGGCGGAAGACGGCCGGCGAACTCGGGGACGGCCTCGGTGAGGAGGGTCAGGCCGCCTCGCGCGACCGAGAGCGCGGTCTCGGTCAGGACCTTGGCCGGGCGGCCCAGCGCGGCCCTGGCCTCGCCCAGGAACCGGGGCGTCTCCCGCAGTCGGCCGGCGAGCGCGCGTCCGCGGGCCTCGAGCGGCTGGTCGCTGCGCAGCATGATGGCAAAGAGCCCGACCAGGAGATGGGAAAGGTGGAACTCCGGGTTCAGCTCGTGCGGCCGCTCGTTCTCGAAGCGGCCGATCGTGGTACGGAGGTCGTTGAGGACGGCGGTCTGGTCAACGCGATCGTCCTGCGCCTCCACGTCACAGTACTCGAACGCCGCCGCCATCGCCTTGAGGGCGGCCAGCGCGGCCTTGACGTCGGCGCGGGAGTACCGGCCGAGGCGCGAGTCGTGCGTCCCGACGCCCGCGTGGGTGGCGGCGACGGGATCAAGCTGCCAGCGGAGATCGAGGAACGAACGAACGAGGTCGCGATACTCGGGCGGGGCCACCTAAGCTCCCGGGCCGGCGAGGAGCGCGTGACACTCGGCGTCCGTGAGGACTCGATCGGTGGACTTGGCCGCCTCGAAGAGCACCTGCGAGAAGGCCTCGTTCGACTCGTCGTACCCGTGCGCCCGGAGCCAGTACTTCACGTTGGAGAGCCCCGACACCGGCGAGATCTCGATTCGCTGCGCCATGCCCAGCTCTCCCGCCGGCACGCTGGAGTACACGCGGTCCGCCAGCCAGTCGTGCCCCTTCTTGCGCGCCTTGATGATCGCCGCGGCGTGGACGCCGGTCCCGGTGCGGAAGGCGTCGGCGCCCATCACGGGATAGTCCACTCCGATCGGCCGCCCCACCGCGTCGGCCACGAGGCGGCAGTAATGCTGGAGCTTGGTCAGGTCGCCCCGGTACGCGCCGAGGAGGTGGAGGTTCACGATCAGCAGATCCATCTCCGCGTTCCCCACCCGCTCGCCGATGCCGAGTGCGGTCGCATGCACGCGGTCCACCCCTGCCTCGATGGCGGCGAGGCAGTTGACGACGGCCATGCCGCGGTCGCGGTGGCCGTGCCAGTCCACCCTGACGTGCTCGCCGGACGGCTTCACGATCTCGTCCTTCACGAAGCGCACCAGCCGGCGCACCCCGTCCGGCGTGGCGTGGCCGACCGTGTCGGCGAGGCAGAGGCGTCGCGCGCCCCAGGAGATCGCATGGCCGTAGAGCGCCTTGAGCGTCTCCGGCCGCGCGCGCGTCGTGTCTTCCGTCACGAACATCACGGGCAGCCCGTGGCGGACGGCGAAGGTGACCGCCGCTTCGCTCACCCGGAGCATGTGGTCGAGCGTCCAATCCTCAGCGTACTGTCGGATGGGCGAGGAGCCGATAAACGTCGCGGCCTCGATGGCCATGCCGACCGCCTGCGAGATCTCCGCCACCGGCTCCACGTCGCTGATCAGCGTGCGCGCGGCGCAGTTCGGGGCGATGGCGAGCTTGGCGTCCACGATCTCCCGCGCCAGCCTCAGGACCTGCTCGCGCGCGCGGGGACCGGCACCGGGAAGACCGATGTCGGCGGCGACGATGCCGAGGTCCGCCATCAGGTGGAGGAGCCGGAGCTTCTCCTCCATGGACGGGTCGCGCACCGACGGGCACTGGAGGCCGTCGCGCAGCGTCTCGTCGTTGAGGTCCACTCGCGCGCTCGCCCAGTCGAAGGACGAGCCGGCGGCGTTCCAGTCGTAGATGAGATCGGCGTATTCCATGGAAAGGGCGGCCTCGGGCTACAGTCTGCGCGCGGCCGCATCCAGCGTCAAGCGCGCTTGCGGCCCGGGGGAGCGCGGGTTACGCTCCGCGCCGTGGACCGGTTGATCGCGGAGTTGGCGGGCCGAAGCGACGTGCTCGCCGCGCGCGACTGGCTCCAGCGGCACGATGAGCGGACGCTGGCGCTGCAGTGCGAGATCGCGGCCATCGCGGCGCCCACGGGGGCCGAGGGCGAGCGCGGCCGGTTCCTGGCGCAGCGTATGCGCGAGGCCGGCCTCGCCGACGTCAGGCAGGACGCCGCGAACCGACGCCGGACCGCGGGCACTCCTCTGCTGCAAACGCCCGCGTAGCCCGCCTCTGCCCGTAGCCGCCTCACGGCTCGACCCAGTTTCGTTCGCAGCGTCGCCATGGGCCGAACGCTGCAACGGCTGCGGGTTTGACTCTACAGCGTATGACATGCCACTCTATAAGTAGCACTTCTGGCCGCCCGCTTGCACGCCGAGAACCCTGGACGTATTCGAGAGGCCAGCATGATTCACTCCTACTGGTATTCAGTACCGTTGGCGGCTCTAACAGCCATAGCAGCGTGGTCCTCAGACTCGAGCGGTCCCGATGCCTCCAGAGTTCCACTGAGGCCGCGCATCGCGGTGCTCCCGGTGTTCTTCGTACCACAGGACGAAGCGCCTCCATCCGACGATCAACGGCGCGGCCTCATGCGGCACCTGCGGTGGGCCCGAGACCGATACCGCGAGATGCTCGGCCGTCGCGACTCGTTCGCGCTCGCCGACTCGGCGCCGCGCGTGGTTCGCGCCGCGCATCCCCTCGCGTTCTACCGCGCGCTGCCGGAGAGCGGCGTGCCCCAGATGCTGGGCGAGCTCCTCGACCAGCTCGGGCTCGACCGCTTCAACTGCCCCTACGTGTTCGTCGTCGTGGTCATGAACCCCCGGGACGACTACCCGGTCGGTGGTGGAGGCAGGACGATCATCCGCGGAGTCAACCCGGGAGGCGGAGTGGTCGTGCTGGCCTCGTATGCGCTCGACCACTCCCCCAACTTCCAGAGCACGCTCCAGCACGAGCTGGGACACGGCTTCGGACTGCCGCACGTGGAGGTTTACGGCTACGACATGGGGACCAGCCCCTCGGTCATGTCGTACAACCCGGCCCACCACACCAGCGGCTTCGCCCCGAGCCGGACACCTGGGACGCTGATTCCCGAAGACATTCGGGCGCTCCGGCACAACCGCGGCGCGTTCCCCAACCTGGCCCGGGACACGGCGCAGCGCGTGCCACCGGGGTACAGGATGGCCCCGATGGTCAGCCCGGGCGCGATGTTGATTCCCGGCCAGCCGCCCTATCGCGTCGAGGTCACGACTACATCGGGCGAGGCCTACGGCAGCTCTGTGGCGAACATCGTGCGGGGACGCATCGCGCCCAGCCGAGGGCCGGGAATCACCTTCGACGGTGAGCGCATGTGGCATTCGGATTCCACCGGCACGGGCTGGGTAACGGTTGACGTTACCTTCCCCACCCCCGTCACGCTGGACAGGCTGGTAGTCCATTCACAGCACAGCGGGGCGTACCATGCGGCGACGGGAATCCGCGTCCAGGTGGCGGGCAACGGGAGCTACCGCGATGTAGTGACGCGGGACCTCGCGCGAGCTGATGACGACGTTCCGTTCGCGCCCGCGGCGGCGCGGACCTGGAGGCTGTCGTTCCGGGCCGGCGAAAGCGGGCAGGTGACAATCAGGGGGATCGAGTTCTTCTCCGGAGTGGACGAGGTGTTTCCGCGCTGCCCTCCGGAATAACGGCCGCGCGGGTCAGAACAGGTCGCCGAGTCCTTCGAAGATGTTGCCGATCACCTCGGCGATCGCCCCGAATACGGAGCCGGCCAGCTCGCCGGTGGCCTCGACGGCCTGACCGGCCACTTCGGCCACCGCTCCGATTGCGGGCGCGGCTCCGTGGGCGATTGTGTGGGCCGCGGCATTCGCCACGAAGAACGACGGATCGGGCCATAGCATGTACTCGAGCCCGAAGTGGTCGCGCCTAACCTCGCCGGGAGCGGGGCGAGCGGCGCCACCCCGGCTGGCGAGCGCCGTCACGTTGCGGTTCCAGACCGCCGCCAGCTCCACGTTGTCGAACCACACGCCGCGGCAGTCCCTGCACACGTCCAGCGTCAGCGCGTCGCGGGTCAATCGCTCCATCGTCTTGGCGCACCGCGGGCACTCCAGGCGGTTCTCCCATCCGCAGGCCGGGCAGCGGTCCCGGTTCCGCTTGAAGCTGGCCTGGCAGGCGTGGCACTTCATGCGGAATGCGTCGTCTTTGAGCGACACGCGCGCCCACATCGCCTGGGGCCGGAGCCGCCGCGCCTGCCCGATCTCGCCCACGTCGAACCACATTCCGCCGCACCGACGGCAGTGGTCGAGCACCAGCGGCGCCTCGGACCAGGGCCTGAGCGCTTCCATCTTCACCCCCACGCACACCGGGCACGGCGCGGTGCGCGGCGCGCGCTCAGGCATCGAGCAGCCCCCGGCTGTCCTTCTTCTCGCCCAGCTTCTGCACGTCGTAGAAGGAATAGACAATGAGCCCCGAGTCCGTGACTTCCGGCTCGGCGAGCCCGTGCTCCGCCAGGGACCGCAGCACGGCCTCGGCCTCATCGGCGCCCATCGCCGTCTCGGCCACCACCTCCACCACCGTCAGCTTGCCTCCCTTCTGCTGCGCCAGCTTCACCACCTCGGACTCCAGCGTCTGCTTCCTCAGCCGCTCGCGGGCCTCCCCCATGCCGAGCGGGGCGCCCTTGCGGTGCAGGTAGAGCAGGCCCGCTCCGCCGGCGCCCGGCAGGAGCACGGCGATGATGAAGGC
>JACQVG010000110.1 GCA_016209905.1 Gemmatimonadota bacterium | reverse complement strand
GTCGGTCCAATCTTCATAGCCGGCGACGTGCCCCGCGAGGAACTCGGCGTTGACCCGTTCCTCCTTGATGAGCACGTAGGCGATGCCGAGCGCGAGGATGGCGTGGGTGCGCGGCCGCACGCCGACCCACTCGTGCGTGCGGGACGCGGTGCGCGAAAAACGGGTATCCACCTGAACGAATCGTGGATGGCTGCGTCTCCCGTCGCCCGGCCGGCCGAAGGCGACGTACGCCTGGAGCGGCGACCACCACGCCTCGAACAGCGGCGCCCCGAAGGAGATCACCAGGTCCGCGTGCTCGAGGTCGTAGCTCGGTCGCCGCCCGACTCCGTGCACGGCCGCCATGACCGCGTCCGTCCCGTCGTCGTACGCGTCGGCGACGTAGTTGGGCGAGCCGAAGGCGCGCAGGAACTGGCGCCAGACCTCGTCCATCGAGCCCGCACAGTAGCCGGCGAGGACGGCGAGCGCTTCCGGGCGGTCGGCGGCGCGGAGCCCCTCCAGCCTCCGCGCGAGGAGCGCCACCGCGCCCCGGGGCGAGACCGCGCGCCAGGCGCCGGAGCCACGCGGGCCGACGCGGACCAGCGGCGAGCGCAGGCGCTCCGGATGGTAGAGCGTCTGCACGGCGGCGGGCCCGCGCGGGCAGAGGCCGCCGCGGCTGAGCGGATGCAGCGGATTGCCGTCAATTCGGACCAGGCGGCCGTCCACGATGCGCCCGCGAATGCCGCACCGCGCGGGACAAACGAGACACGATGAGTTGCGCCGCTCCTCGATGCCCGGCGCCCAGCCGGCGGGAGCCGGCTGATCGGTGGACCAGCGCACGTCGCACGCCTCGGCGACGGATAGGCCGGCCAGGCCTCCGCCCACGGTCGCCAGGAATCGGCGGCGATCAATGCTCACGGCCGCCGCCTCAGCGGTGACATGCTACGCAGTCCGTCGTCTGGCCCGTGCGGCGATGGCAGTTCAGGCACGCGCGCATCCCCACCCTGACCAGGGGCCGCCGCGGCGGCCGCGTGGTGAGCGCGATGTCGCCGTGACAATTTCGGCACTCCAGCTGCGCGATCCCGACGTGCCTGCGGTGGGTGTAGAAGACGTGCGCCGGCAACTGGAAGAGCTTGGCGAAGACCAGCGGGCGGCCTTGCTCCACGAACGCGGTCACCCGCTCCGCCTCTCGCGATGTGCCTTGGCGAGCTTGATGGCACATCGCGCACACCTCGAGCGACGGCAACCCGGAATGCGCACCCGTCCGCACATACTGGTGGCAGAATTCGCAGTCGAGCTGGAGGTCCTGAGTGTGCTTGCGATGATTGAAGGCGATCGGCTGGCTCACGCCTCGTTGCCCGGCGACCAGCGACGCGCCTCCCGCCACCAGGATCGCGGCAGCCACGAGGCCCAGGAGGCGCGGCCGCCTCTTGAGCTGCGCGGCACGTTCCGCCAGCCAGCGTGAGTTCACGCGCGCAAGGTCCCCCCGTGTGACCCCTCGGCCCGGACAGGAGCGCTTGGACGCTCTCCCGTAGAGTGGGCGATTTGCCCCACACTCGGCGCGGCCGCCCATGCGTCCACCCGTCGAGCGGCAGCTCCAACCCTCAAGGGAGCAGGATGCGTGCCGGCCGACGAGTTTCCACGCAACCTATTGTCCCCCTTGCGGTTGCCGTCGCACACACGGGCGGAGCCGCGCTCGGATGCCGGGGCATATCCCCCTCGCGCGCGTCAACTCCCCGGCCTCGGGCCAGGTGCTGGCGCACGGATTGCTGACTGGTCAGCAGAGGACGAGGCGGCCCCATGATCGGCGCATGGACGTACTGGCGGGGTTTGTGGAGGGAGCACCCTCTGCGCAGCGCACTGGGGAAGCGGCTGCTCGCGTGGCTGCTGCTCCTGTCGCTGGTGCCGCTCATCGTCTCGAACACCATCGGCTATCTCGCGAGCGGCCGGATCATCAATGCGCTCGCCGAGCGTGATCTCCAGGCGCTCACGGCCGTGCAGGCGCATCATGTGCGGGACGAAATCGAGCGGCTCTCGTCGGGGCTCCTCTCGGCCGCCCGCGCCGATAGGCTCCTGGTGGCGAGCGCCGCCGCGCTCCGTGATTCCTCAGCGAGCCTCGTGGTCCTGAGCGGCGCGAGCGGCTTGGCGGCGGAAGAACTCGGACGCTTGCGCGAGCAGCTCGAGGCCTTCAACTCGCTTGCGCTGGTCAGCCCCGCCGGGGTCGTGGTCGCTTCGTCGCCGCCCTTCGCGTCGGGGGTGCGATGGAGCGAAGGCGAAGTGATAGCGCGCGCGAGGGCCGAAGGTCGCGCGTTCGCCGTCGGCCGGACGGGGGCGGCGCGCGAACCGCACCTCCTCTTCGCGGCCGCGCTCCCGACCCCGGACGATGCGCCACCCGCCCTGGTCATCGGGACGATTGGCGGGGCGGGCATCGGGGCGGCGCTTCACATCCCGTCTCATCTTGCCGGCACCATCGAGGCGTTCCTCGCGGACGACTTCGGGCGGCCGGTTTTCGTCTCCCATCCGCATGCGGCGGTTGACTACGGTCGGCCTCTTCCCGCGTACCGTGCGCTGGTCGAGGGCGTGCGGCGCCGCCGCGACCGGCAAGCCGGCGAGGTGGTGGGCAGCAGCCACGCGGTTCCGGGCTACCCGCTGCGGTTTCTCGCCGAGGTTCCCGTCCGTGCGGCACTCGGCGAGCTGCGCTGGCTGCGGCAGCTCTCGGCGGTGCTCGAGGCCACGTTCGTCCTGGTGCTCATCGCGGTCGCGTGGATGGTGTCTCGCGGCATCGTGCGCCCGGTCTACGAGCTGGTCGCGGCGGCCGACCGGATCGGCAAGGGCGATCTTCAGGCGCGGGTGGCCGTCACGCAGCGGGATGAGCTGGGCCAGCTGGCCCAGCGCTTCAACGACATGGCGTCCCAGCTTCAGGAGTCGGTGGCTCGCATCCGCGACCTGCACAAGGAGGAGATGCTGCGCGCCGAGCAGCTCGCGACCGTCGGCGAGTTGGCGGCGGGGATCGCGCACGAGCTCAAGACGCCGCTGCTGGGCATCGCCAGCGGGGCCCAGCTCCTCAGTCGGCGGCTGGATCAGGGGGACCACGAGGGCCGCCACCTCGCCGGCGAGATGCTGCAGCGGATCCAGCGCATGGAAGGTGCGGTGCAGGACCTGCTCAACTACGCCCGCCCCTCGCCCGCCCGGCTGTCGCTCCTCGGCCTCAACGCCATCGTCGAGCGCGCGCTCCGCTTGGTCGAGCCGCGCGCGGAG
>JACQVG010000112.1 GCA_016209905.1 Gemmatimonadota bacterium | reverse complement strand
GTGCGCGAGGTGGAGGAGGGCGGCTTCGTGCGGGCGTACGCGCGCCTCGAGGTCAGCCTGGCGCCGGGGCGATCGGAGCTCGGCCTCGAGGCGACGACGTGGCTGGTGGAAGGCCACGCGGGGCGCACGCAGTACCTCAAGGGTGCGCTGGCGATCCCGGTCGCGGGCGGCCTCTCGGTGGTGGCGAGTGGCGAGGCGGGTCGGCGCCCGCCGCGTTTCGCCTACGTCAGGCGGCTGGGCGTCGGAGTCGGGTTCCGGCGGTAGGGGCACAGCTCTTCCTCGCGCGGCTTCACGGCGAGATGATCCTCACGACCCGTCCGCTTCGGTCGACGACCTCGATAGGGACGCGGATGATGTCATTCCCGAGGGCGATAGTACCGAACCGTGCGCTCACCAACGCGGGCGGCAACGGCCCTTGACACAGCCAAACCCTCCCCTTATGGAGTCGTTTTCTGGACGCCCCTATGCGGTACTTGGCGAGCACGTGTTCTACTGTTCTGGCGTGCACTATGGCCGCCTGTGGACCGGACCGACCGGTGTCCCGGGAGCCGGCCAGGCAGGTGGCTACTGCCGCCGATTCCGTGCCTATCACCGTGGCGGCCGAGTCTGCCCTCCTGACATCTCAGTCGCTCCCGCCCGCCCTCGATACGTTTGATGTCTGTCCACCGCCGTGCCTGCCCGACCAGCAGAACCTGGCTCGTTATCGTTTTGCTGCGTTGATCGAGCGCTTCGGGACCTCGGAGCGCCAGGTCCGCGCTACGCTCGGCTCCCCTGTGTCCCGCACTGCAAGCCACGGAGAGGAGGAGGACTACCCTCCGGGCGATTCGATGATAACGCTTCACTATGACGGCTTCAGGGTCCAGTTCTATCTCTCGGCCCAACAGGGCGAGCCGCTCGTGGAGCGGCTCGAGGTGTCGTCCGAGGCCTTTGGGCGCGCGGGTGGCGTGGGGGTAGGCTCGCTGCAGCAGGACGTCGAGGCCCGTTTCGGGCCAGCGGGATCGCGGCAGTCGCAATGCCCTGGCAACAATCTCTGGTGCACGGTGGCGTCCTACCATGGCTGTCCAGACCGCCAAATCGGGTATTGCGCACAGGGGTTCCACATTTTCATCCGCGCCGGTCGCGTAGTCACGATAGAATGGCAAGGCCCACGCGAGTAGGGCCGTCTAACTCCTAATGAAGCGGCTGGCGTCAAGAGGCTTGGGCGGGGCATGAGGTACGCGGCGGCGCACGGCGCGTGCGCGGTCGCTTTCCTCCTGCTCGGCGCGGGGCGGTCGTCGGCGCAGAGCCCGGAAGAGCAAATTCGCGCCGAGGTCGCGGGCTACGTGCGTACGGTGAACAGCGGGAATGCCGACGCGCTCGCCGCTCTGTACGTCAACCGGCCAGGGGTCGGAAGCCTCGGCGACGGTCAGATCTACCGCGGATGGAGCGCCGTCGCCGACCTCATTCGCGGCGTGTACCAACGGGTCGGACCGATCCAGATGACGGCGGACTCCGTCAGGGTGATGCCCCTCGGCGAAGACGCGGCCGTCGCATACTTCCGGTACCGCTGGGTCTTGGGCCAGGGCAGCGCGCGGTCCGTTGCGGGTGCCATGACGCTCGTCTTCCAGCGCACCCCGCGGGGCTGGCGAGTCGCGCACGACCACACGAGCACGTTGCAGGAGAACGATGCCCCGGGACCGTCCGCCCCCGTTCTCGCGGATTCGGGCCCGCCGGCCCCGGTTCGGGAAACGAGCGCTTGTGTGGTCACTCGCGTCGTGGACGGCGACACCGTTGACTGCGAGCAGGTGGGTCGCGTTCGACTCATCGGGATAGACACGCCGGAGCGGAGCCAGGCGCCGTACGGCGGTCGCGCCGCGCAGGCGCTGGCGCGCCTCGTTCCCGTCGGGTCGTCGGTGCAGCTCGAGCTAGACGTCGAGCCGCGAGACCGGTACGGGCGCGTGCTCGCCTATCTGTGGACCAACGGCGTGCTGGTGAACTGGGCCATGGTGCGGCAAGGCTGGGCGGTGCTGCTGACCTACCCGCCCAACGTCCAGTACGTTGACTGGTTCACGGCCGCGCAGAGCCAGGCTCGCGAGACCGGGGTGGGCCTGTGGGCGACCGGCGGATTCGACTGTCTGCCCGCGGAGCGCCGCCGCGGCCGGTGCGACGAGTGACGCCGCCTCAGCCCTCCGACTGCCTCGCGGCGGCCAACTTCGCCGAGATGGCGGCCATGAGGTCCGGCGGCGCCGCGATCCGCCGCAACTTCTCGCGCACCGCGTCCAGCACCTCGGCCTCGATCCCGAACTCCCCCGCGCACATCGCGCACACCTCGAGGTGCCTGCGTACCTCGGCCGTCTCGCCCGGCCCGAGCTCGCGGTCCAGGTAGTCGTCCAGCCGCCGAAACGCCTCCTCGCAGGTCAGCCGGTTCGCGCTCATCCCGTCCTTCCCTCCCCGGGGGCCGCGCCCGCCACGAGCCCATGGTCCTGCGCGATCTGCCACAGCCTCTTCTGGAGCAGCCGCCGCCCGCGATGCAGCCGCGAGCGCACGGTGCCGACCGGAATCCCGAGGATCTCTGAGATCTCCTGGTACGAGGAGTCCCGCACGAAGTAGAGAGCCGCGACCAATCGGAATTCCTCCGGCAGCGCTTCGATCGCCGCCGTGACCTCTTCCGTTTCAAGCTTGCCGAGCACCGCTCGAACTAGATCCCCCGCCTGCTCCGCCGAGGCGATCTCGCGCGCCTGCCGCTGCATGTACGCGACGGGCACGTCCTCGAAAGGCACGGCCTCGGCCTCGGGCCGGCGCTTGCGACGGCCGGAGAGGAAGGTGTTGGTGAGAATCCGGAAAAACCACGCGCGGAAGTTCGTCCCCCGCTCGAATCCCTCGAAGCCGCGAAACGCCAGCAGAGCCGCCTCCTGCACCAGGTCCTCCGCGTCGGCCCGGTTGCGCGTAAGCTGCAGTGCCAAGCCGTACGCGCCGGCCAGGATCGGCTCGAGCAGCGCCTCAAACTCGGTTGCCCGCTGCGCGTCCCGCGTGGGCTGCGCCATGGTTCCTCTCGGCAGGGAGCCGATGCGCCGGAGGTGCCGGCGCCCGAGCGAAAAGATGCCGCGCGCGAGGTGAGACGCAACCATGGCTTCATGCCGTCTGCCCGCCTCAAACGCGCCCGCCGCGCCGGCGGTTCCCGCGCCGAGGCACCGAACGCGCCGGACTGCTTGCTGCTCCGCGGCGGCGGTGCCTATCTTGGGCCGCATGCCGGCCGTCGCCATCACCAACCTCACCAAGACGTACGACGGCCGCACCCCCGCGCTCGACGCCGTCTCGCTCGAGGTCGCCGCCGAGGAGCTCCTGGTCCTGCTCGGTCCCTCCGGGTGCGGCAAGACGACCGTGCTCCGATGCATCGCCGGCCTCGAGGAGCCGACCAGCGGTGAGATCGCCATTGACGGCGTGGTCGTGAACGACCTCCCGCCCAAGGACCGCGACGTGGCGATGGTGTTCCAGAACTACGCGCTGTACCCGCACCTCAGCGTCCGGGAGAACATCGCCTTCCCGCTGCGCATGCGGCGCGAGGCGAAGCCCGAGATCGCGCGACGCGTAGGCGAGACGGCGGCCGTCCTCGGTCTCTACCCGCTGCTGGATCGCCGTCCCGCGGAGCTCTCCGGCGGCGAGCGCCAGCGCGTCGCCCTCGGCCGTGCCATCGTCCGCCGGCCCAAAGTCTTCCTGTTCGACGAGCCCCTCTCCAACCTCGACGCCCAGCTCCGGGTGGCGATGCGGGCCGAGCTGGTGGCGCTGCACCGCCGCCTGCGCGGGACGATGATCTACGTCACGCACGATCAGACGGAAGCGATGACGATGGGCCAGCGAATCGCCGTCCTCGACCGGGGCGCGCTCCGGCAGGTGGGGACGCCGGCGGAGGTATACGCCCGCCCCGCCAGCCTGTTCGTGGCCACCTTCATCGGGACGCCCGGGATGAATGTCGTGAACGGCGCGGCGTTCGCGCGGCCGGCCGACGGCTCGGTGGGATTCCGGCCCGAGGACGGGAGGCTGGGTCCGCGCGAGGGAGCGCGCTGGTCGGCAATCGTCGGCCTCGTCGAGCCGCTGGGCAGCGAGACGCTGGTGCACGCGAAGCTCGAGTCGGGGGAGACGGTCGTCTGCCGCGTGCGCGAGGGCGAGATCCCGGCCGTGGGGAGTGCCGTCGGGATTCACGTCGCGGCGGAGAAGCTTCACCGCTTCGACGTCACGGGGCGGCGCCTGCCCTAGATGGACCTCCGTCGGCCGCTCGGGGCCGGGGCCCTGCTTCTTTTCGCCTCCTGCGCCGGCGCGGATTCGGGAGGGCGCACTACCCTCACGGTGCTGAATTGGGCGGCGTGGACGGAGCAGAAGCTGGAGGACGCCTACGTCCACAGGTTTGGCGCCAGCCACCCCGGAGTACGGGTCAGCATGGCCTCGGCGGGGAACGCGGCCGAGTACCGGGATCAGATTCTCACCTCCATCGCCGCGGGGACGCCGCCCGACGTGTTCCTCCTGGACAACATTGACGTCCCGGCGTTCGGGCGCGCCGGGATCCTGCTCGATCTCGCGCCGTACGCGGCGCGCGTCGGCCTCCCGCTGGAGCGATTCGATCAGCGCGTGCTGGCGATCTTCCGCCGGGACGGAGCGGTTTACGCCTTCCCGAAGGGCTTCACGCCGATGTTGATCGCCTACAACAGGGACCTGTTCGACCGCGCCGGCGTCCCGTACCCGCGGGACGAGTGGACCTGGGAAGAATTCCGCTCCGCGGCGCGGCGGCTGACGCGCGACACCGACGGCGACGGCGCGACCGACCAGTGGGGATTCTGGCTCGATCGCCGGGCGTTCATGTGGATCGCGTCGCTGTGGGCGCTGGGTGGGGACGTGCTGTGCGAGGACGGCGCGCGCGCCTCCGGGTGCCTCGACGGGCCGAGCTCGGTCCGCGCGTTCGGGGCGCTGACGGGGCTCGCGACGCGCGACTCGGTGACGCCGCGCTTCTACGGGCTGCGCCGCTCGCTGGGCGACCAGCTACGCAATTTCTCGTCGGGCCGGGTCGCGATGATGCCGGCGGGGCACTTCTGGCTCCCCAATCTGCGCCCGCACGCCGAGAGCGGTCGCCTCCGCCTCGGCTTCGCGATGATCCCTCGCCGGGAAGGCCATCCGCCCGCGACCGTGTTGTACGCCTCCGGCTACGCCGTCCCCCGGGCCGTGCGCCACAAGCGTCTCTCGGTCGAGCTCGCGGCGTATATGGTGGATTCCCTCGCGCAGGTGACCAGGGCCGCCGGCGGCCTCGAGATCCCGGCCCTCGCCGGCATCGCCGAGCGGGTGGCGGCCGCGGACACGACGGGGTGGGAGGCGGCGTTCAGCCGGGCAGTGCCCTACGGCCGCATGCCGTGGGGCGCGCGGATCGCGAAGTGGCGCGAGGTTGAGGCGATCCTGCCCGAGATCATGGACCGGATCGTGTTGCGCGGCGAGGATGTCGAGGTGGTGCTGCGCGAGGTCGCCCGCCAGGTGGACCGGGCCCTCGCGGGCGATCGGGCGGCGGGGCGCTGAGTCGGGATGGGCGTCCGGGGCTTTCAGCTCTCCGCCGTCGGGGTGGCCGTCCTGCTCGGCGCCCTCGTCGTGGGCTGGCACGCGCGGCGCGATCGGCGCGCCCTCCTCGAAGCGCGGCAGCGGGTGGCGCTGGAGGCGGCGACGGCGCTGCGCGCGGCAGTCGCGCGGGGCGAGGAGGAAGCGGCGGCGGCGCGCTTCGAGGCCTCCCGGGGCTACCGGCTTCGGGTTCTGTCGGGGGCGGCGCTCCCGGCGGCCCTGCTCGACTCGCTCAGGCGGGACGAAGCGCCACGCCCCTCGCGCGACGGCGTCCTCGCTCCGCTCAAGGACGTGGACGACTGGGACGTCGTCGGAGCGGTCGAGGCCGCGCCTCTGCCCGGCACCGAAGCGCGGCCGACGCTTCTTCGAGCGGGGGTCGCGCTGCCCCTCGCCGCGCTCGCCCTCGCCGCGCTCTGGCTCGGTGGTTGGGCCGCGCGCACCCCGGAGCGGCGGCGGCGCGAGACCGTCGCCGCCTGGAGCTTCCTCGCCGCGCCATTCGCGCACCTTGCGGTGTTCTCGCTCGCGCCGGTTGCGTTCACACTGTACCTCGCCTTCCACCACTGGGACCTCCTGGCGCCGGCCAAGCCGTTCGTTGGGCTGGCCAACTTCCGGGAACTGGGGCGCGACCCGCTGTTCTGGACGGCGCTGCGCAACACGGCGCTGTACGTCCTCTACGTCCCGATCACCATGGCCGCGGCGCTCGGCGCGGCCCTCCTGCTCGACCGGCGGCGAGGGGGAGAGCGGCTGGTGCGCGCCGTCGTCTTCCTGCCGTACGTCACCTCGACGGTCGCCATAGCCATCGTCTGGCAGTGGATCTTCAACCACGACTTCGGGCTCCTCAACTACCTGTCGAGCCTCTTGGGCCTCCCCCCAGTTGACTGGCTCGGTCGCCCCGCGTCGGCGCTCGCCGCGCTGGTCTGCGTCACGGTCTGGACGCAGGTGGGCTACCAGATGGTGATCTTCCTGGCCGGGCTGCAGGGGATCCCGCGGAGCTACTACGACGCCGCGCTCGTGGACGGCGCGACGGCGTGGCAGCGGTTTCGCGCCGTCACGCTCCCGCTGCTGCGCCCCGTCGTCCTGTTCGTGCTCGTGACCGGCATCATCGCCGGCTTTCAGGTCTTCACCCTCGTCTACATGATGACCGAGGGGGGGCCGCTCCACAGCACCGACGTGCTGGTCTACCGGATCTACCAGACGGCCTGGGAGTTCCTCCGCTTCGGCTACGCCAGCGCGATGGCGATCGTGCTC
>JACQVG010000111.1 GCA_016209905.1 Gemmatimonadota bacterium | reverse complement strand
TAGCGGGGGCGGGATTTGAACCCGCGACCTTCGGGTTATGAGCCCGACGAGCTACCAGGCTGCTCCACCCCGCGTCGGTAAGCCAAACCTAGTCCCGCCTCCGGGGAGGGTCAAGGGCGACGGCGCCTCCAGGGCGGGGCCCACCGCGACGGCCGCGCGCCGCGTCACGGCCGCCGCACGACCTGATAGAGCAGCTCGCCGTCCCGGATCATGCCGTACACCTCGCGCGCCACCCGCTCCTGGGTGGCCGAATCGGTCTTGAGCGCGTGCTCCAGCCTGACGAGGGAATCGAGCTCGTGCCGCAACCGGGCGATCCCTTCGCGCTCGCGCCGAACCTGCCGCCGCAGCGCGACCAGGTCCGGCGTGCCGTACTCTCCTCCGAACACCGCGAACGCGGCCATCGCCAGCACGACGAGCGCCACCACCACGCGCCTCAGCGGCGGTATGGCGTCCTCCCCGGATAGACCGCGACATCGCCAAGCTCTTCGGCGATGCGGAGCAGCTGATTGTACTTCGCCACCCGGTCCGTGCGGCTCGCGCTCCCGGTCTTGATCTGGCCGGCGCCCGTCGCGACGGCGAGATCGGCGATGAACGTATCCTCGGTCTCCCCCGACCGATGGGAGATCACGGTCCCGTAACCGTGCCGCTTCGCCAGGTCAATGCACGAGAGCGTTTCGGTGAGCGTGCCGATCTGGTTCAGCTTGATGAGGATCGCGTTCGCCACCCCTTCCTCGATCCCGCGCCCCAGGCGATCCACGTTGGTCACGAAGAGGTCGTCGCCGACGATCTGGATCTCCCGGCCCAGCGCCTCGGTCAGCTTGGCCCAGCCTTCCCAGTCGTCCTCGGCCAGCCCGTCCTCGATCGAGACGATCGGGTACCGGTCCACCCACGAGCGGTACAGCTCCACCATCTGGTCGGAGGTGCGCGTCGCGCCGCCGCTCTTCGCGAAGACGTAGCGCCCCTTGTCGAAGAACTCCGAAGCCGCGGCGTCGAGCGCGAAGACCACGTCCTCTCCCGCCACGTACCCGGCCTCCTTGACCGCCGCCATCAGCGCCTCGAGCGCCGCCTCGTTGGAGGCGAGCGTCGGCGCGAAGCCCCCTTCGTCACCCACGGCGGTCGAGAGCCCCTGGGCCGCCAGCACCTTGCGCAGCGCGTGGAAGACCTCGACGCCGATCCTGAGCCCGTTCGGGAAGGTCTCCGCGCCCACGGGCACGACCATGAATTCCTGCACGTCCACGTTGTTCGAGGCGTGGGCGCCGCCGTTGAGCACGTTCATCATCGGCACCGGCAGCACGTGCGCCATCACGCCGCCCAGGTAGCGGTAGAGCGGCAACCCTTCGTCGCGCGCCGCGGCGCGGGCGACGGCCAGCGAGACGGCCAGGATGGCATTGGCGCCGAGGTGGCTCTTGTTCGCGGTGCCGTCGAGCTCCAGGAGCTGCTGGTCCACGCCGATCTGGTCGTGAGCGTCACAGCCCTCGAGCCGCGGGCCGATCACCTCGTTCACGCTGCGCACGGCGTCGAGCACGCCCCTGCCCCCGTAACGCTGGGGGTCGTTGTCGCGCAGCTCCAGCGCCTCGTGCTCGCCGGTGGACGCCCCGCTCGGGACGGCGGCCGTCGCCGCCACGCCGGAGGACAACACGACCTCGGCCTCGACGGTCGGGTTCCCGCGGCTGTCGAGGATTTCGCGCGCGTGCACGTCAATGATGGTGCTCACCGTGCGCCGAACCTACGCGGGAGGCTGGAGACCGTCAACGCGCTCCTTGAGCGCGACGATCGCCGCCCGCACGCGGTCGGCGAGCACGTCGCGGTCCGAAGCCGCAAGCCCCGTGACGAGGATGGGCGGCCCGAGCAGGATGCGGATGGGACGAGGGTGCACCCTGAGCGATCCCTTGGGCTGGATGCCGAAGGTGTTGGCGACATAGGCGGGGACGATGGGCACGCCCGCCTCGATGGCGAGGACGAACGCGCCCTTCTTGAACGGCAGCAGCGCGCCGGTGCGGGTGCGCGTGCCCTCGGGGAAGACGAGCATGGTGAGCTTCCGCTCGACGATCTGCTTGGCCGCCCCGGCGTACACCTCGAGCGCTTCCCGGGCGCGCGCGCGGTCGAGGCGCACGTGGCCGGCGGCCTTGAGCGCCGCGCCGTAGAGCGGGATTCGAAACAGCTCCTGCTTGGTGATGAACTTCACCGGCACCGGCAGATGCCCCAGGATCGCCAGGATGTCGAACAACGACGCGTGGTTTGAAGCGACGATCTGAGGCCCGGCGGGGCTCAGGTGCTCCGCCCCCTCCACGGCGACCGGCACGCCGGCGGCCCGCAGAATCACCCTGCCCCAATCCCTCCCCGTGGTGTCGTACACGCCGCCCGGCCGTCGCGGCAGGCGCAGCCACGCCGCGAGGATGGTCTTAGAGCTGTACCAGACGGTCGCGAGAACGGCCGCGACGAGGAACGCCAGGGTGCGCATTCCTACGCCGGGCGGAAGTGGTCGTAGCCGGGCGGGAGCACGACGGCGCGGCCCGCGTCGGAGGCGCGGACGCCCGGCTCGGCCTCGACGACGCCGATGACCGCGACCGGGACGGGTGCCTGAGCGAGCTCGGCATCGGCCACATCGGAAGGCAGCGCCGCCAGGAGCTCGTACTCCTCGCCGCTGCGCGCCGCGAAGCGCCACGGCGGCTCGCCGAGACGCGCGGCGCACGAGGCGGCGGCGTGGAGCACCGGAATCCGCTCCACCCACAGGGCCGCTCCGACGGCCGAGGCCGCCAGAAGGTGCCCGACGTCGCCGGCCAGACCGTCCGACAGATCAATCATCGCTCGGGCGCGGTGCGCCGCCAGGAAGCGCGCCGCCACATGGCGCGGCGCAGGGCGCGCGAAGCGCACCCGCGCCTCGGCGTCCGGCTCCTCGCCCGCCTCCCACGCGGTGAGCGCGGTCAGCGGTCCGCCGAGCGCTCCGGTCACGACCAGGCGGTCACCGGGTCGCGCGCCCACGCGACGCACCGCCGAGGGCGCGCGCCCGATGACGCAGCAGCCCACCACGAGTTGGTCGGCCCGCGACAGATCACCTCCGACGATCACCGCCCCCGCGTCGGCTGCGGCGTCGCCCACGCCGTCCGCCAGCGCCTGGACGGTCGCTTCGTCCTCGCCGACCGGGAGGCCCAGCGAAAGGAGGAGCGCCATCGGCTCCGCCGCGACCGCCGCCAGGTCCGACAGCGCCGCCGCCGCCGCCCGGTAGCCGATCTCGGCCGGGGTGAGCCACTCGCGCCGGAAGTGCACGCCTTCCACCGCCAGGTCTACCGAGACGGCAAGTGTTTCGCCGCCCGCCTCGAGGAAGGCGCAGTCGTCCCCCAAGCCGTGAGCCCGCTCGCGCCACCGCGCCGCCAGGCGGCGAATCCGGTCGAATTCCGGTCCCTCGCCGAGCGCGGCGTCGAACGCCCCGCTCACCGCGCCCGGGCCACGGCGGCGGCCACGGCGCGGAGCCGCGAGACGAAACCGAGGCGCGGGCGCACTAGTGCACGGCGGGCGGCTCGAGGCGCGCCAGGAACGGCGGGTCCGCGGGGGACCCCTTCTCGGCCAGCTCGCGCCACAGCGGGCTCAACACCCCCAGGAGGTCGTCGGGGCGGAGCGTGCGCACGGAGCGGTGATGCGCCACGTCCTCCGCGGCGCGGCCGTGGACGTGCGCCGCGGCCGCGCCCGCGACCTGCCCGGTCGCGCCGCGGGCCAGCCAGCTCGCCGCAATTCCCGAGAGGACGTCGCCGGTGCCGCCGGTGGCGAGCCCGGGGTTCCCGGCGGAGCTGACCAGCAGCGGCCGTCCGGGCGCGGCGACGATCGTGGGAACGCCCTTGAGGAGCACGGTCTGGCCCACCCGCTCTGCCGCAGCCATCGCCGCGCCGAACGGGTCGCGGCGCGTCGTCTCGGCCAGGTCGGGGAAGAGCGCCGCGAACTCGCCCTTGTGGGGCGTGAGCAGCGTACTTCGACCCGCGAGCACGGAGCGCAGCTCGTCGGCCGCCCCGCGGAACGCGATCAAGGCGTCGGCGTCGATCAGCAGGCTCCCGCGCGACGCCCGCGCGACGGCGCGCACGAAGCGGTCGCGTGCCGCGCCCCGACCCAAACCCGGTCCGAGGACCACGGCGTCGGCCCACTCGAGCGCCTCGGCGAGCGCCGGCTCCAGCGTCTCGCCCAGCACGGTGGCGACCGCCATGATGTCGGGGCTCTGGGCCTGCGACGCGCGCACCGACGCCTCCTGCGCCGCGAGCTTGACCAGGCCGGCCCCCGAGCGCAGCGCCGCCTTCGCCGCGAAGATCGCCGCCCCGGCCATCCCGTCGGCCCCGCCCACGACGAGCACGCGCCCCCGGTCACCCTTGTGCATCTCGGCCGTGAACGGCGTCAGGACCTCCCGAAGCCAGGCGTCGGTTACCACCGCCGGCCAGGCCGGCGGCGGCGGCGGGAAGCCCATCTCCATTGCCACGACGGTGCCGCAGATCGTGCGCTGGAGCAGGTGGCCGCGGCGAAAGCCGCCGAAGGTCACAGTGAGCGCGGCGCGGACGCAGGGCGCGTGCACCTCGCCCGTGGTGAGGTCGAGCCCGGTCGGACCGTCCACCGCCGCAACCGGCACGTTGAGCCTCATGAGGCGCTCGACGGCGCTCGCCGCGGCGTCCCGCGGCGGGCCGGTCGCGCCGGTGCCGACGATCGCGTCGAGGGCCGCGCCGTGCGAGCCCCAGTCGTCGGCGGGCGCGGCGAACCGGACCCCGGCCTGCGCGGCGAGAAGGCGATTGGCGGCGTTGTCGGGGGAGGCCGTGCCCGGCAGCGGGACCGCGGTGACCGGGACGCCCAGGGCGGCGAGCGCCCGCGCGGCGACGTAGCCGTCGCCGCCGTTGTTCCCGTGTCCGCACACCACCAGCACGCCGTCGGCGAGCCGAGGGCCGAGCTCGCGGGCGACCGCGACCGCCACCGCCCGGCCCGCCGACTCCATCAGCACGCGGCTCGGGATGTCGGCCACGTCGCGGGCGAGCCGATCCCACTCCGCAGCTTCAGCCGCCGAGAGCACCGGTACGACGCTCATCGCACGATCACGCCGGCATAGCCCACGACCCGCCGATCATCGCCGGTCGCCATGCCGGCGTGGCTGTAGTGGACGAGCTCGCCCCGCGTGGCGCCCAGGAGCCGCGCCGCGTGCAGCACCGCGGCCGCCGGGACGCGACCGCACATGGACACCCGTTGCTGGCGCGTCACGGCGAGGAGCCGCTCGCCGTCGAGGCGCTCGATCTCGGCGAGCGCCAGCCGGTCCTTGCGCTCGCCGACCGCCGCCGACTCGTAGTGGTTCATGTCGGAGCTCGCCACCAGCAGCACCGGTTCCGAGGACTCCCGCACCACCGCCGCGAGCGCCTCGCCGAGGGCGCGGCTGCGCGGCCAGTCATCCCATCCGACGACCACGGGGACGACCGCGACGTCGGGCCTGCGGGCCAGCAGGAACGGCAGCTCGACCTCGACGGCGTGCTCGACGAGGTGCGCGGCGGGATCGTCCTCCAGGTAGACGCATCGGGCCAGGAGGGCCGCGGCCAGCGTCTCGTCTACCGGCACGTCGCCCATGGGCGTCAGGAACACGCCGACGGCGAAGACGCTCCCGCCGTGCGCGGCGTCGGCCCGGCCCGTATGGTTCGGCGCGACCACGACGCAGCGCCGAGGGACCACGAGCCGCGCGAAGACCTCGGCTGCGGTCCGGCCCGAATACACGTAGCCGGCATGCGGCGCCACGGCCGCGACGGCCGGGGCCGGCGCGGCGTCCACCTCCCCGAGCAGCGTCTGCACGGCGGTGAGGAGCGCGGCCGGCCGGGCCGGATAGAAGAGACCGGCGACGGCGGGACGGCGGGTTCTCACCCCGTCGCTAGGCCAGCCGCGGGTCCTCCCGCCACGCGCCCCAGGGGTACTCGGTCCCGAACGCGTCCGCGAACGAGAACACCTCGTCGAAGTCCTCCCGGCGGTCGGACTCCTGGGCCTTGAGGAGCCCGGCTTCGATGAGGGTGAACACGACCTCTCCGATCTCGCCCGTGGACGAGATCCCCCAGTGCTCGAGGACCGCGCGCGCGAGCAGCCCGTACTGCTCGCGCGCGAAGTCGCGGCAGGCGAAGGCGAGCTCTTCTCCGCTGAGGTGGCGCCGCTCCGGCAGGCGCGCCTGGCGGTATTCCAGGGCGGCGAGCACGAACACGTATGCCCGCTCGTTGAAGCGGCCCGAGCGGTCGCGGATGCGCGCGAGCACGTCGGCGGCGAAATCGAGCTGGCTCACGGCACCATCGAAGTGGGCGGTCCAAGCACCCGGTGAACCTACGTGCCGGCGGCGAAGCGGGTCAAGCGAGCGGCGCGAGGGCCGGGGCCGGCCGCCCGTACAAGGGGAACTGCGACGCCAGTTCGCGGACCTCCCGCCGCACCACGAGGAGGCGGCCCTCGTCGCCGCGCGCCGCCAGACCCCGGTCCACGAGCTCGGCCACGCGACGCATCTCCGGCTCCCGCATCCCCCGCGTGGTGAGCGCCGGGGTCCCGAGCCGGACGCCGCTCGTCACCCGCGGCGACTCCGGATCACCGGGCACGGTGTTCTTGTTGAGGGTGATCCCGGCGCGGTCGAGCACCTCCTCGGCGACCTTTCCCGTCACTCCCTTGCTCCTTAGGTCCACGAGGAGCAAGTGGGTGTCGGTCCCGCCGGAGACGAGCCCGTAGCCGCGCTCGGCCAGGCCATCGGCCAGCGCGCGCGCGTTGGCGACGACCTGCCGCGCGTACACCCGAAACGACGGCGCGAGCGCCTCGCCCAGCGCGACCGCCTTGGCGGCGATCACGTGCATCAGCGGCCCGCCCTGCGTGGCCGGGAACACCTGCTTGTCCACCGCCTTGGCGAGAGCCTCGGTGCAGAGGATCATGCCGCCCCGCGGCCCGCGCAGCGTCTTGTGGGTCGTGGTCGTCACGATGGCCGCGTGGCGCACGGGCGAGGGGTGCACGCCGCCCGCCACCAGTCCGGCGAAGTGCGCCATGTCCACGAGCAGGGTTGCGCCGATCTCCGCCGCGATGGCGGCGAAGGCGGCGAAGTCAATCACCCGCGGGTACGCGCTGCCGCCGGCGATGATCAGCTTCGGCCGCTCGGCGCGGGCCAGGTCCCGGACTTGGTCGTAGTCAATCAGACCGTCCCGCTCCCGGACGCCGTACTGGATCGCGCGGAACAGCCGGCCCGACGCGCTGACCGGCGCGCCGTGGCTGAGATGTCCTCCGTGCCGCAGCGCCATGCCAAGCAGGGTGTCGCCGGGATCGAGGACGGCGAGAAAAGCGGCCAGGTTCGCCTGCGTGCCGCTGTGCGGCTGCACGTTGGCATGGGCCGCGCCGAACAGTTGCCGGGCGCGAGCGATCGCCAGCTCTTCCGCTTCGTCAACAACCTCGCACCCGCCATAGTAGCGCCGCCCGGGATAGCCCTCGGCGTACTTGTTCGTGAGGGGGGAGCCCGCCGCGGCGAGCACCGCCGGCGACGCGAAGTTCTCCGACGCGATCAGCTCCAGCCCGTCGGCCTGCCGCGCCGTTTCGCGCGCCAGAATCTCGGCGACGGCGGGGTCGGCGGCGACCAGCTCGGGGTGCGGCTCCCAGGGCCCCATGGCGCTCAGACCGAGGTCCGCTTGAGCTTCAGGGCGGCGGCGAGGCGCCGCTCGGCGAGCCGGTTGTTGGCTCCGCCGGCGACGATCCGGACCTCGAGCGGCGCCAGCGTCTCATCGTGGTCGTATTCGGCGAGGAGCGCGAAGATGTCCATGGGACGCCCGGATTCCCGCTAGGTCAAGGAGAGGAGCTCGCGCGCGATGACGACGCGCTGGACCTCGGAGGTCCCCTCGTAGATCTCCGTGGCCTTCGCGTCTCGCATCAGCCGCTCGACGGGATAGTCCCGCATGTAGCCGTAGCCTCCGAAGAGCTGCACCGCCTGGGTCGTGACCCACATGGCCGTCTCGGAGGCGAACAGCTTGGCCATCGCCGCCCACCGCGTCGCCGGCTCGCCGGCGTCCGCGCGGCGGGCGGCGTCGAGCATGAGCGCCTCGGCCGCGGCAAGCCGCGTCGCCATGTCGGCCACCTTGAACTGCACCCCCTCGAAGGTGGCGATCGGGCTACCGAACTGCGAGCGCTGCGTGACGTAGCGCCGCGCGTGCTCGAGGGCGGCCCGGGCAATTCCGCACGCCTGTGCCGAGACGCCCAAGCGGCCGTTGTCGAGCGCCTCCATCGCGTAGATGAATCCCGAACCCGCCTCGCCGAGCAGGTGCTCGGGCGAGAGCCTCACGTCGTCGAGCGTCACCGCGACGGTGTTCGAGGCGCGCAGCCCCATCTTGTTCTCCGGCTTGCCCGGCCGATAGCCCGGCGCGTCGGTCGGCACGATGAAGGCGCCGATTCCGCGCGCGCCGCGCCGGTCTCCTTCCCGGTCCGTCCGCACCATCGTCACCACGAGGTCCGCGGTCGCGCCGTTGCTCACCCACGCCTTCGCGCCGCCCAGCACCCAGTGCGTCCCGTCCCACACCGCCTGCGCGCGGAGCGCCGCGGCGTCCGAGCCAGCCTCCGCCTCCGAGAGGGCGAAGGCTCCCAGGCGCTCCCCGCGCGCCATCGGCCGCAGGAAGCGCTCCTTCTGGGCCTCGGTGCCGTGCCTGAGGAGCATCTGGGTCGGCAGCGAATTGTGGACGGCCACGCTGACGGCGATGCTCGCGTCGGCGGCGGCGATCTCCTCCAGCGCCAGCAGGTAGGTGACCATGTCGAGCCCGAGCCCGTCGTAGTCCTCGGGGACCAGCATGCCCAGGAAGCCCAGCCCGCCCAGCCTGGCGACGACCTCGCGGGGAAACCGCTGCTCCGCGTCCCAGCGCGCCGCGTGGGGCGCGATGTGCTCGGCCGCAAACGCGCGCGCCAGGTCGCAGATCTGCTTCTGGGTGTCGGTGAGGACGCCGCTCACTGCCATCTTTGTACCCCCGGACGGGCCGGAGCCGGAGCCCGCTCGCCCCTCGGGTCCCGGCTCACGCCGCGTAGGTGTAGAATCCGCGCCCCGACTTCCGCCCGAGCTGGCCCGCAGTCACCATCCTCTTGAGCAGCGGACACGGCCGGTACTTGTCGTCCCCGAGGCCACGATGCAGCACCTCGAGGATGGAGAGGCAGACGTCGAGGCCGATCAGGTCGGCGAGAGCCAGGGGCCCCAGCGGATGGTTCATGCCAAGCTTCATGACGGTGTCGATCGCCTCCGCGGGCGCCACGCCCTCCATGAGGCAGTAGATCGCCTCGTTGATCATCGGCATCAGCACGCGGTTGGAGACGAAGCCGGGGTAGTCGCCGACCTCGACGGGCGTCTTCCCGAGGCGGCGTGCGATGTCCAGCACGCGGGCGACCGTGGCGTCCGAGGTCGCGTGGCCGCGGATCACCTCGACCAGCGGCATGACCGGCACCGGATTCATGAAGTGCATGCCGATCACCGCGTCCGGCCGCGCGGTCTGCGCCGCGAGGGCGGTGATCGAGATGGAGCTGGTGTTGCTGGCGAGGATGCTGCCGGCGGGCGCGTGCCGGTCGAGCTCGGCGAAGAGACGGAACTTCGTCTTCTCGCTCTCCCACGCCGCCTCCACGACGAGGTCGCTCTCGCCGACGGCGGCGAGGTCGGTCGCGGTCCGGATGCGCGCCAGAGCGGCGTCGCGCTGCTCGGCGCTCGCGACCCCCTTCTTGATCTGCCGGTCGAGATTCCCGCGGATGGTCGCCACGGCCCGGTCGAGCGCCCCAGGGACCACATCCACGAGCCGGACCTCCCATCCGTGCTCGGCGAAGACGTGCGCGATGCCGCTGCCCATCGTCCCCGCACCCACCACGGCCACGCGCGTAATCGGCACCGCTCCTGCCGGGCCTCTGCGGGGTCAGCGCAGCGCGCGCGTTAGGGGGAGGGCCCGACGGAGCGCGAGCGCGGCGAGCATCACCTTGACCAGATCCCCGGCGACGAACGGCAGCACGCCCGCGCCCAGCGCCCGCCCGGCGCCGCCCGTCAGCACCAGGAGCTGCGCGGCGCCCCCGAGGTGGATGGCGACCATACCCAGCAGGGGAGCCGCGAGGAGCGCCGTCCAGCCCGGGGCGCCCGCCGTCATCCGGCCGACCAGCGCGGCGGCGACGGGAAAGGCGAGCAGGTAGCCGCCCGTCGGCCCGAACAGCCGCGCGGCGCCGGGCGCGCCGAACGGCGTGAAGACCGGCAGCCCCGCCGCGCCCATCGCCAGGTAGAGCACCATGCCGAGGGCGCCGAGCCTCGGCCCGAGCAGACCGCCGACCACCAGGACGGCCAGCGGCTGGAGCGTCATCGGCACCGGCGTTCCCGGCAGGGGGACCGCCACCTGCGCCGCCAGCGTGACGACGAGGGCTCCGGCGGCGGCCAGCGCGAGCCGGGAAGCGGGCGTGCGCACGGCCGGGGCCCGGACGCTCAGGGAGGCGGGCAGCATCACGAGGTGCGCTCCACAGACAGGGCGACCGCGTTGCCGCCGCCGAGGCAGAGCGTCGCGAGGCCCGTGGCGGCGTTGCGGACCCGCAGAGCGTACAGCAGGGTCGTGAGGATGCGGGCTCCGCTCGCGCCGATCGGATGGCCGAGGGCGACGGCGCCGCCGTGGACGTTCACGCGCGACCAATCCCAGCCGAGGGCGCGGCCGTCAGCCAGGGCCTGCACGGCGAACGCCTCGTTCGCCTCGATCAAGTCGTAGTCGCCGATCGCCTTCCCTTCCTTCCTCATCAGGCTCTGCACCGCGACGATGGGCGCGAAGAAGATGTCCTTCGGCTCCCCGCCGGAGCTGGCGTACGCCGTGATCCGCGCCATCGGCTCGAGGCCGTGCGCGCTCGCGAACGCCGCCGACGTGACCACCAGCGCGCCCGCGCCGTCGTTCAGCCCCGGGGCGTTGCCCGCGGTCACCGTCCCGTCCGGCGCGAAGACGGGCTTGAGCCGGGCGAGCGCTTCCAGCGTCGTATCGGCGCGCGGCGATTCGTCGCTGTCCACCACGACCGTCCCTTTGCGGCCCGCGATCTCCGCGGGCACGATCTCGGCCTGGAACGCGCAGGCCTGCTGGGCGGCTACGGCCTTGCGGTGGCTCTCCAGCGCGAAACGATCCTGCTCCTCGCGCGAGATGCCCCCCTTTCTCGCCGTGTACTCCGCGTACGAGCCCATGTGACTGTCGCCGAACGAGCACCACAGACCGTCGTGGATCAGCCCGTCAACCAGCGGCTGGTTGCCGAGCTTCAGACCGCCGCGCACGCCGAAGAGGTAGTACGGGGCGCTCGACATGGACTCCATCCCGCCGGCCACGACACAGTGGAGGTCGCCCGCCTTGATGCCCTGCGCGGCCAGCATCACGGCCTTGAGCCCCGACCCGCACACCTTGTTGATGGTGAGGGCCGGGATCGCGGCCGGGAGTCCCGCGTGGATCGCGGCCTGGCGTGCGGGCGCCTGGCCGGCTCCTCCCTGGACCACGTGGCCCATGACGACCTCCTCCACGAGCGCGCCGTCGGTCCCGGCCCGCCGCACCGCCTCGCGGATGGCGAGCGCACCGAGCCTGGGGGCGCTCAACGAGGCGAGGCCGCCCTGAAAGCGGCCGACCGGCGTGCGCGCGGCGCTCACGATGACGGGCGTCGTGCCGGGATCCGTCCGCGACATCAGGGCACTCTCGCTCGGGCGCGCACGTCGCTAGCCAGCCGGTCGAGGAACGCGTCCTGGGTCATCACCGCCTGCTTCACGTCCGCGCCGCGCACCCGCACCGCCACCGTCCCGGCCTCCGCCTCGCGCGCCCCGATCACCGCGAGGTAAGGGACTTTCATGAGCTCGCCGTCGCGCACCTTGTAGTTCAGCGTCTCGTTCCGGGCGTCGAGGTGGGCGCGGATCCCCGCCGCGCGCAGCCTCGCGTGCAGCGCGCGCCCCGCCTCGAGCTGCGTGTCGCTGATCGGCAGCACCCGGACCTGCTCCGGCGACAGCCACAGAGGAAACGCTCCGGCAAAGTGCTCGATCAAGAAGCCGATGAACCGTTCCAACGTCCCGAAGATCGCGCGGTGGATCATGACCGGGCGGTGCGGGCGATTGTCGGCGCCGGTGTACTCCAGCTCGAAGCGCTCGGGGAGCTGGAAGTCGAGCTGGATCGTCGTTCCCTGCCACTCGCGGCCGATCGCGTCGTTGAACTTGACGTCGATCTTCGGCCCGTAGAACGCGCCGCCGCCCTGGTCGAGCCGATAGTTGATACCGCGGCGCTCGAGCGCGGCGGTGAGCGCCTGCTCGGCCGCGTCCCAGGCTTCGTCGCCGCCGAGCTTCTGCGGCGGCCGGGTCGCGAGGTCGAGCCGGTACTCCACGCCGAAGGTGCGGCGCAACACGAAGTCCGTCAGGTCCAGCAGCTCGTAGATCTCCTGCTCGATCTGGTCGGGCCGAAGAAAGATATGCGCGTCGTCCATGGTGAGCCCGCGCACGCGGAGCATCCCGTGCAGCGCGCCGGACCGCTCGTTGCGATAGACGTTGGCGATCTCCGCCAGCCGCAGCGGGAGGTCGCGGTAGCTCCGCTGCTGGGCCGCGTAGATGAGGACGTGCATCGGGCAGTTCATCGGCTTGACGCGATAGCGCACCTCCTCGCCTTCGCCCTCCCCGGCCGCGATGGCGGGGAACTGGTTGGCCGCGTAGAGCGGCAGGTGACCCGAGCGCACGAAGAGCTGTTCGCGCGTCAGGTGCGGGGTGGAGACGAGCTCGTAGCCGCGCTCCAGCACGAGGTCCTCGATGAAGCGGCGGAGCTGGAACTGGAGCATCGCCCCCTTCGGGTGCCACAGGATCAGCCCGGGGCCGACGTCTTCCTGGATGCTGTACAGATCGAGCTGGCGGCCCAGGATCCGGTGGTCGCGCCTCTTGGCCTCCTCCAGACGTCGGAGGTAGCGATCCATGTCCTCCTGGGAGAACCACGCCGTCCCATAGATCCGCTGCAGCACCTGCCGCCGCTCGTCGCCGCGCCAGTAGGCGCCGGCGGCGTGAAGCAGCTTGAAGTGCCGGATCCGCCCGGTGCTGGGCACGTGGGGCCCGCGACACAAGTCGGAGAACCGGCCGTCGGAGTAGATCGAGATGACTTCGTCGTCCCGAATCTCCGCCAACCGCTCGAGCTTCAGCGGGTCGCCCGCGAATCGCCGCGCCGCCTCCTCGCGCTCGACCTCCTCTCGCACGAAGGACTCGTCCGCCCGCACCACGTCGCGCATCTCGGCCTCGATCCGCTCGAGGTCCTCGGGGGTGAAGGGCCGCGGGACGTCGAAGTCGTAGTAGAAGCCCTCTTCGATCGCGGGGCCGAACCCGATGCCCGCCTCGGGAAAGAGACGGCGCACCGCCGTGGCCAGGACGTGCGCGCACGAATGCCGCAGCACCGCGAGAGCGTCGGGGTCCTTTTCGGTCAGGAGCTCGAAGGGTCCCGCCGCGGTGAGCGGACGGTCGAGGTCCACGATGGCTCCGCTGAGCCGCGCGGCGAGCGCGGCTTTCGAGAGCCGGGGGCCGATCGCCTCGGCCACGGCGCGCGACGTCGTTCCGGCCGGGACCCGGCGTTCGGCGCCGTCAGGGAGGGTGAGGACTAGCTCCTGGGCCATGCCACCTCGGGGAGACGGGCGGTCACGACGGTCCGGCGAACCGGGCCCGCCGGCGCTCAGCCGGCACCTCCGTAGGGTGGCGCAACTTGCGATGGGGAGCCTGTTTCGCCACTCTTACACACAATGTAGTTGGGGCCCACGCCGCGTGCCACGGGAACTGCCGTGCGACGATCCGGAAACGCTTCGGGATTGGGGGCCGCCGACCTCTTGGCCGCGGCGGCGGGGGCGGTCGTCGGCCTCGCGCTGGGCGTCCTCGCCGCCGGGGGCGTGGGTCGCGTCAACAGCCGCAGGGTCAAGCTGGCGCTGGCGCGCTGGCGGGCGCGCCGCCGGCCGCGGCGGGAGATCTGGTCGGCGGAAGACGCCGAGCGCCTGGAGGCGCGCGTGCTGGACGCGCTGAGCCGCGACGTGGTTCTGGCGAGGCGCCCGATCCGGGTCACCGTCCTCGGCCAGGGCCTGGTGGAACTCTCCGGGCGTGTCGCGCATGTCTCGGAGGTCGCGCTCGCCGGCGACATCGTGCAGGCGGTGGGGAGCGTGGAAACGGTGCTCAACCACCTGTTGGTGACCGGGGTGGACGAGACCGTCGTGGCTGTATCGGGTCCCAACGCTCCTCGGGCCGCGCGCGGCTAGCACGGTGGCGAGTGCGCCTCCCGCGCGGCCCGCGACGAGCGGGCCTTTTTGCGGAACCTCGCGCCGATGACTGAACCCGCGACGCTCCCGCCACGGTACGACGCCGCCCTCATCGAGTCGCCGCTGTACGGCGAGTGGCTGGCGGCGGGGCTATTCACGCCCAGCCCGACCAGCGCGGCCAAGCCCTACGTGGTCATGATCCCGCCGCCCTACGTGACGTCCGTCCTGCACATGGGCCACGGCCTCAACGCCACGGTGCAGGACGTGCTGGTGCGCTTCGAGCGGATGCGCGGCCGCAACGCGCTCTGGCTCCCGGGGACCGACCACGCCGGGATCGCGACCCAGAACGTCGTCGAGCGGATGGTCGCCGCCGAAGGGACGACGCGCCACGCGCTCGGCCGCGACGCGTTCGTCGCGCGCGTCTGGGCGCACGTCCGCGAGACGGGAAACACGATCCTCGAGCAACTCAAGGCGATTGGCGCCTCGTGCGACTGGACCCGCACGCGCTTCACGCTCGAGCCGGGGCTGTCGCGCGCCGTGCGCGAGGCATTCGTGCGCCTGTGGGAGGAGAAGCTGATCTACCGCGGTCACCGCGTGATCCACTGGTGTTCCCGATGTCACACCGCGCTCTCCGACGAGGAAGCCGAACCCGGCGAGACCGACGGCGCGCTCTATCACCTCCGCTACCCGCTCGCGGATGCGCCCGGCCACGTGACGGTGGCGACGACCCGGCCGGAGACGATGCTGGGCGACGTGGCGGTGGCGGTCCACCCGGACGACGAATCGAAGCGGCGACTGGTGGGCCGCGAGGTGGTGCTTCCTCTCGCGGAGATCAGGATCCCGATCGTCGCGGACGAGCACGTGGACGCCGGCTTCGGCAGCGGGTTCGTGAAGATCACTCCCGCGCACGACGCGGACGACTTCGAGGTCGGTAGGCGTCACGGCCTCCCCGCCCCGCTGGTGATGACGGAGGACGGGCGCATGGCCGATCTCGCGCTCGAGGGAAGGCCCGGCGGGCGCGTGCCCGAGCCGATCTTCGGCCTCGACCGGGTCGAGGCGCGCGCCAAGGTCCTCGAGCTGCTGCGGGCTCGGGGCCTGGTCGAGAAAGTGGAGTCGCACCGGCACGCGGTGCGCCGCTGCTACCGCTGCGATACCGTGGTCGAACCGCGCCTCAGCGACCAGTGGTTCGTCACGATGGCGCCGCTCGCGGCGCCCGCCCTGGAGGCGCACCGGACCGGCGCGGTGAGGATCATTCCCGAGCGGCGCGGCGACGAGTACGAGCGGTGGCTCACCGGAATCCGCGACTGGAACATTTCGCGGCAGCTGTGGTGGGGGCACCGCATCCCCGTCTGGTACTGCGACGCGTGCGGGACGGCGAAGGCGTACCGCGACGACCCGATGCGCTGCGACGGCTGCGGCGGAGCGCTCCGCCAAGACGAGGACGTCCTCGACACGTGGTTCTCCTCGTGGCTGTGGCCGCTTTCGACGCTGGGCTGGCCGGAACAGACCGAGGACCTGAAGCGGTACTACCCGACGGACGTGCTGGTCACGGCGCCCGACATCCTCTTCTTCTGGGTGGCGCGGATGATCTTCGCGGGGCTGCATTTCACGGGACGCGTGCCGTTCCACACCGTGTACCTGCACGGGACCGTGCGGGACACGCGGCATCGCAAGATGTCCAAGTCCCTCGGCAATGGCATCGACCCGCTGGAGGTGGTGCAGCGGTACGGCGCCGACGCGCTGCGCTTCACGGTCACCCACGGGCTCGCCGTGGGGACGGACATCATCCTCGATCCGGACGACCTCAAGGGGTCGTTCGCCTCGGGAAGGAACTTCGCCAACAAGCTCTGGAACGTGGGCCGTCTGGTGCTGTCGCACCTGGCGGAGGGGGAAGTTCCCGCCTTGGATGACGTTCGCCGCGCGGACCTCGGCCTGGCGGACCGGTGGGTCCTCTCGCGGCTCGCCCGAGCCGTGCCGGAGGCGACCGCGCACTTCGAGCGGTTCCGCCTGAACGACGCCGTCGGCACGCCGTATCGCTTCCTGTGGGAGGACTTCGCGGATTGGTACCTCGAGGAGATCAAGCCGCGACTGCGAGGGCCGGAACCGGCAGGGTCGCACGCGCGCGCGGTCGCGGTCCACTGCTTCGATACGGCGCTGCGTCTCCTGCACCCGATCATGCCTTTCATCACGGAGGCCTTGTTCCGGCGCCTGCCGGGGCGCTCGAATCAGAGCCTCGTCACCGCGCCGTGGCCGGACGCCCCCGAGCGGTGGCGGGACGAAGCCGCGGAGCGCGACTTCGCATTCGTCCAGGCGCTGGTGAACGCGGTCCGCGCGATCCGCGCGGACTACGGCGTGCCGCCGCGGCATGCGCTGGCGGCGTCGCTCGCCCGCCTGGGCGACTCGCAGCGGAGAGCCGTCTCCCTCGAGCGCCCCATGATCCTCCGGCTCGCCAAGCTTTCCCGCCTCGAGGAAGCGCCGGCCTCGGGCGCAGGCGCCCACGCGGTCCTGCCCGAGGGCGGCGAGCTGTTCGTCGCGCTGGGGGACGCGATCAACGTAGCGAAGGAGTGCGGACGCCTCGCCGAGCAGGTGCGCCGGCTCGACGGCCGGTTGGAGCTGTTGCGGGCCAAGCTCGAGGATCCCGGGTTCACCGCCCGCGCCCCCGCCGAAGTGGTGGCGCGCGAGCGCGACAAGGAACGCGGATGGGGGGAGAAGCGCGGCGCCCTCGCCGCCAAGCTCGCGGCCCTCGATTGTCCCGAGCGCTGACGGCGGGCCGCGCGGCGGCGCTGCTCCTCCTGGGCGGCGCCGCGGCGGGTTGCGCCTCCACCGGCGATCCGCCCGGCGGGCCGCCGGACAGCGAGCCGCCGCTCGTCGTGCGGGTCGCTCCGGACTCCGGTGCGGTCCTCACGGCGCCGCCGGACGAGGTCGAGATCGTGCTCGACGAAGTCGTGAACGAGCGCATCGCGGCGCCGCGTCCCGATATCGGCGGGGCGGTCATTTTCTCGCCGGCGACCGGCGAGGTGCGGGTCAGGTGGCATCGCAATCGGCTCTCCGTGCGACCGCGGGGAGGATTTCGACCCGGGCGCGTGTACCGGATCGAGCTGCTGCCCGTTCTCACCGACCTGCGCCAAAACCGGATGCGTGCCGGACGCGTGATCGTGTTTTCCACCGGGCCGGAGATCCCCGGC
>JACQVG010000104.1 GCA_016209905.1 Gemmatimonadota bacterium | reverse complement strand
ATCGAGATCATCACCCGGGCGCTCCAGGAGCTCGGCGCCGGGCCCGAGCACGTCGTGCGCACGCGCCTGTTCATCGCCGACCCCCAGCACTGGCAGGAGGTCGGCCGCGCCCACGCCGAGGTCTTCGGCGCGCACCGCCCGGCCACCATCATGGTCGTGACCGGTTTCGTGGACCCCGACATCCTGGTGGAGATCGAGGCAGATGCGGTGGTATGAGCCGCACGTGCTGCCATCGGCAGGGGGCACGAACGGCCCGGCTCAGGGTATTGCAGGGATGGTTGACCTAATCCTTTCCGAGACAATAAGATGCGAGTAGCAGTCCCGCGCGAGACCCGGTCCGGCGAGCAGCGGGTGGCGCTGGTGCCGGAGACGATAGCGAAGCTGCGCGAGGCGGGGCTCGAGGTGCTGGTCGAGGCCGGCGCCGGCACGCGCGCGGGCTTTCCGGATGCGGCCTACCTGGAGGCGGGGGCCCAGCTGGTGGTGGAGGCCGGCGAGCTGTACGCGCAGGCGGACGTCGTACTGACGGTCCAGGCGCCGACATGGAGTGAAGCGGCGGGGGCCGAGGACGGGCTGCGAGAGGGGTCGACGCTGCTCGGGTTCCTCCAGCCGTTCACCTCGCCCGAGCTGCTGCGGCGGCTCGCGGAGCGGCGCGTGACGAGCTTCGCGATGGAGCTGATCCCTCGCACGACCCGCGCCCAGAAGATGGACGCGCTCTCCTCGCAAGCCACGGTGGCCGGCTACAAGGCGGCGCTGCTCGGGGCCAGCTCGCTCGGCAAGTTCTTCCCGATGCTGATGACGGCGGCGGGCACGGTCGCGCCGGCGCGCGTGCTGGTCCTGGGCGCCGGCGTCGCGGGGCTCCAGGCGATCGCCACGGCGCGCCGGCTGGGCGCGGTCGTGCAGGCGTTCGACATCCGGCCTGCCGCCAAACAGGAAGTGGAGAGCCTGGGCGCTACGTTCGTCGGCCTCACCCTCGAGGAGGCGGCGGACCAGAGCGGATACGCCAGGGAGGTGTCCGAGGACGTGAAGCGGCGCGAGCACGAGCTCCTGGCCCGGCTGGTCGCGGATGCCGATGTCGTCATCACGACCGCGCTCGTGCCCGGCAAGGCTGCGCCCGTGCTGATCACCGAGCCCATGGTGCGCGCGATGCGCCTGGGCTCGGTGATCGTCGATCTGGCCGCCGAGGCCGGCGGCAACTGCGAGCTGACCGAGCCCGGGCGCGAGATCGAACGATACGGCGTGCTCATTCACGGCCTCGTGAACCCGGCCAGCTCGCTGCCGACCCACGCCAGTCAGATGTACTCACGCAACATCTCCGCCCTGCTGCTGCATCTGGTCCAGGGCGGTGAGCTGAAGCTCGACCCGGAGGACGAGATCACGCGCGGCTGTCTCGTCACGCATGGCGGCCAGGTGGTGCATCCGGCCGTGCGGGCGCTGGTCGCGGCGAGTAGTGAGTAGCGAGCACCAAACCCGGAGGCAATTTTGCCCGAAGCGTTACTGGTATCGATCTACGTCTTCGTGCTCGCGCTGTTCGTCGGCGTCGAGGTGATCACGAAAGTGCCGCAAATTCTGCACACGCCGCTCATGTCGGGGTCCAACGCCATCTCGGGCATCACGATCGTGGGCGCGCTGCTGATCGCGGGCCGGGTCGAGTCGCCGCTCAGCGTGGTGCTGGGCGTGTTCGCGGTCGTGCAGGCGATGATCAACGTGGTTGGCGGCTTCCTGGTCACCGACCGCATGCTGCAGATGTTCAAGAAGAAGCAGGACGGCGGGCCGGCATGATCGTAGAACTGTCGTATCTGATCGCGGCGAGCCTGTTCATTTTGGGGCTCCGGCGGCTGAGCTCGCCGGCGACGGCGCGCTCCGGCAACCTGCTGGGTGCGGCCGGCATGCTGCTCGCCGTGCTCGCGACCCTCGTGCACCAGGACATCCTCAGCTACAGCTGGATCCTGGTCGGAATCTTCCTCGGCAGCGCGGCCGGTGCCGTGCTGGCACGGACCGTCAAGATGACGGCCATGCCGCAGATGGTCGGGATCCTGAACGGCTTCGGCGGCGGCGCCTCCACGCTGGTGGCCGCATCCGAGTACCTGCGCACGCCCACGGGCCGGCCGGTCGACGTTTCGGTGAGCATCGCGCTCAGCGTGCTGATCGGCGCCGTGACGTTTTCGGGGAGCATGGTGGCCGCGGGGAAGCTCCAGGAGCTGATCACGGGGCGGGCGGTGACCTACCCGTTGCAGAAGACGGGGAACGCGCTGCTGTTCCTCGGCATCCTCGCGCTCGGCGGCTACCTGCTCGGGAGCTCGTTCCATCCCGGCTGGTTGACGCTCCTGACCGTGCTCTGCCTGCTGCTGGGCGTGCTGCTGGTGATCCCGATCGGCGGCGCCGACATGCCGGTCGTGATCTCGCTGCTCAACTCGTACTCGGGGCTGGCGGGCGCTACCACGGGGTTCGTGCTGCACAACAACGCGCTCATCATCAGCGGCGCACTGGTCGGGGCGTCGGGCATCATCCTGACGCGCATCATGTGCAAGGCGATGAACCGGTCGCTGGCGAACGTCATTTTCGGCGCCTTCGGCGCGAGGCCGGTCGCGGTGGCGGGCGCGACCGCCGACGGCCGCGTGGCCCGGGACATCACCGTCGAGGATGCGGCCGTGCTGCTGGGGTATGCGCGCTCGGTCATCGTGGTGCCGGGGTACGGCATGGCGGTCTCGCAGGCGCAGCACAACGTGCGCGAGCTGGCCGACCTGCTCGAGGCGCGCGGCGTGGATGTGAAGTACGCGATCCACCCCGTCGCCGGCCGCATGCCCGGCCACATGAACGTGCTGCTCGCGGAGGCGAATGTGCCGTACCCGAAGCTGTACGAGATGGAGCGGGTCAACCCGGAGTTCGAGCGGACCGACGTCGCCCTCGTGATCGGCGCGAACGATGTCGTGAACCCGGCGGCGCGCAGCAACCCGGCGAGCCCGATCTACGGCATGCCCATCCTGGACGTGGACCGGGCCAGGAGCGTGGTCGTCATGAAGCGCAGCATGAACCCGGGCTTCGCCGGCATCGACAACGAGCTGTTCTACCAGGACAACACGCGCATGCTGTTCGGTGATGCGCGCGACTCGCTCGGCAAACTAGCGGTAGCGTTGAAGGCGATGTAACAGCAGGGGTCAGGGGTCGGGGATCAGGGGTCAGGGATCTGTTACAAAAGCGCCCGGGTAGTTGCCCGGGCGCTTTGACATCCAACGCTGACCCCTGACCCCTGACCCCTAGCCCCTGACCCCTGACGTCGGCACCGGCACCGCATCGACTCCGGCCGCGCGCCGGACCGCCTCGATATCCTCCGGCGAGCCCATGAGAATGAGCACCGTGCCGGGTCGGAGCTCGAGGTCGTTGGGCGGGTTGTAGACCCAGCGCTGGCCATCGAGACGGCAGGCGAGCAGCAGTGCGTTGGAGACGGCGCGCAGGTCCACGCTGCCCAGGGCGCGCCCCGCCCATGGCGACTGGCTGGAGACTGCCACTTCATCGACCCGCAGGTTCTTCTCCCGATCGCGCAGCATCTGGTCCAGGAAGGTCACCACCGTCGGCCGAATGAGCTCCGACGCCATGCGCAACCCGCCGATGAAGTTCGGGGAGACGACGGCGTCGGCCCCCACGTTGCGGACCTTCTGCTCGGTGGTCACGTCGGTGACTCGCGTGACGATCCGGATGTGCGGGTTGAGCTGGCGGGCGGTCAGCGTGATGATCAGGTTGTCCTTGTCGCTCTCGCTGGCCGCCACGATGCCCGCGGCGCGCTGGATCCCGGCGGCGCTCAGCGCCTCGTCCGTCGTGGGGTCGCCGGAGACGATCAGGGCCTCCGGCAGCGCCGCCTTGAGCCGGTCGAGGCGGGCGGCGTCCTCGCAGATGAGCACGAAATCCCGGCGCACGGACCGGAGCTCGCGCGCGATGTAGAGCGCCGTCTCGCCGGAGCCGCACACGATCTGGTGGGCCGAGAGTCGGCCGATCTCCTTCCTCATACGCCGTCT
>JACQVG010000003.1 GCA_016209905.1 Gemmatimonadota bacterium | reverse complement strand
TCCATGGTGTTCGCGGGCCTCTACCCGACCGACACCGAGCAGTACGAGGCGTTGCGCGACGCGCTCGCGAAGCTCCAGCTCAACGACGCGTCGCTCCACTACGAGCCCGAGACCTCCGTCGCCCTCGGATTCGGGTTCCGGTGCGGCTTCCTCGGCCTGCTGCACATGGAGGTCGTGCAGGAACGGCTCGAGCGCGAGTTCGGCCTCAGTCTCGTCACGACGGTGCCGAACGTCGAGTACGACGTGTACCTGGCAGGCGGCGAGAAGGTGGTCGTCGAGAACCCGAGCAGGATGCCGAGCGGATCGGCCGTCGAGCGCATCGAGGAGCCATTCGTCCGCGCCCGCGTCCTCTCGCCCGTGGACTACATCGGTGCCCTGATGAAGCTCGGCCAGGACCGGCGCGGCGCCTACCTGGGGATGAAGTACCTCGACCCCACGCGCGTCGAGTTCGAGTGGGAGTTCCCCCTGGCCGAAATCATCCTCGATTTCTACGACCGCCTCAAGACCCTGTCGCGCGGCTACGCCTCGCTCGACTACGACTTCTCGGGTTACCGGGCGAGCGACCTGGTGAAGCTCGACATGCTTCTCAACGGCGAGGCCGTGGACGCGTTCAGCGTGATCATCCACCGCGACAAGGCGTACGAGTGGGGGCGGAAACTGGCCGAGAAGCTGGGCGAGCTCATCCCGCGCCAACTCTTCGAGGTGGTGATTCAGGCGGCGATCGGCACCAAGGTCATCGCGCGTGAGACCGTGCGGCCGCTGCGCAAGAACGTGACCGCGAAGTGCTACGGGGGCGACGTGACGCGCAAGCGTAAGCTGCTCGAGAAGCAGAAAGAGGGGAAGAAGCGCATGAAGCAGGTCGGCGCCGTCGAGATCCCCCAGGAGGCCTTCCTGGCGGTGCTGAAGGTGGAATGACGGGCGCAGGCCGGTCCGTCGCACGCGGGCTGGTCATCCAGACCGCGTTCTACGGCGACGTCATCCTGACCACTCCCCTGATCCGGCGCGCCGCCGAGCGGCTCGGCGCACCCGTGGACGTCGTCGTCATCCCCGCGGCCGCGCCCGTGCTCGCCGACAACCCCCACATCCGCGACGTCCTGACCTTCGACAAGCGGGGCAAGGACCGCGGCCTGGCCGGCTTCCTCAAGCTGGCGCGCGCTCTCCGCCGGCGCCGCTATGCGGTGGCCTACCTCGCCCAGGCCAGTGCCCGCTCGTCGCTCCTCGCCCTGGCCGCCCGAATCCCGCGACGCATCGGCTTCCGCGCCGCGCCGGGAGCGTGGATGTACACCCACGCGGTCGCAACCCGCGCCGAGCCGCACCAGGTCGAGCGCCTCCTCGCGCTGGCGGACGGCGCCCCGGACCGCCGCGAGCCCGAGATCTACCCGGGATCGGCCGAGCGGACGGCGGTGGACGCGCTGCTCGCCGAAGCGGGGATCGCCGGAAGCTACGTCGTGCTGGCCCCCGCGGCGCACTGGGGCACCAAGCGCTGGCCGTATTTTCCCGGACTGGCGCAGGCGCTGGCCCCCGAGAGCGCCCTCGCGATCGTCGGGGGCAGCGGCGACCGGGCCGACGCGCGCGCGATCCGGACCGCGCTCGGCGCCGCCACGCCGGTGGCGGACGCCACCGGCCGCCTCTCCATCCTGGCCGCGGGCGAACTCATCCGACGCGCGGAGCTCCTGGTGTCCAACGACTCCGCTCCGGTCCACCTGGCGTCCGCCGTGGGGACGCCGACGATCGAGATCTACGGACCCACGGTGCCGCTGTTCGGCTTCGCGCCGCGAGCTCCGTTGTCGCGGATCGTGGAGCCCGACCCGCTCCCCTGCCGCCCGTGCCACCACCACGGCCCCGCGGTCTGCCCCCTGCTGCACCACAAGTGCATGCGCGACACGCCCATCAGCCGCGTGCTGGCCGAGGTGCGCACGCTGCGCCAGATTCTCCGCATCCGCGCGCGGAGCTCGTAGGCACGATGCGATTTCTGGTCGGGGTGGATATCGGCGGGACGAACATCGTCGTCGGCACGGTGGCCGAGGACGGCTCGGCGGTCTTCGGCGTGCGCGCCGACGCGACCCGCCCGGAAGAGGGCGCGCCGACCGTGATCCGGCGCATCGCCCAGCTGGTCGAGGAGTCCGTCACGGAGGCCGGGCGAGTGGCGCACGTCCCGCGGGACCGGATCGTCGGCGTCGGCATCGGCTCGCCGGGCCCGCTCGACCGCGAGCGCGGCGTGGTTCTCCTCACACCCAACCTGGGTTGGCGCAACCTCCCGCTCCGCCAGCTCGTGAGCGACGCGGTCGGGCTCCCGGCGACGCTCGACAACGACGCCAACTGCGCAATCTACGGGGTGTGGTGGGTGGGCGCGGCGCGCGGCTCGCGGTACCTGGTCGGCATCACCGTCGGCACCGGGATCGGCGGCGGCATCGTGATCGAGGGTCAACTCTACCACGGCGCCGCGGATGCCGCCGGGGAGATCGGGCACGCAACGATCGACTCCACCGGCCGGCGCTGCAAGTGCGGCAACTATGGGTGCCTGGAGGCGTACGCGTCGGGGCCGGCCATCGCCGCCCGCGCCATCGAGGGGATGGAGGCCGGAGCGGAGACGCGGCTCGCTTCGTACGTCGGCGGGGACGTCTCGCGCATCACGGCCCAGACGGTCTACGAGGCCGCGCACGACGCCGACGCGTATGCGCTCGAGGTGGTGCGCGAGACGGCGAAGTTCCTCGGGGCCGGCGTCGCAAACCTGATCAACATCCTCAATCCCGACACCTTCGTGATCGCGGGCGGCGTGACCCTCGCGGGCGACCATCTCTTCGTGCCGCTGCGCGCCGAAGTCAATCGGCGGGCCTTCAGGCCGGCGGTCGAGCGGTGCCGGATCGTGCCGGGCGAGCTACCGGGGACCGCGGGGGTCTTCGGCGCGGCCGCCACCTTCAAGACGCAGACCTGGGGGCGCGTGTGAAGCGGCTCGGCGTCCTCGGCACGATGATCTGGGACACGATCATGGGCCGCGAGCCCGCCGAGGCTCCGGTGGAAGAATGGGGCGGGATCAGCTACGCCCTGGCCGGGCTCGACGCGTCGCTTCCGCCCGGGTGGCAGGCGGTGCCGCTGGTGAAGGTCGGGCGCGACCTCGCCGGCCGGGCGCAGGCGTTCCTCAGGGACCTCTCGTGCGTCGCCGGGGACGCACGCTTCATCGAAGTGCCGGGGCCCAACCCGCGGGTGACCCTCACCTACCTGCGAGACGACCGGCGCTGCGAGGGACTGACGGGCGAGGTCCCCACCTGGACGTGGGGCGAGCTCGGCCCGATGGTGATGGGCCTCGACGCCCTGTACGTCAACTTCATCACCGGTTACGAGTGCGACCTCGCCACCGCGCGGGCGCTCAGGCAGGCCTTCCCGGGGCCGATCTACGGGGACGTCCACAGCCTCGCGCTCGGCCGGCGGGCCGACGGAACCAGAGAGTTGCGGCCGGTGGACGAGCCGCTCGCGTGGCTCGCCTGCTTCGATGTCGCGCAGCTGAATGAGGACGAGATGGCGCAGATGGGCGGCGAGCCGCTCGCCCTTGCGGTTCAGGCCCTCGAGCGCGGTGTGCGCGCGGTCTGCGTCACGCTCGGCGCGCGGGGCGCCGTCTACGTGGCCGACGGTGACTTTACGACGCTGGCGTGGGCGGGCCAGGAAGGCCGGCGGCCCGAGCGCCCCGTGGGCGCTCAGCGGGTGGTCCGGACGGCGCTCGTCAAGGCCGAGGCCGGCACGCTGCGGGGCGACCCCACAGGCTGCGGAGACGTCTTCGGCGCCGCGCTGGTCTCGATGCTGCTGGCCGGAGCCGACCTCGAGGCGGCCGTGGGAGCCGCCAACCGGATGGCGCAGCGCAACGTGACCTACCGCGGCGCCACCGGGCTCCAGCACCACCTGAGGGGCGGCCTGACGGGAGCCACCACCTCGTGAGCTGGGTCATCGAGGTGCCGCAGCGGCTCGACGAGTGGAGCTTCGAGCAGTTCGCGGCGGGCTTCGCCCGCGCCGAGGGGGCGTCCCGGGTCATCGTGGACGCGCACGCCACCGAGTGGGTCTCTCCCTTCGGCCTGGTGGGCCTGCTCGCCGCCGGACAGGCGCTGGGTGAGCGTCTCGGCGGGCGCCCCCTGCTCACCGTTCCGTCCGACCGTGACGTCGCGCATTTCTGGGCCCGGGCGGGCTTCTTCACGCACGCCAAGGAGCTGTACGAGATCCACGGCACGGTGCCGCGAGTGAAGCCGCCCGGCGAGTCCACGGTGCTTCTCGAGGTGACGCCGGTGCGGGTGGCGGATGACGTCCACGCCGTCGTCAGCCACCTGCAGGAGCGGTCGGCGGCGATCCTCACGGCCGAGCTGGGGCTCGACGCGAAGGCGACGCTGGGATTCGGTATGGCGCTTTCGGAAGCTTGTCAGAATATTGTGGAGCACGCCGGCACCGGCGGCTGGGTGGCTGTGCACGCGTACACGTGGCGGCGCGTCGCCAAGCGCGTCGTCGTGATCGCCGTGGCCGACGCCGGCGTGGGATTCCGCCACACCCTCGAACAGTCGCAGGCGAAGCGATTCGGCGATCGCTGGGGCGACGCGGCCGCGCTCGAAGCAGCGCTGATCCAGGGCGTGAGCCGTTTCCGGGATCCCGGTCGGGGCCAGGGGCTGGCCGGGATTCGGCGGTACCTCGGACGCTGGCAGGGCAAGATCAGCATCCGGAGCGGTACGGCGCGCATCGCGGAAGCTCCTCCCTGGGAAGAGGACGTGCCGCTCACCGAAGGGCTGGCGCCGTTCCCCGGCGCTCAGGTGCAGCTCGTCATTCCGGCGGAGGCGCAGGAAGCGCGTTGACGACCGAGATCGATGTCCGGGCGGTCCTCTCCCGCTCCGTGTGCGAGTTCCACAGCGATCTCGTGACTCGTCCGACCGGGCGAGCGGTTCGCACCTCGATCGAGGCCGAGCTGGAGCGGTTCCCCGGCACCAACGTCGCGGTCCTCGACTTCGCGTCCGTCCGGGTGATCGACTGCTCCTGCGCCGACGAGGTCGTGGCCAAGCTGCTGCGGGCGTCGCTGACGCCCTCTTCGCCCGCCTTCGACACGTTCTTTCTCATCCGCGGTCTCTCGGATGCGCACGCGGAGCTCCTCGAAGGCGTGCTGGTGCGCCACGAGCTCGCCTTGGTCGCCGAGAAGGGCGGCGCGTTGGGGCTGCTCGGCTGGGTGGCGGAAGGGGCACGGGCGGCCTTCGATCGGCTGGCGAGTCGGGGGAGCGCGGCGGCCGAGGAGCTCGCCGCCGACCTCGCCTGGCCTCTCGACCAGGCGCGCGCGGTCCTGGACGAGCTCGCCGGCCGCCGCCTGGTGATGCGCGCGGCCGAGCGCTACCTCCCCTTCACCGCCGCGTAGGCGCGGAGTGCGGCGCCGCCGCAGCGGTCTCTCGACCAGGGCGATCCACGGCGACGTCGGTCCCCGCACGGTGGCCCAGCCGGTGGCGGCTCCGATCTATCAGTCCAGCACCTTCGTCAGCCCGTTCGGCCCCACCGACGAGGTTCTCTACACCCGGTACGGCAACAACCCCAATCAGCGCCGCCTCGCGAGCCGTCTGGCGCACCTCGAGGGAGCGCAGGCCGCGATCTTCCTGGCCAGCGGCATGGGGGCCACGGCGTTGGCCCACCTCGCAGTTCTTCAGCCCGGCGACCACCTCCTTTCCAGCGAGTGGATCTACGGCGGCACCCGGCGGCTGTTCGCGGAGGAGTTCGCCCGTCTCGGGATCGAGACATCCTTCGTCAATCCCGACCGGCAGCGCCAGTGGCGAATCAAGCTGCGGAAGAACACGCGGGCGATATTCGTGGAGACGCCGACCAATCCCGTCATGCGCGTGCTCGACCTCGGATGGCTCGGCGCCCTGGCCAAGGCGGAAGGCGTCGCGCTGCTGGTGGACTCGACCTTCGCCTCGCCGATAAACTTCCGGCCGCTCGAGCACGGCGCGGACATCGTCATTCACAGCGTGACCAAGTACCTGAACGGACACTCCGACGTCATCGCCGGCGCGGTCGCGGCATCGGCGGCGTTCGTCGAGGAGATCCGGAGCAGGATGAAGGTGTGGGGACAGGCGCTCGATCCCCACTGCGCCTGGCTGATCGAGCGGGGACTGAAGACCCTGGCGGTGCGGGTCGCACGCCACAACGAGACCGGGCTCAGGGTGGCGAGCTGGCTCGAGACCCAGCCCAAGGTCCGGCGCGTCCACTACCCCGGCCTTCCCTCGCATCCGGACCACGCCCTGGCGGCGCGGACGTTGAACGGCTTCGGCGGCATGGTCGGAGTCGAACTGGCGGGAGGCCCGCGCGCAGCCAGGCGCTGCTTGAAGGCGCTCCGGCTGATCACTCACGCGCCGAGCCTCGGCGGGGTCGAGAGCCTCGTCTCGGAGCCGCGGTTCACCTCCCACGCCGGCCTGACGCCGCAGCAGCGCGCCGCGGCAGGCATCCCCGACGGATTCCTCCGCTTCTCGCTCGGCCTGGAGGACGCCGACGATCTGATCGCGGACCTCGCCCGGGGACTCGCCGCCGCGTAGCCGCTTCCCTAGATTGCGGCCGTGATCAAGTTCACCGGCGTCACCAAGGAGTACCTGAAGACCGGGGCGGCGCTCAAGCAGGTCTCCTTCCACATCGCCAGGGGGCAGTTCGCCTTTCTGACCGGCCACAGCGGCGCCGGCAAGACCACCGCGCTGCGGCTGATCTACCTGGCCGAGCGCCCCACCGCGGGCGAGGTGCGCGTCTCGGGTTTCTCCACCGCCCGCGCGGGCCCCCGGGAGATTCCGCGGCTGAGGCGGCGGCTCGGCATCGTCTTCCAAGACTTCCAGCTCCTCGAGGACCGCACCGCCGAGGAGAACGTCGCCTTCGCCCTGGAAGTGACCGGGGCGCGGCACACGACGATCCGGCCGCGGGTGATGCGCGTCCTCACGCAGGTGGGGCTCGCGGGGAAGGCGAACCAGTACCCGCGGGAGCTTTCCGGCGGCGAGCAGCAGCGGGTGGCGATCGCGCGGGCGCGGGTGAATGACCCGGTGGTCCTGCTGGCCGACGAGCCGACGGGGAACCTCGACGAGCGCGCCACCCGCGGCATCTTCCAGCTCCTCAAGGACATCAACGCCTCGGGAACCGCCGTGTTGATGGCGACGCACGACCTCGATCTCGTGCGCAGTATGGACGCCCACCTCATCGAGCTACAGCAAGGCGAGGTCGTGTACGACTCCGCGGAGGACGCCGCCGGCCGGCAGCCGGTCGCGCCGTGAGCCTCGTCCTGCGGGAGACCGCCCTCGCCTTCCGCCGGGCCCCTCTCCTCTCGGCGCTTTCGGTGACGACGATCGCCTTTTCGTTGTTCGTCTTCGGCCTCTTCGGCCTGGTCGCCGTGAACATCCAACGCGCGATCGGGAACGTGGCCGAGAGGGTGGAAGTCGTGGCCTACCTCAAGCGCGGCACGCCGCTGCAGGCAGTGGCGCTGGCGGCCGCCGACATCGAGGCGTTTCCCGAGGTCGAGAGCGTGCAGCACGTGACGGAACAGGAGGCGCTCGCGCGGGCGCGGCGCGACTTGCGCGAGTTCCAGGACATCTTTCAGGACCTCGAGACCAACCCGCTCCCGGCCTCGCTCGACGTGCGACTCCGGCCGGCGTTCCGCGACGTGCAGCGCGCGGCGGCGGTCGCCGAGCGCCTCGCGGCGCTCGCCATCGTGGACGACGTGCGCTATGGACGGGAGTGGGTCGAAAAACTCGACCGCTTGCGTAACATCGCGGGAGCGGTGGGCACCGTGGTAGGCGCCGCGTTCGCGCTCGTGGCAATCATCATCATCGGCACCACGATCCGGATGGCGGTGCTCCATCGCAGCCGCGAGATCGCGATCATGCGGCTCGTCGGTGCCACCGACGGCTTCATCCGCCGGCCGTTTCTGCTCGAAGGCATCCTGAAAGGGCTCCTGGGAGGGGTGCTGGCCGTCGGCCTCTCGTACGGCGGCTACGCCCTCATTGATGCGTACCTGTTGCGGGCGTCCTTCTTCACGGCGGCTCAGGCGACTCTGGGCGTGGCCGCCGGAGGGTTCATTGGGCTGGTAGGAAGCCTCGTGAGCGTGGGCCGCCACCTGCGCAGCACCTGATGCGGCGCGGCTTGGCGCTCCTCGTCGCGCTGACCGCCGGCCTCGCCGTCCCGCCCCTCGCCGCACAGCAACCCTCAGCGCCGCAGGCCGACACTTCTCTGCGGCGCAGCCAGGAGCGCCTGCTCGAGATCCGGCGCGAGCGGGAGCGTCTCCAGCGCGAGATGGAGCGGCTGCGCGGGCGCGTGCATTCGCTCTCGAGCGAGCTTCGGATCTTCGAGCGGCAGGTGGAGACGACCGGGAGGATCGTGACCGAGCTGGATCTGCAGGTCGCGGCGACCGGATCGCAGATCGAGGGCACCACGGCGGACCTGGTCGTCGCGGAGGACGCTCTCGCCGAGAAGCGCGCGATCCTCCACCACCGGCTCACCGAGATCAGCAAGCGCGGGCCCCTGTTCGCCGCGCAGGTGCTGCTGGCCGCCGAATCATTCGGCGATCTCCTGTCGCGCTACAAGTACCTCTATCTGATCAGCCGGCAGGATCGGCAGCTCGTGGCGAGCGTCGAGCGGCTCCGCGACCGGGTCGCGGACCAGCGGCGGGGCCTGCTCATCCTGCGCACGGCTCTCGCCCGGCGGCGCGACGAGCGGGCCGAGGAAAACCGCCGCTACCGAGAGCTCGAGCAGCAGCGCGAGCGCAGCCTGCGCGAGTCCGAGCGCGAGGCGCAGCGGACCGAGCAGCGCCTGGCGCAGCTCGCGCGCGACGAGGCGCGGCTGAATGAGATCATCAGCGCCTTCGAGCGCCGGCGGCGGGCGGCGGAAGCCGCTCCGGGGGCCGTCGCCGCCCCCGCCCGCATCCGGACGTCCGACCTCGGCCAGCTCGACTGGCCCGTGAACGGCGAGATCCTCTACCGCTTCGGCCGCGAGCAGCTGCCCAACAACACCACGATCCGGTGGAACGGCATCGGCATCGCGGTCGCGACCGGCACGCCGGTCCGCGCCATCGCCGCCGGAACGGTCCGCGTGGCCCAGCCGCTGGGTACCTACGGGCCGTCGGTCGTGCTCGACCATGGGGGCGGCTTCTACAGCGTCTACGGCTTCCTGAGCGAGATCGGCGTGCGCCGCGACCAAGCGGTGCAGACCGGGCAGGCGATCGGGCGTTCGGGAGGTGCCAACTCGGACCAGGGCCCCCACATCCACTTCGAGATCCGCGGTCAGGGGGGCGTCGCCCTGGACCCGATTACCTGGCTGCGCCGGCGCCGCTGAGCGCCGTCCCGATTCGCCGGGCGTGTCGGGCCTGACGGCGGGATGGTGCTAACGCAACCCCGGGGTTGCGTTTCCGCGCTTCCGCCCTATTTTCAAGCGCGATGGCCAAGGACAAGCTCCTGACCCTTCGCCAGTTGGCAGCGGAAATCGGCCGTCCGGAGTCGACAGTCCGCTACTACCGCGACAAGTTCCTCGACCACATTCCGTTCGTGGGGACGGGGCGGCGCCGCCGCTACCCGCGGCAGGCGCTTGCGGTGCTGCGCTCCATCGCGTCGGCTTACGCGTCCGGCCGTTCTCGGGACGACGTTCGGCGTTCGCTCGCGTCTGCTTCACCGGTTCCCGCCACGCTGGCCGTGCGGACGGAGAAGGCCCCTTCCTCCCGCTCGCTCGAGGAGGTGACGAACCTCGACCTGCTCGCCGCCATTCTCGATGGCGAGCGGGAGCAGCGCGAGGCGCTGTGGCAGATGGCAAAGGAGATCGTGCGGCTGACCGACGTTCTCGACGGCCAAGACAAGATCCTGGTCGAGATCGCCGACCACGCCGGCGTGTCGATGGGTGGGCGAACCGCGATTCCCGCCGCAGCGCAAGCGGTGCCTGCTTTCCGACCCGAGCCGGTCGTGGCGCCCGCCCCGCCAGTGCCGACCCCCGCGGCCGAAGCTGCCCCGGAGCCGCCCGTGGTGGCGGCGGAGCCCGAGCCGATACCGCGACCCGTCGAACCAGCACCACCTTTGCCCGAGCCCGTCGCGATCCCGGCTGCCCCGCCGCCGATCTTCATGCCCGCACCGGACGAGACCACCGCCGAGCCCGCTCCCGTCTTTCGGCCGCAGCCGGTCTCGGCCCCGCCCGCCCCCCCGCCGGCGGTGGAACCCGAGCGCATCGCGGCCCGTGTCGCGCCGGAGCCGGCACCGGGCCCCTTGCCCGGCGCGGCCCCGCCGATCGTCGTGGTGCCTCCCTCCGTCGCGGCGCGGCCAGCGGGGGCGCCGGCCGTGGCGGCCACGCCGATCTGGCCGGAGCTTCCGCTCGCGCCGACGGGGCCAGCACCGTGGCTTGGCGGCGGCCCGCGAGCTCCAGAGAGCCCGGCCGAGGTTGCGCGACCGGGCGCAGCCCCTCCACCCGGGGAGCCCGGCGACCAAGCTCGACCCGCAGCAGTTCCGGCGGAACCTCGGGCCCCGGCATCCGAGATGGACCGGCTGCGCGCCGAGCTCGAAGCGGAGCGCGCGCTCATCGAGCGACTGCGCGAAGCGAAGCTGAGCCTCGAGCACCGCACCGCCGAAGCCGAATCGGCCCTCGAGGAGCGGCGGGTCAGGCGCGGCTCCGCGCTCAAGCGGTTCCTGCGCGGCGACTCGGTCGAGTGACGTTGCGGCGCCGGCGCAAGCGCGCGGCCAGGAGATCCTCCCCCGCCGCACCGATCGGCGGAGCCGCGGCGCCGGCTTCACTGGCTTCCGTGCCCGCGAACCCGCTGCCCGCCGGCCGGGTCCCGACGGTCCGCATGCGCGAAATCGTCGCAGCGCTTCACCGCCGGCGCGAGCGGCGGCGGGTGGCGGCGGCGGAGCTCCAGCACGCCCTGCGCCATCTCGCGGACGCGGTGGAGCGGCACCTGGCCCGGATCGCCGCGGTACGGGACGCCGTCGAAGCACACGGCGGCGACCTCAGGCCGCTCCAGTACTACGACGGCTTCATGGCCCGGCTCCGGGCCGAATTGCGCTCCGCCGAGCGATCGCTTGCGGAGGCGTTCCGGGCGGCAGCTGCCGCCGAAGCGGGCCCGCCGCAGCCGGTCTAGACAGCGGAGGAGGCCGGCCCCACACTGCCACCGACCGGCGACGACCGCACCCGCAGCGCCCGGCGGCGGATGGTCGTGCGTCAGCTCATCGCGCGCGGCTTGACCGACCGCCGCACTCTGGCGGCGATGGCCAGCGTGCCTCGCCACCTCTTCGTCCCGCCCTCTCTGATGAGCGCCGCCTATGACGACAGCCCGCTGCCGGTCGGCCAGAGCCAGACGATCTCGCAGCCGTACATCGTGGCGCTCATGACCTCGGCGTTGGCACCTCGGCGAACGGCTCGCGTGCTCGAGATAGGCACCGGCTCGGGCTACCAGACCGCCGTTCTGGCCTACATCGTCCAGCGAGTGTACTCCATCGAGCGGCTTCCCGCGCTCGCCGAGAGCGCCTGGGACCGGCTCCGGCAGTTGGGCTGCGACAACGTGGAGATTCACGTCGGCGACGGCACTCTCGGCTGGCCCGACGCGGCGCCTTTCGACGGCATCCTCGTCACCGCCGCGGCCCCCGAGATCCCGGCGCCGCTGGTGGAGCAACTGGCGCTCGGCGGGCGGATCGCCGTGCCCGTCGGCGACCGCGTGCTGCAAGAATTGATCGTAGGCGTGAAACGCGCGTCGGGCCTGGAGACGCGCCGCGCGGGACCCTGCCGCTTCGTCCCGCTCATCGGACGCTTCGCGTTCCCAGAAGGGCCGTGACCCGCGGCGCCAAGCCGGACCTGCTCGGCGCTCACATCTCCACGCAGGGCGGCGTCGCTCTCGCACCGGAGCGCGGCCGCGCCATCGGCGCCACCGCCATCCAAATCTTCACCAAGACACCCAACCAGTGGCGCGAGCCCGCCATAAGCGCGGAGACGGCGCGCGAGTTCGAGCGCGCCCTCGTCCGGCACGGGATCACCGCGGCGGTGAGCCACGACTCCTACTTGATCAATCTGGCGTCGCCGAACCCGTCCTCGCGCGCCCGGTCCCACGCCAGCTTCGTCGCGGAGCTGCGCCGCGCCGAACTGCTGGGCATCCCGATCGTCGTCACCCATCCGGGCAATTACCTGGACCGCCGCGCCAGCGGCCTGGCGCGAAACGCCGAGGCCTACGCCGCGTGTCTCGGCGCGGTGCCGGGAGAAGTGCGCATCGCGATCGAGACGACGGCAGGCGCCGGCACGGCCCTCGGTGCCACGTTCGAGGAGTTGGCCGAACTGCTGGACCGGATGCCCGCGCGGGCACAGACGCGTGTCGCCTTTTGCGTCGACACGTGCCACCTGTTCGCCGCAGGTTACGATCTGGTTGGGGACTTCGACGGCGTGTGGCGCGCCTTCGACCGAATCCTCGGCCTCGAGCTGCTAGCGGTGCTGCACCTCAACGACTCGAAGGGCGTCCTGGGGAGCCATCTCGACCGGCACCAGCTGATCGGCGAGGGGGAACTGGGCCCCAGCCCGTTTCGCCGGATCATGAGGGATCCGCGCTTCCGAGATGTGATCAAGCTGATCGAGACGCCCAAGGGCGACGACGGGGTGACGAACGACCGCCGGATGCTCCGCCGGCTCAGGGCCTACACCCGGCGCGGACGGCGCGGGACCGGAACTTTGAGGCCCGGCCGGTGATATGCTATGCTTCGATATGCTGGGGACTTCGGGCCGGTACGCCCTGTTCCGGCGCCTCGCGCTGGTGGTTGCTTTCGCGCAGGGGTCGCTATACGCCGCCGCCCCCTTCGCCGAAGCGCAGTTGGACCGCGCTCCCGCGCGGGCCGGCATCGAGCGCAGCCACTCAGCGGATTGCACGCGGCTGCACCAACCCGACAAGTGCGCCTTCTGCCAACTCGCCACGGCACGGGCGCGGCGGACCGACGGGGCCACGCTCCAGGCCAGTGGCCGCACCGTCCTCGTCCGCATCACCGGCGGCCAACCGGCCGAGCCGCACCTAGTCGAGCCGCGCCCCGCCCGATCCCGAGCCCCTCCCACGACCCTCGCGTGACCGAAGGGCGGCGCACGGTGCGCCGCTCCACTCCAGGACGAGGGAAGACTTGACGACGCCTTTCATATGGCGAGCCGCAGCGCTCGTCGCCCTGACACTGCTGTGGGGCCCCGGTCTCGCAGCGCAGGACGCGCCCGACACGCTCGCGCGGCGGCAGCAGCGCGCGCGCGACTCGCTGGTCGCCGTCGTGCGCGCCCTTGAGGCGCGCCTCGACAGCCTGGCCCGCGCACGCCATGCGGGCGACAGCTCGGCCGGGGACGAGCTCGCCGCCCTGCGCGGCGCGGCGTCGGCGCTCGCGAGCGACTCGGCAGGCGCCGGAGCCCCGCCGCCCCAAGCCCGGCTCGGACTCAACGCGCTCAATCCGGAAATCAGCGTCACCGCCATCGTGCACGGGTCGGTGCTGCGACCAGGGCCGCAGACCGAATCATTCGACGCGCGCGAGTTCGAGTTCTCCTTCCAGTCGGCGCTCGACCCCTTCTCCTACACGAAGATCTTCGCGTCCATCACCGAGGAGGGCGTCGAGATCGAGGAGGGCTACGCCTACTGGGCCGGGCTACCGGGCCACTTTCGCCTCGACGTGGGCAGGTTCCGACAGCCGCTCGGCGAGTTGAACCGCTGGCACCGCCACGCGCTCCCCGAGGGCGAGCTGCCCCTCGTGCACCAGCTCTACCTCGGCGGGACCGAGGGCCTCGCCGGAACGGGCGTGTCTCTCTACTGGCCGCTGCCCTTCTCGGGCCGCGCGGGCGCCTACGAGCTGACCACGCAGGTCACACGGGGGACGAACACCACGCTCTTCGCCGCGGGGGATCGTCCGAGCTACCTCTCGCAGCTTTCCGGCTTCTGGCAGTTCAGCCGCTCGACCTACGGGCAGTTGAGCGCCACCGGCCTGTACGGGACCAATCCGGACTCCAGCCTCGAGACCACGCTCGGCGTGCTGGCGGCGCGATTCAGTTGGCGCCCACCGGCGCAGGCCAAATATCGCGAGCTCACCCTCCGCGCCGAGCTGTTCGCGCTCCGCCGCCGCTTTGACGGCGTCGGGCCGGCGCGCCTCGGCGGGTACATCGGCGGGCAGTGGCGCCTGAACCGGCGGTGGATCGTCGGCGCGCGGGCGGACTACGTGGAGAGCCCGGAGCCCCTGCTGGCGTCGCACGAGTGGGAGACCCACGCGACGCTCACCTTCTGGCAGAGCGAGTTCGTCTACCTGCGCGCCGAGTGGACGCGCCGCCGGGACGTGGCCAGCGCGACCTCGAACCGTCTGGCTTTGCACGCGGTCTGGGCCATGGGCCCACACAAACACGAGCTCTTCTAGCATGACACCCATCCTGCTTCACGCCATCGCGCTCGCGTCCGCGCTCGCCGCGCAGCAGAATCCCGTGCGCGTCGTCACCTCGCTGACCACCTACGCGTCCGTCGCCCGGGAGATCGTGGGCGAGCGGGGCACGGTCTCCTCCATCGCCGAGGGCGACGAAGACCCGCACTTCGTGCAGCCGCGCCCGAGCTTTGTGCCCGCGTTGCGCGACGCGGACCTCTTCGTGACCACCGGCATGGATCTGGAACTGTGGGTCCCCGCCCTCCTGGACCGCGCCAACAACACCCGGATTCGCGAAGGCGGCGCGGGTTACGTGGCTGCGTTTCAGGGAATCCGCCTCCTCGAGGTGCCTGCCTCCCTGAGCCGCTCTCAGGGCGACATCCACATCTACGGCAACCCCCATATCCACACCGACCCCGTCAGCGCGATCATCATCGCGCGCAACATCCTGGCGGGACTGCAGCGCGTCTCGCCGGCGGACGGGGCCTTCTTCGCCGAGCGAGAACGGCAATTCGAGCAGCGCATCCTGCGCGCCACCTTTGGCGACGAGCTGGTCCGGATTCTCACCCCGGCGACGCTGTTCGATCTGTCGCGAAGCGGGCGCGTCATGGATTTCCTCCAGCGCACGCCCTACCAGGGCCGGCCGTTGATCACGCGCCTGGGCGGTTGGATGCGGCAGGCCGAGGCGTTCCGGGGCCGGCAGATGGTGTGCTACCACAAGGAGTGGGCTTACTTCAGCCGCTGGTACGGCGTGGAGTGCGTCGAGTACATCGAGGCGAAACCTGGCATTCCGCCGACGCCACGCCACGTCCAGGAGGTGATCGCGCTGATGCGCGAGCGGCACATCCCGGTGCTCTTCGCGTCGAACTACTTCGACCGCAATCAGATCCGTCGGGTGGCCGAGCGAACCGGCGCCACGGCCGTCGTCGTGCCCGAGAACACCCACGGGGCGCCGGGTGTCGAGACCTATTTCGATCTGATGACTACCTGGGTCACGGAGCTCGCCCGGGGGTTCGGCGCCGACGTGACGGGGGCCCGATGAGCGCCGTCGAGCTCATGCTGCCACCGTTGGTGGCCTGCATGATCCTGGTCGCGATCCACTCGTACCTGGGTCTGCACGTCATCGCCCGGGAAGTGATCTTCGTGGATCTCTCCCTGGCCCAGATGGCGGCGCTGGGCACGACGACCGGCCTGTTGGTCGGCGTCGCGCCCGAATCGCACACCGCGCAGCTCTTCGCTCTGGGCTTCACGGTCCTGGGCGCGGCGATCTTCGCCGCTACCCGAACCACCGACCGCGGCCGCGTGCCGCAGGAAGCGATCATCGGCATCGTGTACGTGGTGGCTTCCGCCGCCGCCGTCCTCGTCGCCGACCGGGCGCCGCGCGGCGCCGACATCATCAAGGACATCCTCGTCGGCACCATCCTCTGGGTGACCTGGCCGACGATCGTCAAGCTCGCCGTGGCTTACGCGCTCCTCGGCACGTTCCTGTTCCTGCTGCGCCGGCGGTTCGAGACAATCTCGTTCGAGGCCGAGACCGCGACGGCGAAGGGCTGGCACATCCGCTGGTGGGATTTCTGGTTCTACCTCGCCTTCGGCATCGTGATCACCTTCTCGGTCCCGATCGGCGGGGTGCTCCTCGTCTTCACGTTCCTCGTGGTGCCCGCCGTCACCGCCTTTCTCTTCACCAGGCGCCCGGCCCTGTTGACCGCAATCTCCTGGTCCACCGGCGTGATCGCGTCCGCCGCCGGCCTCGGCCTGTCGTACGCCTACGACCTGCCGACCGGTCCGCTCATGGTGTGCACCTTTGGAGCGGTGCTGCTGCTGGCGGCCGCGGTGCAACGCGTCGTCCGGCGCCGGGCGCCGGTGACCGCGCCGGGAGCGGCCGCCCGCTGAGCGCCAAGCGGGCGGTCACCGAGGCGGACGTCCGGAAGGCGGCCGGAAGCGGCCGCACCCTCGCCGTCTCCGCAGCCGACGTAGTGACGCCCGCCGCACGGGACCTCGCCCGCCAGCTCGGCGTGGCGGTGATCGAAACCGCCCGGCCTCCCTCCACCGATCGGCAAGTCGTCGCGCTGGGCACCGACCACGGCGGCCACCCGCTGAAGGAGCACCTCAAGCCCGCCCTGGCAGAATTGGGCTATGACGTATGGGACATGGGGACCCACGGCCCGGAGCCGGTGGACTACCCCGACTTCGCGGTGGCCGTCGCCCGGGCGGTCGCGGAGGGGCGGGCCTGGCGGGGCATCATGATTGACGGCGCGGGCATCGGCAGCGCCATGGCGGCCAACAAGATCCGCGGCGTGCGGGCGGCCCTCTGCTACGATCGCACCACGGCCGAAAACGCCCGGGAGCACAACGACGCCAACGTGCTGACCCTCGGCGCCGGCCTCATCGGCACGCGACTTGCGCTCGAGATCGTCCGCACCTTCCTCGCCACGCCCTTCGGCGGGGGGCGCCACGCCCGACGCGTGGAGAAGATCAACCTGCTCGACGCGGCCCGCGGCTGAGGGGAGCCTGAGCCGCGGCCGCGTGAGGTCGCCATGGCCGTCGCTCGCCAAGAAGCGCTCGACCTGCCCCTTGAGTCGTCTCACCGGCCAGGCGAATGTATTAATTTGGCCGGGTTGACGGCGGCAAACCTCGCCCCTCGGCTGCTCATGTGCCTCGGGAAGGCCGAGGCCATCGGGCCGACAGACCTATGACGTCACACGCGGAATCACGCGCGGCTCTCGAGCGGCACGGCCTTCGCCATACGGCTGCGGCCTACTGGAACCTCGGGCCGGCCGCGCTCTATGAGGAAGCGGTGCGGCGCGGGGAGGGGACGACCGCCGCCGGCGGCGCGTTCGTCACGCTCACGACGCCGCACACCGGCCGCTCGCCCAACGACAAGTTCGTGGTGCGGGAGCCGGAGACCGAGTCCAGGATCTGGTGGGGGAGCGTCAACCAGCCGCTCGACGCCGAGCGCTTCGAGCACCTGCACGAGGACGTGCTGCGCCACCTCGAAACCCGAGACCTGTTCGTCCGCGACGCCTTCGCCGGCGCGGACCCGGCCTACCGGTACGGCGTGCGGTTCGTCACGCCGCGGGCCTGGGCGGCGCTGTTCGTCTCCAACATGTTCCTCCGCCCTGAAAGCGCGGAGCTCGCATCGTTTCAGCCGAGCTTCACCGTCCTGCACGCGCCGGAGTTCAGCGCCGAGCCCGCGCGCCACGGCACGAGCAGCGGCACCTTCATCGTCATCAGCTTCACGAAGCGCTTGATCCTCATCGGGGGCACGGGGTACGCGGGCGAGATGAAGAAGTCTATCTTCACGATCCTGAACTATGTCCTGCCCGAGCGCGGCGTCCTCTCGATGCACTGCTCCGCGAACGTGGGGAAGGCGGGCGACGTCGCCCTGTTCTTCGGGCTCTCGGGCACCGGCAAGACCACTCTGTCGGCCGACCCCGAGCGCGGCCTCATCGGTGACGACGAGCACGGCTGGAGCGACCGCGGCATCTTCAACTTCGAGGGTGGCTGCTACGCGAAAGTGATCCGGCTCTCCCCGACCGGCGAGCCGGAGATCTACGCCACGACCCGTCGCTTCGGGACGATACTCGAGAACGTGGTCGTGGACCCCGTGACCCGGGCGGTGGACCTGGACAGCCAGGCGATCACCGAGAACACCCGCGCGTCATACCCGATCGACTACATCCCCAATCACGTCCCGTCCGGCGCCGCCGGCCACCCCTCGCACATCGTCTTTCTGACGGCGGACGCCTTCGGGGTCCTGCCTCCGATCGCCAGGCTCACGACGGACCAGACGATGTATCATTATCTGTCGGGCTACACCGCGAAGGTGGCCGGCACCGAGCGCGGCGTAACGGAGCCGAAGGAGACCTTCAGCTCCTGCTTCGGCGCCCCTTTCCTACCGCTCCATCCGTCGGTCTACGCCCGCATGCTCGGCCGGAAGACGTCCGAGCACCGGGTCTGCTGCTGGCTGGTAAACACCGGTTGGACGGGCGGTCCGTTCGGAGCGGGGCACCGGATGGCGCTCTCGCACACGCGCGCCATGCTTCGCGCGGCGCTCGCCGGCCGGCTGGCCGACGTGCCGACCGACCCGGACCCGTTCTTCGGCCTCCACGTGCCGCGGCACGTTCCCGACGTGCCCGACGGCGTGCTCCGCCCGCGGGATACCTGGTCCGACCCGGCGGCCTACGACGAGCAGGCGCGCAAGCTCGCCGGCTTGTTCCGGAAGAACTTCGACAAGTACGCCGCCGAGGCGTCGCCGGCGGTGCGGGACGCGGGGCCGAAGGCGGGCTGACGGGCCGTGGCCAGCGGCGAGCCCCGGGGGGAGGTCGTGCGCGACCTCCTCTGGCAGAACATCGCGCTGGAGCCGGCCGCTCTCGAGGTGGTGGACACACCGGCGTTTCAGCGGCTGCGCTACGTCCGGCAGCTCGGTCACGCGTTCCTCGTGTACCCCGGCGCGACCCACACCCGCTTCGAGCACGCCCTCGGCACGTACTCCCTGGCGCGACGCGCCCTCGAGATCCTCGGCGAGCGAGGCGACGTCGACGGTTTCGCCGCCGGCGACACGCTCTTCATCCGGCTCGGCGCGCTGCTCCACGACATCGGCCACTACCCCTTCTCGCATGCGCTCGAGGAGGCGGGGTTCGCCTCGCACGAGACCCTGGCCACGGCTCACCTGGCGCGCCCGCCCCTCGCCGACGTGCTCGCCGCGCGAGGCTACGCGGATCCGGCGGCGCGCTTCGGCACGCTGATCCGCGGCATCAGCGACCACGCCCTCGCCGGCCTGATCTCGGGCTCGCTCGACCTCGACAAGATCGACTACCTGAAGCGCGACGCCCTGATGTGCGGGGTGCCCTACGGAGAGGTGGACGTCGATCGCCTGCTCGCCTGCCTCGTGGTGGCCGAGCACGAGGGACGACGCACCGTCGCGATCCTCGAAAAGGGCGTCTCGGCGCTCGAGTCGCTCCTGTTCGCGAAGTACCAGATGTACCGCAACGTCTACTGGCACCACGCGGTGCGGTGCGCCACGGCGATGTTCAAGCGGCTGGTGCGCGAGGCGCTCATTGACCGCGCGCTCGATCCGGAGGATCTCGGCGAGGCCACCGACGACGCGCTGATGCACGAGCTGGCCACGGCGGACCGCACCGGGATCGCAGCGGCTCTAAGGGAGCGTCGGCTCTACAAGCGTGCGCTGGAGCTGCTGCCCGCCGAGCTCCCGGCGGCCGTGCCGGGCTGGGTTGGGCAGGACGCCGCGCGCACGGCGCGAGCGGAAGACGCGCTGTCGCGCCGGGTGGGCCTCGGCCCCGGGGACCTGCTCCTCGACGTCCCGCGCAAGGACGCGATGCTGGGGCTCGACCTGCCGATCGTGCAGCGCGACGGCTCGGTGGCCCGGCTCACGCAGGCCGGATGGCCCGGCCGCATGGACCTGCCCCCTCTCGCGGAGAACCTCGCGGAGTCCGCGTGCCGGCTGCGGGTCTTCGTCCGCCGGCCTGCGGACGTGAACCTCGACGGACTGATGGAAGCGCTCTCGACCGGGGACTAGCGGCCGAGGACTTCCCCGGCCCGCCTCCGGGTCACTTCCCGCTAGCCGGCCGCCGGCATCTCCGCGGTCGTGGTCGTCGCGTCCGGCACCGCGCTCAACGCATTCACCTGCACCATGACGGCCGTGATGTTGTCGAGGCCGCCCCGGCGATTGGCCTCCGCCACGAGGCGCTCGACCCACCGCTCCGGCGTGCCCTCCGACACCAGGATCTCCTGCAGCGCCTCGTCCTCGATCATGCCGGTCAGGCCGTCGCTTGCCAGCAGGAACAGGTCGCTGGCCCGCACCGTCCCGGAGAAGACGTCGGGCTGGACGTCGCCGTTCGCTCCCACGCAGCGGGTGATCACGTTCGCGTACGGGTGCGTGCGCGCCTGCTCCGGCGTCAGGTAGCCGGCGTCCACCTGCTCCTGCACGTAGGAGTGATCCTTGGTGAGCTGGTGGAAAACGCCGTCGCGCAACAGGTACGCGCGGCTATCGCCGACCTGGCCGATCACGTACCGGTTGCTGTGGAGCACCAGCACCGTCGCGGTGGTGCCCATGCCGCGTTTGTCGGCTTCGTTCAGGGTGCGCTCGAAGATGGCGGTGTTTGCGCCGCGGATCGCCTGCGTCATCCTCAGCGCCGCCTCCTCGGGCGCGAGGCCCTTGAACGAACCGAGGTCGCGCGAGATGAGGGTCACGGCCATCTCGCTCGCGATCTCGCCGGCGGCGTGTCCGCCCATTCCGTCGGCCACGGCGAAGACGCCGCGTTCGGGGATCATCAGGAAGTTGTCTTCGTTCCCGGACCGGATCAGTCCGAGGTCGGTGCGGGCGGCGCAGGTGATGTGCAAACGGGCACCCTGCCTAGCGCGAGCCGGACGGTGGCTTGAGGTCCTGGAGCTTCACCGCCGAAATCATCCGCGTCGACTTCGGCGCCTGGACCCCCGCGTCGTCGTCGGTGGGCTCGAAGACGAGCTGGACATCCCCGAAACGGATGAAAGCCCCCGGGGCGATCGGCTGGTCGCCGGTGATGCGCTCGCCGTCCACCATCGTCCCGTTAGTGGACTCCAGGTCGGTGAGGATCCAGATCCCTTCGCGCCTGGTGAGCTTCGCGTGCTGTGACGACACCGAGTCGTCGGGGACCACGATGTCGTTGTATTCCGCGCGGCCGATGTTCACCACCGGCACCTTGACCAGCAGCCGCTGGCCCTTGAGCGAGCCCGAACGCACCAGGAACTTGGCGAGCGCCGGCGGCCCGGGCGCTTTGGGCGCCGGGGGCGGGGCCTGCACCTGCGCGGGGGGCGGG
>JACQVG010000108.1 GCA_016209905.1 Gemmatimonadota bacterium | reverse complement strand
GTTAGAGGCACACCATGACGAACCGACCGGCCGCCCTCGCGCTGACGCTCCTCGCCGGCGTCGGTGCCTGCACCCGACAGAACGCGCAGCGGGCGGCGCCGCCCGACACGGCCATGAGCGTAGTGGATTCGTTCCGGACGCCGGAGTCGGTGCTGTACGACTCGGCGCTCGACGTCTACCTCGTCTCGAACATCAACGGCAGCCCGCTGGCGAAAGACGACAACGGATTCATCTCGCGCGTCTCGCCCGCCGGCCGCGTCGAGCTGTTGCGCTGGATAGACGGCGGGTCCGAGGCCGTGACCCTCAACGCGCCCAAGGGCATGGCGATCAAGGGCGATACCCTGTTCGTGGCGGACCTGGACGAGCTGCGGATGTTCGACCGGACGACGGGCGTGCCGCTCGGCGCCCGCGCGGTGCGGTCGGCGACGTTTCTCAACGACGTGGCCGTGGGACCAGACGGCACGGTGTACGTGACGGACAGCGGCCTGCGGGCGGGCACGAGCGGCTTGGCGCCGTCGGGCAGCGATGCCGTGTACCGGTTCGACGCCTCCGGCAACGCCGTGACCGTGATCCGCGGGGACAGTCTCGGCCGGCCCAACGGCATCGTGCCGGACGAGACGGGCCTCGTCGTCGTCACCTTCGGCTCGGGAGACGTCTATCACCTCGACGCCGCGGGCAGACGCACCGCCCTCCCCAGACCGCCCGCCGGCCAGCTCGACGGCATCGTGCGGCTGGCCGACGGCTCGCTGCTCATCTCGAGCTGGGAAGACTCCAGCGTGGTGCGGGTGGTCCCGCCCGCCACGACCTACACGGCCGTCGTGCGGGGCGTCGAGGCACCGGCTGACATCGGCTACGACACGCGGCGGAGTCGGATTCTGATCCCCGTCTTCACGGGGAATCGAGTCGAGATCCGTCCGCTTCCCTAAGCGCGTCGGGCGGGGCCTGCCGACAGGGCGAGGCCCTATTTCCGGTCCGGGCCTGGCCGCTCCGACTGGTGAAACCTGGCAGCCGGCGCGTAGCATACGGCGTGCGCACCAGCGACTTCGACTACGAGCTGTCGTCCGAGCTGATCGCGCAGCAGCCCGCCCCGCGGCGCGACGAGAGCCGGCTCCTCGTGCTAGAGCGCGAGAGCGGCGCCGTCGCTCACCGGCGATTCCTCGACTTCCCTTCGCTCGTGCAAGCAGGCGACCTCGTGGTCGTGAACGACTCCCGCGTCATCCCCGCGCGCCTCCGCGCCCGGCGCGGCGGGGGTGGCGGGGGTGGCGGGGCCGAGGTCCTGCTCATTGCGCGCGAGGCCGACGGAACGTGGCGCGCCATGGTCCGCCCGGGGGCGCGCATCCGCGCCGGCGCGACGCTCGTCCTGGGCGACGGCGATCGGATCGAGGTGGTGGAGCACCTGGCCTCGGGCGAGCGGCGCGTGCGTCTGGTGGGGGAGGGTGGCGAGCTGTCGCTCCTCGCGCGCCACGGCAAGCTCCCGCTCCCGCCGTACATCACGCGCGAGCCGACGCCGCTCGACGAGGTGCGCTACCAGACGGTGTTCGCGCGCGCGCCGGGATCCGTTGCCGCGCCGACGGCGGGCCTGCACTTCACCGAGGCGACGGTGGCCGCCCTTCGGGCCCGCGGCGCCGCGCTTGCCGCCGTCACGCTCCACGTGGGACCCGGAACGTTTCGACCCGTCGCCGCCGCCGATCCCTCGCACCACCGGCTGGAAGCGGAGCCCTACTCGGTGCCGGAGGAGACCGCGCGGGCCGTCGCGGCGACGCGGGCGCGCGGCGGGAAGGTGTGGGCCGTGGGCACGACCGTGACGCGGGCGCTCGAGAGCGCGGCCGAACCGAGCGGGACGGTGCGGGCCGAGCGCGGCTCGACCTCGCTGCTCATCCTGCCGGGCCACGCCTTTCGCGTCGTGGACCACCTGCTCACCAACTTCCACCTCCCCCGCTCGACGCTGCTGATGCTCGTCGCCGCTTTCGCGGGCGGCGAGCGAGTGCTCGCGGCCTACCTTGAGGCGATCGCCCGGCGGTACCGCTTCTATAGCTACGGTGACGCGATGGTGATTCTGTGACGTACCCTACAGAGCCGCCCAACCACGTAACGTGATCGAACGGCGGTGATTTCGGACCAAGAAAAGCCTTGACGAAACCGGATTCACACCGTACCGTACCGGTGTAGTCATCCCCAAACAGGCGCGAGCCTGCCAGGGTCCCCCCGGGTCACGGCCCGGGGGTTTTTCTTTGGAGGAGTCTGTCGTGCCGAACCGCGTCTGCTTTCTTGTTGACGGCTTCAACGTCTATCACTCGATCATCGAGGCACTGAAGGCACACCAGGGGGCCTCGATGAAGTGGCTCGACTTGCAGGGCCTCTGCCGGTCGTACCTGAGTGCCATCTCGCGCGACGCCGTTCTGGAACGGGTGTTCTACTTTTCGGCCCTGGCCGACTTCAACCCCGACAAGGCCGCGCGACACCGGGTCTACGTCTCGGCATTGCGCTCGACCGGCGTGGAGGTGCAGCTCGGACCGTTCAAGGAAAAGGATGTGCGCTGCCGGAAGTGTGGTGCCCAGTTCAAGCGTCACGAGGAGAAGGAAACCGATGTGGCGGTCGCTGCAAAGCTGATCGAGCTGTTCGCGGTCGGCGCGTGCGACACAGTGGCTCTGGTCACCGGGGATACCGACTTGGCGCCGGCGATCCGGACAGCCAAGCATCTCTACCCGAGCAAACGCGTTTGGGTGGTGTTTCCGTTCGGACGGCACAACGCGGAGCTCAAGGCCATCACACACGGCCACATCAAGATCAAGGCGAAGAGCTACGGCGGATACCAGTTGCCGAACCCGGTCAAGCACAGTGATACGGGCGTGATTTGGAAGCCCTTAGGCTGGTAGAGGCAGCGGAGCCCTCAGGCACACTCGCCACGCGCGCCTAGAGGTGATACTGTAAGGCCCCGATGCCCTTTTTCACCCATCGCGAGCCAAGACCACTCAGCCTCGCATGCCCCGACGGCATCCGGCCGGAGGCGCTGCGGGGCATCTTCACGCCGGAGACGGCCGACGGCATAGCCAGCACACGCCAGATCGCGGAGCTGGTCCGGACGCTGGGCCTTCAGCCCTGGAAGGCCCCCAAGCCCCTTCCGCCGATTGACGAGGAGGATATCGTCCTCGTCGTGTGGATGGCGGTCGAGTCGGAAACCTAGGCTCCGCCCCACTTTCGACTTTCGACCCCCGGCCCGTGCGTCCCGGTGTTTGAATTCGAGATCCACGCCACCTCGGGCGCGGCCCGCGCCGGAAGCTGGAGCCTCCCGCACGGCGTGGTCGAGACGCCGTGCTTCATGCCGGTGGGCACGCAGGGCACCGTGCGCGCCCTCTCCCCCAAGGACCTCGAGGCCGTCGGCGCCACGCTCGTCCTGGCCAACACCTACCACCTCCACCTCCGCCCGGGCGAGGACACCGTCGCGAGACTGGGTGGCCTGCACCGCTTCATGGGGTGGCGCGGTCCCCTGCTCACCGACTCGGGCGGCTTCCAAGTATTCTCGCTCGCGGGGCTGCGCCGGGTCACGGAGGAAGGCGTCGAGTTCCACAGCCACATTGACGGGTCGGCGCGCTTCCTCACGCCGGAACGGGTGGTCGAGATCCAGTGGGCCCTGGGTCCCGACGTGGCCATGGCCCTGGACCACGTCGTGGCCGGCGAGGCGAGCCGGGAGCAGGCCGCCGACGCGCTCGCCCGCACGGCGCGCTGGCTGGAGCGCGCCAGCGCTCGCTTCGCCGAACTCGTTCCCGACGCGCCGGCCCGGCAAGTCCTGGTGCCGATCATCCAGGGCGGCATCTATCCGGACCTGCGCCGCACGGCCCTCGATGGCATCCTCTCCTCCGGCGACTGGCGAGGCATCGCCGTGGGCGGCCTGTCGGTCGGCGAGCCCAAGGCCGCGACGCACGCGGTGCTCGATGACCTTGTGCCCGTGCTGCCCGCCAAGCTCCCCCGTTATCTTATGGGAGTCGGTTTTCCGGAAGACGTCGTCGCCGCCATCAGCCGCGGCATGGACCTCGGCGACTGCGTCGCGCCGACCCGGATGGGGCGGAATGGGACCGCCTTCACCGATGACGGGCCGGTCAATATGAGGAACGCGCGGTACCGGGAAGATGACGCGCCGCTCGACCGGAGCTGCGATTGCGAAACCTGCACGGGCTTCCCGCGCGGCTACCTCCGGCATCTCTTTGCGGTGGAGGAGCTCCTGGGTCTGCGGCTCCTGTCGCTCCACAACGTGCGCTACCTGATCCGGCTGGCGGCGCGGGCGCGGGCGGCGATTCTGGACCGCACCTTCGAGGGCTGGAGCCGTGCGTGGCTGGCCCGCTACACGAGCAGGGAGAGGGCGTGACCGCATTTCGGCTCATGGCGATGTTCCAGCCGTCGGGGCAGCAGGGCGGCGGCACGATGTTCATCTTCCTGCTCCAGATCGCGGCGTTCATTGCGATCTTCTGGTTCCTGCTCATCCGCCCCCAGCGGCAGCAGGCCAAGCGGCATGCGCAGCTACTCAAGGAGCTCAAGAAGGGGGACGAAATCGTGACGTCCGGGGGCGTCGTCGGCGAGATCGTGCACATCAAGGACGACCGCGTAACCATCCGGTCCGGGGATTCGAAGCTCGTCGTCGAGCGCGAGCGCGTCGCGCGGGTGATCGCGCCAAAGACCGAGGGAGCCGCGGCGTCGTGAGCCTGCGCCCGTTGCACCTCCTGGGCTCGCCGATCCTCCGGCAGCGGTCGGCCGAGGTCGGGAAGGTGGACGACGACGTGCGCGCGCTCATCGCGGACCTCTTCGACACCATGCGCGCCGCGAAGGGCGTGGGCCTGGCCGCGAACCAGATCGGGGTCGCGCGGCGCGTGGCGGTGGTGGAGGCGGACGGACAGCCCGCCGTGGTGCTGGTGAACCCGGTGGTCGTGGGGAGGGAAGGCGCGGACCGGGATGAGGAAGGCTGCCTCTCGATCCCGGACGTCTTCGGCGAGGTGGAGCGGGCGGCGCGAGTCGTAGTGGAGGCGACCGACGAGCACGGCGCGCTGCGGCGCATCGAGGGAGCGGGACTCTTCGCGCGCGCCATCCAACACGAGATTGACCACCTCGACGGCATCCTCTTTCTCGACCGCGTGGGGCCGCTCAAGCGCAGGCTGCTGCTTAGGGAGTGGGAGCGGTCGCGCAAGGGGCAGACCGGCTACCTCAAGTCGCTCGCGGCGGACGGCGCGGCTCCGGCGTGAGGCCCGCGTTACCCGGAGGTCGTCTGTGCGAGTCCTGTTCTTCGGCACCCCGGAGTTCGCGGTCCCCTCCCTGAAGGCGCTGGTGGGCGAGGGGTTCGACGTCGTGGGAGTGGTCACGCGGCCCGACCGCCCCACCGGGCGCCACCGCTCGAAGGCGACGGCCTCGCCGGTGAAGGTCGCGGCGCTGGCCGAGGATCTGCCGGTGCTTCAGCCCGAGCGTCCGGTCACGGATGAGTTCCTCGGGCAGGTGGGGGAGCTTGTGCCGGACTGCTCGGTGGTCGTCGCCTATGGGCATCTGCTGCCCGAGCGCCTGCTCGCGGTGCCTCGTCTGGGGGCGATCAACGTCCACGCCTCGCTGTTGCCGGCGCTTCGGGGAGCCGCGCCGATCCAGCGCGCCATCCTGGAGGGGTACGCCGAGACGGGCGTGACGATCATGCAAATGGACGCCGGCCTGGATACGGGCCCGATCCTGCACCAGGTCGCGACGCCCATCCTGCCGGACGAGACGGGTGGCGAGCTGGGGATCCGGCTGTCGGAAATCGGCGCCCAGGCGCTCGTCGAGGCGCTCACGCTGATGGAGGAGACGGGACTCCAGCCGAGGCCGCAGAACGGGGAGCGGGCATCCTACGCGCCCAAGCTGACCCGCGAGGAGGAGCGCATCAACTGGCGGCGGGGCGCGGCGGAAGTCGCGCGGCAGATACGCGCGCTCGATCCCTTGCCGGGGGCGTGGGCCGAGTGCCGCGGCGGCGCGCTCAAGCTGTTCGGCGCGCGCGTCCGAGAGGGCGCGGGGCGGGCCGGGGAGGTGCTGGGCGTCGGCGACGCGCTCCTCGTGGCGTGCGCCGCCGGCGCCGTGGAAGTGGTGGAGGTCCAGCCTGCGGGCCGCTCCCGCATGAGCGCGCGGGCATTCGTCAACGGTCGCCGAGTCGAGCCCGGGGAGATGTTGTCGTGATCGCGACCTTGCCGCGCCTGCATGCGGTGACCGACGACCGCGTTCTGGGGGAGGCGGGGGGCGAAGGGCGCGCGGTCGCGGCCGCGTCTTTGATGGCCGCCGCGGCCGCCGCGGCCGGCGCCGCCCTGGCGGTGCACCTGAGGACGCGGGCGCTGACCGGCGCCGGGCTCCTCAGAGCCGCCCGCTCTTTCGCCGCAGCCCTGGGGCCCACCGGCGCGTGGCTCGTGGTGAACGACCGCGCCGACGTCGCTCGCGCCGCGCCGGCCCGCGCCGTGGTCACCGGCCGCGGCGGCCTCTCGGCGCGCGACGTTCGGCGCGTCGCTCCGGCGCTGCTCGTGGGACGCTCGGTGCACAGCGGGACGGAGGCACGAGCGGCGGAGGCCGAGGGCGCCGACTTTCTGGTCGCGGGACCGATCTATCCCACGGCCAGCCACCCGGCGACGCCCGCCGCGGGGCTCGACCTGGTGCGGCACGCCGCGGCGGGAGGCGGCGCGGTCATCGCGATCGGGGGTCTGACCCCTGAGCGCACGCCCGACGTCGTGGCGGCCGGGGGGTGGGGGGTGGCGGCGATCCGCGCCCTCTGGGACGCGCCCGACCCGGCTGCCGCCGTGCGGGCCTTTCTCGCCGCGCTGCCGGCGAGTGACGCCATCAGCCTCCTGGTGAACGGTGAACCGCGGCGGGCGCGCCCGGGTACCACCGTGGCGGAGCTGCTCCGGGATCTCGCGCTCGACCCGCGCGCGGTGGTGGTGGAACACAATCGGCGGGTCGTGCGGCGCGACGCGCTCGAGGCCACCGCGCTCGCCGACGGCGACGCGGTCGAATTGGTCCACTTCGTCGGCGGCGGCTAGACACTAAGCCCGATGGGGACGGTATGACCACCACGCTGACGGCATCGTTCCAGGACGCGCCGCTTGCGATCGGCGGCCGGAGCTTCCGCTCCCGGCTGATGGTCGGCACGGGGAAGTACCGGGACAACGCGACGATGGTCCGGGCGATCGAGGCCTCGGGTGCCGAGATCGTGACGGTCGCGGTGCGCCGGGTCAGCCTCGACCGCTCGAAGGAGGAGGGCATCCTCCACCATCTCGACCCCGCGCGCGTTTTCCTGCTCGCCAACACCGCGGGTTGCTACACGGCCGAGGACGCGATGCGCTACGCCCGGCTGGCGCGCGAGGCGGGGTTCAACGAGTTCGTCAAGCTGGAGGTCATCGGCGACCAGCAGACGCTGCTGCCCGACGTGGCAGGGCTTCTCGAGGCGGCGCGGCAGCTCGTGCGCGAGGGGTTCGTTGTCATGGCCTACACGAACGAGGACCTGGTCACGGCGCTGCGCCTGGAGGACGCCGGGATCGCGGCCGTCATGCCGCTCGCGTCGCCAATCGGCTCCGGCCTCGGGCTGCTGAACCCCTACCACGTCAGGATCATCAAGTCGCGCCTCACCGTCCCGGTGATCGTGGACGCGGGCGTGGGCACGGCGTCGGACGCGTGCGTCACGATGGAGCAAGGGGTGGACGGGATCCTGATGAACACGGCCATCGCGGAGGCTCGGGACCCCGCCCAGATGGCGCACGCGATGCGACTCGCCACCGAGGCCGGCCGCGCAGCGTACCTCGCCGGGCGGATGGCGCGCCGCGAGGTCGCGGTGCCCTCCAGCCCCGAGAAGGGGATGCTCTCGTAGACCGGCGCATCCGTCCGACGGGACGGGCGGGCCGCGGCTCGAGCCCGGGCTCCTCCCCGGCTCAGGCCGCACGAGCCGGGCGCGGGACGGCGAGGCGGCGATCGGGTCGCCTGCGCCGGCTGCTTACGCTCTCGGCCGGTGTCGCCGCCACCGCGGGGGCCGGCTATCTTGTGGCCGCTCTGGTGTTGTTCCCGGCGCCGCTGCTGCCCAACGAGCGGCAGGTGCGCCGCGTCCTCGGGCTCGAGGTCGAAGCGGCACGCCGGGAGCTCGAGGCCGCCGGCCTCGCGGCGGAGATCGTGGCCAGCGAGCCGCACCCGACCGCGCCGGCGGGCACGGTCGTCTGGCAGGACCCGCCGTCGGGCGTGGGGGTGCCGAGCGGCGCAGCGGTGGCGCTCACGGTGAGCACCGGTCCGCCCCGGATCGCCGTGCCCGACGTATTCGGGCTCGACCTCGAGCTGGCCAGCCTCCTCGTCGCCGCGGCCGGCCTTCGGGTCGCTGCGGTGGACAGCGTCGAAACGAAGACCGTCGCCGCCGGCATCGCCGTGGGCAGCGATCCGGCCGCACGGGACAGCGTGCCGCTCGGCCGGAGCCTCGTGATCCACCTGGCCCGATAGGGAGCCGATGTGACGATCCGCCTCGCCCCCAGCATCCTGAGCGCCGACCTCGCGCACCTCATGGACGAGGTCGAGCGCGTGCTCGCCGGCGGCGCGGATCAGATCCACGTGGACGTCATGGACGGCGAGTTCGTGCCGAACCTCACCTTCGGCGCGCCCGTTGTGGCGTCGCTGCGGCGCTTCACCGACGCGCCCCTGGACTGCCACCTGATGGTCGCGCACCCGGACCGCTACATCGGGCCGTTCGCGGACGCCGGCGCCACCTTCCTCACGATCCACGCCGAGGCCACGCAGCACCTCCAGCGGCACCTCGGCGCGATCCGCGCCCGGGGCATGAGAGCGGGCGTCGCCCTGAACCCCGCGACCCCGCTCAGCGCGGTCGAGGAAGTCGTGGAGGGACTCGACCTGCTGCTGATCATGTCGGTCAACCCGGGCTTCGGCGGGCAGGAGTTCTGGGAGCCCGCGGTGGACAAGGTCGCGCGGGCGAGGGCGCTCCTGAGGCGCGCCGAGAGCCGTGCGCTCCTCGAGGTGGACGGCGGTGTGGGGCGGGACACGATCGGCCGCCTGGCCGCCGCCGGCGCCGACAC
>JACQVG010000103.1 GCA_016209905.1 Gemmatimonadota bacterium | reverse complement strand
GGTACACCACGCGCCCCGCCACGACGGTGAGAACGACGTCGCCGCTGGTCGCACAGCCTGTCACCGCCTCCTCGGGATCGGCCGCGGCCGCGAGCGACGGCGCGGCGAGCGAGACGGCGGTGAGGTCGCCCCAGGTCCCCGGCGCCAGCACGCCCACGCCGTCCAAAAGGAGTGCTGCGGCGGCGTCGGCCGTCATGAGGCGCAGCATCTGCCGCGGGGCGAGGGGGCAGCCGAGGACGGCCATCCGCGCTTCGGCGAACAGGTCGAGTCGGCCGCCCGCAACGACCGAGTCGGTGCCCAGCCCGACCGTTACCCCGAGCCGGCGCATCGCCGCCAGGTCGGCCCGCCCGTTGCCCAGCGCGGCGTTCGACCAGGGACAGTGCGCCACCGACGCCCGGTGTCGGGCGATCGCGCCGAAGCCGTCGTCGTCCACCGTCACGCAGTGGATGAGCAGAGGCCGAAGCTCCAGCACGCCGCAGCGCTCGATCCAGGCCACCGGCGAGCAGCGCTGCGGCTCGACGGCGAGGCCGCGCCGCCGCAACGCGTCCGCGAAGGGGCCTTCCCCACGCTCGACCAGCAGGCTCTCCTCCCGCGATTCCGCGACGTGCATCGCCACCCTAAGAGACCGTCGGCGCGCGAGCGCTGCCACGGCGCGGACCAGCCGCGCGGACACCGTGTACGGCGCGTGCGGCGACACGCCGACGGCGACCCGCGCCGACTCGCAGGCCCCGAGCGCGGCGAGTCCGCCCTCCAGTTCCCGCACCGCCTGGTCGGCCTGAGCGGGATCGGGACCGAAGACCTCGTGAAACGCCACGCCGCGCGCCCCGAGCTCGGCCATCGCCCTGGCGGCCGCTCCCGACGAGCCGGTGTCGCCCGTCGCGGTGATGCCGGCCGCGAAGCTCTCCAGCACCCCCCAGCGCGCCGAGGCCCGGAAGTCCTCCTCGCCGAGTGCGTTCTTGACGTGCCGGACGGCGGCGATCCACTGCGGGAAGGGGAGATCGCGAACCAGCCCGCGCAGGGCGGTCAGCTCGAGGTGGCTGTGCGCGTTGACGAGGCCCGGGAGCACCGCGGCGTCGCCCAGGTCCCACCGCTCGGCCTGGGCCGGTCCCGGCACGTCCGCGTCGCGGCCCACCGCGGCGATGCGACCGTCGCTGCCGACGAGAACCGCGCCCTGCTCGATCGGCGGTCGCTCGACCGGAATCACCCACCGGGCGCTGAGGCGGAGCGGCGTCACGCCGCTAGCGAGCGGCCGGATTGCCGCGCTTCGAGGCCTTGGAGGCGTCGCTGCCCGGCGCCACGGGCGCCGCGCCCGGACCCGGATGCAACGGACACAGCTCGACGGGAGCGGCGCCCGGCGCGAAGACCTCCCAGCGCCGCGAGGCCGCCGGACAGTTCGCCGTCGCGAGCTTGCCCGACTGCACGTCGATCTCCCGCGTCACGACTCCCGTCGGCCGGGTCCAGTCGGGGGGCGGCGGGCGACGCTCGTACACCTCCCGCATGAACGCCGTCCACGCCGGCGCCGTCAGTTGCCCGCCCTGCGCGCCCGCCTTGATCCGGTCGGGCCGGTCGAACCCCATCCAGAACCCCGCTACCAGCTCGCGGGTGAACCCGAGGTACCAGACGTCGGTATAGTCGTTGGTCGTGCCGGTCTTCCCGCCGGCGGGGAGCGTGAAGCCCGCCCGCGTGACGGCGGAGGTCGCGGTGCCGCCCCGGACGACATCGCGCAGCATGTCCGTCAGGACGAACGCCTGGTCGGGGGGCATGACGCGTTCGCGCCGCTGCTGCGGCTGCCACAGGACGGCTCCGGCGGCGTCCTCGACCCGCCGGATGCCGATGGGCGCGGCGCGCACGCCCAGCGTGGCGAACGAGGTGTAGGCCGATACCAGCTCCAGCGGGATGACGTCGGCGGAGCCGATGAAGATGGACGGCACGGCCGGGACCGGCGTCGTGAGCCCGTAGCGCCGCGCCTCGTCCACGACCGCCTCGGCGCCCAGCTCGAGCCCGAGGCGCACGGCGATGAGATTGACCGACATGGCCAGTCCGGTGCGCAGGGTCAGCGGGCCGCGGAACCCCTGGTCGAAGTTCTGCGGCTCCCACACCGTGCCGTCGGGCAGCGGCAGGGAGATCGGGCCGTCCTCCAGGATCTCGTTGGGCGAGTGGCCGGCACGGATCGCCGCGGAGTACACGAAGGGTTTGAAAGTGGAGCCCGGCTGGCGCAGCGCCTGGGTGGCGCGGTTGAACTTGGAGTCGTCGAAGTCCCGGCCGCCGACCATGGCGCGGATCTCTCCCGTCTCCGCGTCCATCGCCACCATCGCGCCCTGGAGATAGGGCGACGCTTGCGGCCGGCCGCTCTCCCGGTTTTCCGCGCTGGCGGCCAGGTACTGCGCGAAGGTGCGGTGGGGGAACCGCCCGTAGGTGTTGTTCTCGATCGCCTCGAGCTGCGCTTCCAGTGCCCGCTCGGCGGCCTGCTGCATGTCGATGTCGAGCGTGGTGTAGACGCGAAGGCCCCGCTCGTAGAGATCGCGACCGAACCGCGCATCGAGCGTCTGCCGCAGCCACTCGACGAAGTAGGAGGCCAGGTCGTGATAGTCCTGGCCCGTGGAGAGGGTGAGCGGGTAGGCCTTCGCCTCTTCGGCCTCGTCGGTTCCGATGTAGCCCTGCTGGCGCATCAGCTCGATGACCAGGTTGCGCCGCCGGACCGCGCGGGCCGGATAGCGCCGAGGGTTGTAGCTCTCGGGCCGCTGCGGGAGCGCGGCGAGGAGCGCCGCCTCCGCCACGTTGAGGTCGCGGGCCGACTTCCCGAAATAGCGGAGCGCCGCGGTTTCGACGCCGTAGGCGCTGCTGCCGAGATAGATCTGGTTCAGGTACAGCTCGAGGATCCGGTCCTTCGAATAGGTGTGCTCCAGCTCGCGCGCGACCCATACCTCCTTGAGCTTGCGGCTGAGCTTCTTCTCGCGCGTGATGCGGTCGGGGAAGACGTTCCGCGCCAGCTGCATGGTGATGGTGGAAAACCCCTGCTCCCAGGAGAGGGCGAAGAGATTCGCCCGCAGCGCGCCCATGACGCGGGAGTAGTCGATCCCGTGATGCCGGTAGAAGCGCTTGTCCTCCACCGCGATGAACGCGGCGCGCAGGTGCGCCGGCATCTCCCCGAAGCGGATGAGCGTGCGGCGCTCGAGGCCGAGCTCCGTGATGAGGCGCCCGTCCACGGCGTAGATCTTCGAGGTCTGGTGCGGGCGGTAGTCGTCCAGGATGGCGATCGACGGACAGGCGCGGCCGGCGCAGACCCGGGTCCAGCTGCCGTACGCGACGCCGCCCCCGAAGCCGAAACTGAGAAGGAGAACGAAGACGCTGCGGCGCGCCCGGTCCGGCGCGAACCACGCGGCCATGCGACCCGCGGTGCTGGCGCTCGCCATAGAGGGCGCAAGTTACCCGGCCGCTCTCGCGCTTGCCAGCGGCGGGGCCGCCCCGCTACGATAGCGCCATGTCTTCCTTCCCTCCGCTGAACGAGCAGATGGACGCGATCCGCCGCGGCGCGGTGGAGATCATCCCGGAAGAGGAGCTGGCGCGGAAGCTCGAACGCTCCCGCGCGCGCGGCGAGCCGCTGCTCGTCAAGCAGGGGTTCGACCCGACCCGGCCGCACCTCCACCTCGGCTACATGGTCTCCATCCGCAAGCTGCGCACCTTCCAGGAGCTCGGCCACCGCGTGGTGTTCCTGATCGGCGACTTCACGGCGCTGGTCGGCGACCCGAGCGGGCGCAGCGAGATGCGGCCGCCGCTCGCCGAGGAGGAGGTGGAGCGGAACGCCGCGACCTACCGGGAGCAGATCTTCACGGTCCTCGATCCCACCCGGACCCTCATCGACCGCAACAGCCGCTGGCTCGGGGCGCTGTCGTCCGGCGAGATGCTGACCCTCACCTCACGGTACACGCTGGCCCGCCTCCTCGAGCGCGACGACTTCGCGGGCCGGTACCGGTCCGAAACGCCGATCGCGCTGGCCGAGCTCCTCTACCCGCTGCTCCAGGGCTACGACTCGGTCGCGCTCAAGGCGGACGTCGAGATCGGCGGCACCGACCAGAAGTTCAACCTCCTCGTCGGGCGGACCCTGATGGAGCGCTACGGTCTCGAGCCGCAGGTCGCCGTGGTGATGCCGCTGCTGCGCGGGACGGACGGGGAGCGCAAGATGTCGCAGTCCTACGACAACGCCATCGGCATCACCGAGGCGCCCGAGGACCAGTTCGGCAAGACGATGTCCATCCCCGACACGCTGCTCGAGGAGTGGACGACGCTGCTCTCTTCGCTCGGCCCCGCCCTGCTGCCGGCCGCCCTGGGGCGTTGCCGGAGCGAGCCGTACGCCGCCAAGCGGTGGCTGGCGCGAGACCTCGTCACCCAGCTCCACGGCGCCGCGGCAGCCGCGCGCGCGGAGGCGCACTTCGACCGGCTGTTCAGGGCCAAGGAGCCGCCCGCCGCCCGGCCGGCGTTCCGGCACGCGCCGGCGAGCCTGGCCGTCGTGCTGAAGGACATCGGCTTCGCCAAGTCGCTCGGAGAAGCGCGGCGCATGGCGACCCAGGGGGGCGTGCAGCTCGACGGCGTGAAGGAGACGGATGGGGATCGCGCGCTGGCGCCGGGAGCCTACCTGATCAGGTACGGGAAGCTGAAGTTCGCGGACGTGACGATCGGCTGACTACTGACGCCGGCTGTCCCGTATCGTCGTGGTCCACGTCGTGGAGAGATCTAGACTGTCCCCGGTCACCTTCGTAACGATGTGAAGGGACCACGACAACCAGGGCGGAAAGCCGTCGGCGGCGACTCCGGTGGCATGGGCCGTGCCCGCACTGTCGACGCGCAGAGGGCCTGTGACCCCGCGCGCACGCGGGAACTGGAAGTGAGCGGCAGTGTCGGTGGCGACCAAGCCGATCAGGCGGCCGCCAAACTCGCCAGTGAGGAAGCGGCTTTGGGGCTCCGTAGCGCACGCCGCGAGGGCGCCCAGGGCGACCGTGATGAGAGAGCCGCGCAGGTTTGGGTCGCGCATGCGCACCTGCGCCTCAACGTCTGCCGAACGGATTGGAAATGAGCTGCGGGCATCGTGCGCGCCAGACACAAGCATTCTTGCCTAAGCCGCGCATGGGTGCCAGCTGACGCACGGGCGCTCGGCCGTTCGAGCGCCCGCCAGCTCCATTTCCGGTTTAGCAGGTCGCTGAAAAACGAGAGACCAATGATGCCGACGGCGCTCCGGTGGCAGAATCAGAGTGGTGCGGCAAGCCGCCCCCGGCCGGGCTTCTGCGTGGGCCGGTGTTCGCCATCGTCATCGCGTGCGGGGCGGCGGAGCGCTTCACGCCGGTGCGACCCCGAGCAGCGTGCGCAGCCGGACCAGATTGTACGCCGCGCTCGTGAAGGTGAAAATCCAACGTACCAGCTCACGCCCGCGGTGGTGCAGCTTCCGCAGCACGCCCACGCACTTCTGCCACCCAAAACCTCTTTCGACCAGTTTACGTTTGCGTTGACTCACCTGGTAGCCCGGGTGTCGCGTCGTCCGCTCATCGACCGTGCTCCGCCCTCGGTAGCGATGCCGGTTCGGACTCACCCTCAACTTGATGCGTGAGGGCCGCGCCCCCGCCACACCTGGGCGACCACCCCGATCCCTCGGTTCGCCACCCTTGGGCAGCCGCGCTGATGCGGCGCGGCCCGAACCCCCATCCCGATGCCTCACACCACGGAGCCCGGCGCGCGGGCCGCGTCCGCGCGGATGCCTGGGCCCGCCGGCAGTGTGGTTCGCCGGCCACCGCGGCCCGAGCGCGGAGCGCCGTGGTTTGTAAGAATCACCCTCGCCTTGCTCCGGAGACTCGAACGGCGTCCCGATACTGCCGTTCCCCCCATCACATTTCCCGTCTTGCTGTGGCCGCATAACGCATAGTGCATAAGCTGCAAGCCGGCGCTCTGGCCGCGCTGATCCAACAATGCTGCGTGGCCGATAACGCCGCCAGCGCGGCCAGCCGGCTTGTCAGCTTCATGCACCTGGTGTTAGGCCGCACGGGACCCTGGAGAAGCTGGGGCTCGAAGAGGTTGCGGCACGTTTCGAGGCGTGGCGGGGGCGGCCGCATAGGATCCCCGAGAGCCTGTGGCGGCCGGGCGGTGGGTCTGCTACCATCCCCTCGTGGCGCGCGTGGCGGACGAAGCAGCGGCAGCGGTGATCCGGGACCTCGGGGGCGGCGAGCACCGGCTCGACGAGCTGTGGGCGGAGCGGCCGGTGGTGCTCGTGTTCCTCCGGCACTTCGGCTGAATGTTCTGCCGCGAGCAGGCGGTGCAGGTGCACCGCGAGCGGGACACGATCCGGGAACGGGGCGCCGACCTCGTGTTCATCGGCAACGGCAACCGCCACTTTGCCGAGGCCTTCCAGAAGCAGTTCGACATCCAGGCACCCTTGTACGTGGATACGAAGCGGGACGCGTACCGTGCGCTGGGCATGCGCCGCGGCACCAGCGACATCATCAACCGGAGCTCGCTGCGCAACATGGTGCGCTCGCTGCGCGCCGGGTTCCGGCCGGGCCTGATTCAGGGGGATGGGCGGCAGCTCGGGGGCGTGGTCGTGGTGAGGCCCGGCGGCCAGGTGTCCTATTCGTATCTCAGCTCGGCGGGCGGCGATCACCCGCCCGTCGCCGACATCCTGCGGGCGCTCTGACCGGAGGGGCTGTCGCACACCCGCTCGCCGATCTGCCCGAGGCACAACTACGACCAACTCTGGATGACGGTAGTGGGCTGGACTGGGAGACCTGACGCGGCCCTGCGATTCCGGGATTCCATCGGCCTCCAAAGAATACATTCTGCCACACTAGGGCCCGCCGGCCGACGCAGGTGGCTTGCCTCCGGGAGTGGCGTTCTCGCGAGGGATTCGGGACCCTCTGACGAACAGCACGGCGATCGCGAGGATCACAGCAATGTCCCACAGGCAGACGTCGCCGTATCGGTAGAACGGGAGATAGTCGTCCAGTCCGTAGCGATCAATCACGAACTCCGCAATGAGGATCCAGGTGTTGAGGAGCGTCAGAGCGGCGGCAAGCCGGACCCAGAGCGGGAGCTGATAGAACGCGATGCGTTGCATGGCGGACCTCTCGGTATAGTCGCCGCACTAGAGCGGGCGCTGTGACACCACCTTGTGCCGGGTCAGTTGGTCTGGCCAGCAGTGGGCGGAAGCGCTTGCTCTGAGAGCGCGAGCCGGATGCGAGGCTCGATTCACGCGATTCTAGGCGTGCGTCTAACGGACAGTGCATAAGCTGCGCGCGAGCCGCGCGCACCGCGGGCCGGGCGTCAGCCCGCTACGAAGAGCACGCGGCGAGCACGGCAGCTTCATGCGTCAGCTTCATGCAATAGTTAGGCGGCTCGTTCATAGGTAAACGCGTCCCTGGTGCTGCTGGGCCCAGTAGGCGGCCGCCTGCTCAAAGGACATACCCTGCGGAACGGCCCACCATGGATGCTTCGCATCGTCGCATGGGCGTGCGACGAGGGTTTGCGCGACCTCGACCGCCTGGTGGCAGTAGGGGCACTCGAAGATGGTCTCGGTCGGTTGGACCCACCAGATGTAGGG
>JACQVG010000102.1 GCA_016209905.1 Gemmatimonadota bacterium | reverse complement strand
GGTTTGTGCCTACGCGCTGGGTGGCATCGACGCTGGCGTCCGCCTTGCCCTCGAGGCGCGCGTTGCGGGCCGGTAGCGCGCCGCGGGCAGTAATCGCTGGCCGCAGGCTCAGTCCCACGCCCAGTGCGAAGCGCGGGAGGCCGGCGAGCCTGCCGGCGCGGCTCGTCAGCGTGACCCGATAGTTGCGGCGCGGACTCGCCCACCGGTCGGTTTCCTGGAGTCGCTGGATGCGCCGCTCGATGTTGAAGCCCCACTCCTCGAGGTCCGGCCCGAAAACCAGACTGCGCACGGGAATCCGGATTTCGGCGACCCACCCCGTCGCCGTCCGCGCGGTTCGGGCTTCCCAGACGGCGTCCCAGTTGCGGTCTTCGGACTCACCTCGGTTACTCACGAGCGCGTCGTAGCGCGCGCCACTGGGATTCACGGCGAAGACGTACCCGGAGCGCCCGGCGCGAAACGTATCGAGCACGAGCCGAACGTGATCCTCGAACTGCAAGTCGGCATCGCGCTCCTTGGCAAAGCTCACGATCCCGGTCGGGTCCGGATCCTCGGCCGTCACACCGAACACCAAAGCATCGTGCTGAACGAGAACCCTGATCACCGTGCGAGCCGTTGGCGTGGCTCCCTCGCGCGGCACGACCTGAGTCAGCGTCGCAACGGAATCCGCCTCCCGCCAGGCAGGCTCGTCGAGGCGCCCGTCCACGAGAATCGTGCCGCTCGCCGGAGCGGCGCGAATGACGGGAACCCCGGCCGATTGCACCGAGTCCGTCTGGATTCCTCCTACCGCGCTGGTCAACAGCATTGCAATGCGAAGCATGGAACTCCCCGGGAGCGAACGGATGTCAGTGGCCGGGGCCGGCGCGCTCCTCCTCCGGAGGCCGAACATGGCGGAAGGCGCCGAAGAGCGCGAGATCGTACGCGATCTTCAGAAGACCTCCACCATAGAGCGGTGCCGCGATCCCGAGCGCGCCCATGGCCAGACCAGCGACCGGCGCGCCCAGCGCCCAGCCGGCGCTGCGCACGATCCCGGTGAGTCCGAGCGCGAAGGTCCGCGCGCCGGCCGGCACGACGGCCGCGATGTACGACTGCCGCGTCGGCACGTCCATCTGCACCAGCGCTTCACGTGCCAGGAAGAGGGCGATGGCAGCCCAGGGGCTCGCGACGAGCGGGAGCGCGAGCAAGAAGCCGCTGGACGGCAGGTGGGTGAAGACCATCGTCCGAATCAGACCGAAGCGGCTCGCGAGGCGCTCGGCCGCCAGATACGACAGCGCGTTCAGGCCGCGCGCCGCGAAGAATAGGGCGCCCAGGGCCTCGGGAGCCAGCCCGAAGCGCCGAAAGAACCAGTAAGAGAGGATCGCGCCGGCCAGGAACCCCCCGCCAACGCTGTCGAGCGCGGTGAGCGCGGCGAGCGAGCCGAGGCGCCGGCGGACCACCGGGTCTCGCGGCGCGCCGCTGCGGAGGTCTGCGGCAGCATGCGCCGGCGCCCCGTGGACGCCGGCGTACAGGACCACGGAAATCCCGGACACCACGGCCAGTCCGGCGAACACACCTCGGTACGCCGCGTCGAGAGTGCTACCCGTCGCGGCGCTCGCGATGGCCGGCAGCGCGGCACCCAGGGCGCCGATGGCCCCGGCCACGTCCTGGATGAATGTGTAGCGGCTATAGACCCGCGTCCGATCAGAATCCGCCGCCACGCAGGCCAACACGCTGAGGTCGAGCGTCTGGGCTGGTCCCCGATCGCGCCCGAAGCCGTTGAGCATGCCGAGGAAGGCCGCTAGGGGGAGGAACGCGGCGGACGGGGCGTGCGCGACGGCCATATAGCCCGCCCCCGTGAGGGCCGTCGCGACCATGAGTGGCGCGCGCCACCCCAGCCGGTCGCCGTAGTAAGCGACCAGCGCCGTCCCGACCGCGCCACCCGCGAGCCCCGCGCCGACGACCAGCCCGAGGCTCTCGACCCCGACTCCGCGCTCGGCAAGCGCGAGCGCGAGTATGACGCCGGTGAGCCCGGTCGCGCCGCTCCGCAGCCCTGCGGCCCAGTAAATGCGCGCGCGGGCTCCGTCGCCCGTCACAGCCCGTGGGCCTTAGCGCGCCGCGTCGAGGGCCGCCCGCAGGCCGCGGAGGACGTCAGGGAGCCGCCCGTCGGCCCAAAAATGCATGTAGTAGATCGTGGGCTGTTCGTTCACCAGGTGGCTGTGCACCGCGGTCGCCGTGATGCCGTGCGCCATGAGCGCCTCGAGGACGGGGGCGACCTTGGATCCCAGCACTGCGAAGTCCCCTGTCGCGACCGCGCGTTCGGGCCCGACGAGCTGAATGTTGATCGGGCTCCCGTACCCCAGGGCCGGCGTCACGGGCCGGCCGTGCAGCGTCACCGATCCGAGGACCAGGACGGTGGACATCTGGGCGACCGCGCCCTGCGCCCGGCCGGTGAGGCCGAGCGTACCGAACACGAGTGCCGTATCGATCGTGACGGGCTGCGGGGGTGCGGCAGCCACGGGCCGCGGTGTGCCCGTGACGGCGAGCACACGGTCGAGCCCGACCGCAAGCTGCGGCGCGTTCCCCTGCGCGTGGAAGTGCACGTAGGTGATCGGAGGGGCTTCGCCGACGAGGTGGTTGTGGATCGCGGTGACCGCGATGCGCTGCCGGGCGAGCTCCGCGAGTACCGGTTTGAGCTCGTCGCTCGTCAGGACGAGGTCGCCCATTATGGTGGCGTCGGCCGGGTCACCGGCGAACCCGGCCCAGGCGCCGAGCGCGAGCGCCGGGGAGACCGTGACGTCGCCGATCCGCAGCGTGAGATCGTGACGGGGCCAGCCGTAACGGTAGTAACCGCCCGTCGCGGCCCCCGAAGTCCGGAGGATCCGTCCAACGGAGTCCCACGGCGCGCCGAGTGACGCTTGGCACGCGGCGCTAACGGGAAGCCCTCCCAGGACGAGGACGGTCACGAGGAGCGCGCGGGCGTTCATGGATGACTGGTTCCTTTGGCCAATGATGCAGAGTGGAGGCAATTTCGTGACGACGGTCCCGCCCGATCGGCTCGCCGCACCGATCACAAGCCGGGCGACTCGCCGCTGGGTGCCTTCCGGTTATGTCGCGCCATCGCCTTCTCGACCCCTTCGCTCATCCAGCACTCCACGGCCTCGCACATCACGGGTATGATCTCCTCGACGATCCGCCGCTCGTCTCGCGGCATCTCCTCGAGCACGAAGTCGTGCCAGCCGTTCATGCCGCGGGGCAGGGGGCCGATCCCGATGCGCAGCCGCGGATAGTGCCGCGTGCCGACCGCCGCCTCGATGCTCTTCAGCCCATTGTGTCCGCCGGCCGAGCCCTTGGCGCGGAGACGGAAGGAGCCCACGGGCAGGGCGAAGTCGTCCACGAGCACGAGGAAGTCGTCCAACGGCGCGCCGGGCGCGCTGCCGCGGAGTCCCGTCAGCGCCCGGCCCGAGTCGTTCATGAACGTCTGCGGCTTGAGGAGATGGACCCGGCCGAACGGCGTCGGGCCTCCGGTGGCCACCGCCGGCCCCTGGCGCTTGAAGCGGGGCAGCCGCCAGCGTACGGCCAGCGCGTCCGCAAGCCAGAAACCCACGTTGTGCCGGGTGTCGGCGTGGTCGGCGCCGGGGTTGCCCAGGCCGACGATGAGCTTGAGAGCCGCGGCCGCTTACTCCTCGGCTACTGCCTCTTCTTCCGCCTTCCGCTTGCGAATGACCTCAGGCTCGGCGGGTTCGGCCGTCGCAGCCGCCTCGCCCTCGAGCACCGCACCCTCGGCCGGGGCGACCGTCACCGGCGCCTCCTCGACGCGCGGCGCCACGATGGTGCACACCGTCAGGGCGCCGTCCGCGAGGACCTCGGCGCGCGGAATCGCCAGATCGGAGACGTGGAGCGACCTGCCGATCATGAGCGCCGACACGTCGAGCTCGACGCGCTCCGGGATGTCGGTCGGGAAGACCTCGATCTCGACGGTCCGCAGCACCTGATCCAGCGTGCCGCCCTGGTTGCGCACACCCTCGGGGACCCCGACCAGGTGGATCGGCACCTCGAGGCGGATCTTCTCCCCGGCGCGGACCTCGTAGAAGTCCACGTGGAGGATGCCGGGCTTCAGCGGGTGGCGCTGGACCTCGCGGATCAGCGTCTTGACCGTGGTCCCGTCCACCGTCAGCTCCACGATGGTGCTCTCGGGCGCGATCTGCTCGAGGAGGCGTCCTAGTTCGGCGCCGCTCACCGCGAGCGGGGCCGGCGCGCGCCCGTGGCCGTAGATGACGGCGGGGATCTTGCCGCTGCGCCGCAGCGCCTTCGCCCCGGCCTTCCGGCTCGGCGTGCGGCGCTCGGCGGTCAGTTGGACGGTCTGGGCCATGCGTAAACCCCTAGAGGTCAGTCGAACAAGGAGCTGACCGACTTGTCCCGATGCGTGTTCGCGATCGCCTTCGCCAACAGGCTTCCCACCGACAGCACCACCAGCCGGTCGAACCGCCGGCTCTCCGGAACCACGATGGTGTTCGTGACCGCCACTTCCGCGACCGGCGCCTGCGACAGGCGCTCGACGGCGGGGCCCGACAGCAGCGCGTGCGTGGCGCACACGTAGATGTTCCGCGCCCCGAGACGCTTCAGCGCCGTCGCCGCCTCGGCGACCGTCCCACCGGTGTCGATCATGTCGTCGGGGACGAGGCAGTCCTTCCCCGCGACTTCACCGACGACGTTGACGACCTCCGCGATGTTCGCCGACGGCCGGCGCTTGTCAATGATGGCCAGCGACCCGTTGAGCCGCTTCGCGAACCCGCGCGCCATCTTGGCCGAGCCGACGTCGGGCGCCACCACGACCGGGTCGTGCAGGTGCTTCTGCCGGTAGTGCGCCGTCAACACCGGCGCGGCGTAAAGGTGATCCACCGGCACGTCGAAGAACCCCTGTAGCTGGTGCGAATGAAAGTCCATGCCGAGCACGCGGTCCGCGCCGGCGGTGCTCACCAGGTTGGCCATCAGCTTGGCGCTGATCGCCACGCGCGGCTGGTCTTTCCGGTCCTGCCTGGCGTAGCCGTAGTAGGGGATTACGGCGGTGATCCGCGCCGCGCTCGCCCGCCGCGCCGCATCAATGAGGAGCAGAAGCTCCATCAGGTTCTCGGCCGGCGGGTTGGTGGGCTGGACGATGTAAACGTCCTGCCCGCGCACGTTCTCGTCAATTTTGACGAACAGCTCGCCGTCCCCGAACCGCCGAATCGTGACCTGGCAGAGGGGCCGCTTGAGCTCGGCGGCGATCTCCTCGGCGAGGGGCCGATTCGCGGTCCCCGCGAGCAGCATGAGCTGGCTCTTCGACAGCGACACGTCGGCCATAAAAGCTCACAAAGGTAGCCAGCCGAAACGAAGACGCCAAGTGGCGTCCTGCTCACCACTTGGCGTCTGGCCGCCTGGCTGGCTGCGCGTCTTGGCGCCTTGGCCCCTTGGCGTCTTCCCTTACCGCCGCCGCGTCGGCGCCGCGGCCGGAGTCGGCGGCGCGGCGTCCGAGCTCCACATGTCCGCCACGATCTTCCAGCTTCCGTCGGCCTGGCGCATCGTGACGACGACGTACTTGCCCGCGTCCGGCGGCGGCGCCATCGCGCCCGCTGCCTGCGCGGTCCAGGTCAGCGCGTAGGTCCCGACGACATACGCCAGGTCCTGCCTGCCCGCGACGGTGTTCGGCGTCAGCGTGAGCTGCGGTGTCGCCTCAGCCATCATGCCGCTGAAGAGTTCCCGGATGGCGTCCGTGCCCGTCACGCGCGGCATGTTCGGCGGCAGCACCACTCCGTCGGCGGTGTAGAGCGCCGCCATCGCAGCCGCGTCGGACGCACTGGCGGCTGCGGCGAAGGCGGAGTCGAGGCCGCGGACCGCCGCCTCGTCCGCAGCTGACAGGGGTTGCGGGGTGCTCGACTGCTGGCAGGCAGCCAGGCCGGCGATGGCCAGCCCGAGCGCTGCGGCTTGCAGGGTACGCATACGTCGCTCCTGATGGGTGGAATGGGAGCCTAGAATTAGCGCACGCGGCCGGCCACCGCAAGCGATGGCGAGCACGGCGAGCCGCCGAGGCACGAAGGGCCGGCCATTCAGGACGCCAACCGCGCCCGGATCTGCTTGGCATGGTGCTCGGCGTGCCGCACGTGAAAGCGCATCCATTCCTCGAGCGTGAGGTCGCCCAGAGAAAGGTGCTTCAGGAACAGGTCGGCGCGCCGCGCGGGAAGGAGTCGCCGTTCGAGATCGAGGAACCGCGCCACGCCGTCCCGGAGCTGACGCTCGACCTCGGCGCGTTCGGGCCGAGCCGCGGGGGCCGCTTGCGGCGGCGTCTTGCGGCCCGGCGGAAACCAGCCGAGGGCGAGGATGAGGAAGCGGGCCACGCGCTCCCGGCGCGTGAGCGGCCGGCGCCGCATCGGCTCGCGCGCGGTGCGCTCCTCGAACGCCCGGCTGCTTCCGTCCACCGCGATCGCGAGGTGGTGCACGATCTGCGCCGGAGACCACTTGCCGGCGGGGGCTCGGTACCAGTCCTCCTCGGCACGCCCCGCGAGCGGTCCGAGGACGAGGGCGGGGAGGTCGCCGAAGCGGATCATATGGGTGGGTATGGTCTGGAGCGTGTCGGTGGCGCGTCAGCCGCCGGGCGCCGGGGCCAGAACGCCGCACGCGATTCGCGTCCCGCTGTTGCCGGCGGGGTCCGAGCGCTGATCGTCGGGGCCTGCATGCACGACGACGGCGCTCCCGTCCGCGTCGAGGAGCGCGTTCTCTGCCGTCAGCGTGAAGCGGTCGGTGCTGGCGACGAGGGTGCCGGCGCCAGTGGCGTCCACGTCGAGGTTGGGAAGATCGCCGGCGTGCGGGCCCGCGGGATTTTCGAGCCCGTGTGCGCGCTGGGCGGGATTGAAGTGCGGGCCGGCGGAGGCGAATCCGGGCGCTTCGCATCGGCCGACGGCGTGGACGTGGACGCCGTGTCGGCCGGGCGGCAGCGCCGTGGCCTCGATCGTCATCCGCACACCGCCGGCCTGGGCTGTGGCCAGGGCCCGCCCGACGATGCGGTTCTCGCCGTCGCGCAGGATCGCCGTCGCCCGCGCGGGAGGGGGAGGGGGCGCCGGCCGCGGGGCTTCGCGCTCGGCCGGGCCGCCGCGCGCGCAGGCGCCCGCCAGCGCGAGGAACGCCCAGCCGAGGCGGCTACGAGAGCAGCGCGCCCAGGGCATCGGCCACCTGGCGGACGGCGGCGTGCTCGGGGTCGGAAAAGCCGGCGGGCACATCCGAATCCACGTCGATCTGTCCCAAGATCGTCGCTCCGCGTTCGATGAGCACGACCAACTCCGACCGAGTTGCAAGATTGCAGGCAAGGTAGTTGTCCAGCGCGGCGACGTCGGGAACGTTCTGGTCGGCGCGGAGCGCCACCGCGGTTCCGCACACGCCCCGGCCGACCGGGATGCGCACGTGCTC
>JACQVG010000101.1 GCA_016209905.1 Gemmatimonadota bacterium | reverse complement strand
GGGGGGGCCGGGGCGGGACTAGTCCGGTGACATCCAGCGGGAGTAGGGTGTGGTGGCCCCGAACTCGTCCGGGTGCCGCCGGAACCAGCTCATCACCAAGAGCAGCTGGTCCATCTCGGAAGCGGTGCGGGCGGCGGGTGCCGCTCCGGCGTCTTGCGCGCAGCGGGCGAGCTCGCCCGCGAAGGCGGCGCGCTCGATGGGCGTCCGGGGCCAAGGGGCCTCCGCCCGCACCAGGCCGCGACGGACCAGGTACAGTCGGTCGTCGGCGCCACCCGAGCCGTCGCGCACCGGGTACACGAAGCTGAGCCCATCTACCGCGGCGCGCAGCCGCATCACGGCGCCGAACAGCCACTCGAGGGCCTCGAGCTTCCCGCGCCAGCTGGCCGCGCGCTCGTAAGCGCACCGGGAGGCTGCGTCGGCCATCCGTTCGAGCACGAGGTCGAGCGGACGCGCGGATCGCCCCTCGAGGAAGTCTTCGGCGCGGCGGCTGGCGGCCCGGTACGCTCCCAGCGAGCAGCGGGCGGCGCAGGGGCCGAGGCACGCGCCCAACTCGTGGCGGAGACATCCGGCTGCGAGCGGCGCGCCCATGAGACTCCGTTGGTCGGCGAAAACCATCGGCTGCGCCTCGGCGCAATCGCGCAGGCCCAGGAGGTCGCTCAAGGTGCGGACGGCGTCCAGCGCACGGGCCCGCCCGGGAAACGGGCCGTAGTACCGAGCGGCGCGGTCTCGGGTGTGGTCGGCGACGCTGAGCTTGGGTGCGGGCCCGGCCGTGAGCTTGATGAACGCCAGCCGGCGCCGCGCGCGATTGCCGCGCACGTTGTAGGGCGGCCGGGTGCGACTGATGAGGCGCAGCTCCTCGAGGAGCGCGGCAAACTCGCTGGGCAGATAGCGCCACCGGATCGCCGCGCTGCCCCGGATGAGGCGCGCTCCCTTTGAGTGCGGCCACGGGGCGGTGAAGTATGAGAGTAGTCGCGACCGGAGGTCCTTGGCCTTTCCCACGTACAGGACGCCCCCAGCGGCGTCGAGCAGCTCGTAGACCCCCGGCCGCCTCTCGGCGGCCGCCCGCACGTGGTGTCGGAGGGCTTCGAGAGTTCCGGGCGCGTGGGTGGTGGCCGCGGACCCTAGCGTTGACATCCGGGGCAGAAGTAGGTCGCCCGCCCGTCGATCGCGTGCGTCAGGACGATCCGCCGCCTGCAGCGTCGGCACCGCTCGCCGCGCCGGCCGTAGACGGCCAGCCGGGACTGGAACCGGCCTCGAGCGCCCAGGCCGGTTCGGTAGTCGCGCAGGGTGGTGCCCTTGCTTGCGATGGCGCGGGAGAGGATGTCCACGATGGCCCGGTGCAGCCTCCGCGTCTCGGTCGCGTCGATCGCCCGCGCTGGGCGTGAGGGATCGATCCGGGCCAGCCAGAGTGCCTCGTTGGCGTAGATGTTGCCTATGCCCGCGAGGCGGCGCTGGTCCATGATCGCCTTCTTCACTGCCAGGCGCCCGATTGCGAGCAGGGCTCCGAGCCGTGATCGGGTGAAGGTCGGCGCGAGGGGCTCGGGGCCGAGTCCGGCGTGGTACGCCCCCCACTCGCCCGGCGTCAGCAGGAAGACGGCGCCTAGGCGACGCACGTCCCGGTAGAGCAATCGCTTCCCCGATTCGAGGCGCACCTGGATGGCGACGTGCGGGTCTTTGGTCCCGTCGGCTTCCGCAACGAGGAGGGAGCCCGTCATGCGCGGCTGGATCACGACGCGCCGCCCGTCGTCGAGCGCCATGACGACGTGCTTGGCGCGGCGGCCGACGGAACGGAACCGGCGCCCGGTGAGGTGGCGCTCGAAGGCCTGGCGCGCGATTCCGCGGAGGACGTCGGGCTTTAGCACCCGCACCCGCTCGATCCGCGCGCCGACGAGATGGCGCCGGACGTCACGGCAGATGGTCTCGACTTCGGGTAGCTCGGGCACCGCGTCTAGGATCGCCGGGCGATCTCGCGCCAGCCGATGTCCCGCCGGAACTGCTTGCCCGCGAAGCTCACCGCTTCCGCCGCCGCGCGGCTCTTGGCGGCGGCCTCCGCCACCGTGGCGCCGGTGGCGGTCAGCGCCAGCACCCGGCCACCTGCGACACGGAGGCGGCCGTGATCGTCGGTCGCCGTGCCGGCATGAAACACCAACAGGTCATCGCGAGCCTCCAGTTCTGGCGGAATGGTCACCAGGGCTCCGTGCTCGGGAGCATGTGGGTACCCCGCCGCGGCCACCACGGTTGCCACTGCCGCTCCGGTGGCATCTCCCAGTCGGGCGCCCGCAGGCATCCAGCCCCCTTCAGCGACGAGCCGGAGCACAGGCAGGAGACCAGCGGGGAGTACGGCAAGGATTGCCTGCGCCTCGGGATCACCGAATCGACAGTTGAACTCAATGACCCACGGGGATTGGCCATCACGGATCATGAGGCCAGCGTAAAGCGTTCCGCGATAAGGTGCTCCCATCTCTCTGAGCGCGGCGAGCAGCGGGCTGAAGATGTCGGTGGCGACCCTTTCCAGGAGAGTTTCTGTCGCGATGCTCACCGGGCAGTATGCTCCCATACCGCCGGTGTTTGGTCCGGAGTCCCCGTCATGGAGCCGCTTGTGATCCTGGGCGGGTGGCAGCATGGCGAAGTGCTCCCCGTCGGTGATCGCCAGAACGGAGAGCTCCTCGCCGGTCAGGCACTCCTCGACCAGGATCACGGAGCCGGCGTGCCCCAGGACTTTCTCCCTCAGCATCGTCCTGGCGGCTTGTGCGGCGTCTGAGCGGGAGGAACAGACAACGGCTCCCTTGCCGGCCGCGAGGCCGGAGGCTTTCACGACGAGCGGCTCGGCGTGGCGGTCAATGTAGGCGAGTGCGTGGTGGAGGTCGGAAAACGTACGCGCCGGAGGCGTGGGAATCCCGCAACGGAGCATGATCTCCTTCGCAAAGGCTTTGGACGATTCGACCCTTGCTGCGGCGGCCGAAGGGCCGAAGACGGGGATGCCCGCCGCGTTCAGTCGGTCGGCCAGGCCGGCAGCCAGCGGGGCCTCGGGCCCCACCACGACCAGATCGACGCGCCGCGCGCGCGCCGCGGCGGCGACGGCCGCAAGGTCGGTAGGCTCGATCGCGAGGTTGGTGGCGAGCCTCGCGGTGCCGGCGTTGCCGGGCAGACAGAAGAAGGTCGCGTCGGGGGCGTCGCGGTGGAGGGCCCAGAGCAGGGCGTGCTCTCGTGCTCCGCCGCCCACGACCAGGACTCTCACCGACCGGACGGGGGCGGGCCCTTGAAGGCGCTCATGAACGCGTCCCTGGCCTTACGCGCGACCTCGGCCACGGATTCGACGGTGTCGCGCGCCTGGTCGGCGTAGTACCGACCCGCCTCGCCGAGGTCATCGGCCAGGGGGCGCCGGTCCTCATCGGAGCCGCGCCTGGGGTACTCGCCGCGCAGAACCCGGTCATACTCGCCGCCCCCCACCCAGCGCTGCAGCTCCGCGGCCCGCAGCGTGTGGTAGGGATGGGTCATGCCGAGGGTGTTGAGGACTTTGTAGAGGGTGTCCATGGCGTCGCCGGCTTCCTCGTACTCCCGCGCCTGGACCATGAAGGCGTCGAGATCCATCTCCTTGAGATCGCCGCCTCCGGCGAGCTTCATGAACATCCTCATCGAGGCGATCGGATCCTGGCTCGCCAGCAGTCCCGCCCGGTCCGAGGACAGCTCGCTCTTTCGATACCACTCGAGCAGCGCCACCTGGATCGGCAGCAGCGCGATGCCGGCCAGGAACGGCAGGCTGCGGAACCCGAACGTGAGGATGATGGCCAGGATGGTGCGGTAGAGCGCGTGCCCGCTCATCACGTGCCCGAGCTCGTGGCCGAGGATGGTGTGCAGCTCTTCATCGTCGAGCAGGGTGAGGGTTCCGGAGTTCAGGACGATGAACGGGCGGTCCATGCCGAAGGCGCCGGCGTTCACCAGAGGCGTCTGCGAGATGAACACGTCCGGTCGCGGCTCCCAATCCATCGCGCCGCAGACATCGGTGAACGTCGAATAGACGCGCGGGAACTGGGTGGGGCCGACGCGGACGGCGTTGGCTTGGAAGATCAGGCGCACTCCTCGCTCGCCGAAGAACCCCATGATCTTCCGGATGACCTCGTCGAAGCCGGGGATCGCGCGCAGCGCGTTCAGTGCGGCCCGGTCGGCCGCGTGCTCCCACGCCCGGGGCGAGATCTGCGTCAGGACGGTGCGGGGTCGCCGTGCGGGCAGGTCGTGCGGTTGGTCGGTCATGGTCTCTCCGAGCTCGAGGCCCTTTCCCTACGCGCGTCCTCGTGGCGCGTTTCAGCCGTGCGCGCCTAGTCGTGTGAGCGCCTGGTCCAGGTCGGCGATCAGGTCCTCGGGGTCCTCGATGCCGACCGAGAGGCGGACCAGGCCGTCGGTGAGGCCCATCGCCTCGCGCATCGCGGGCGGCACGGTGGCGTGCGTCATGCTGGCCGGGTGTCCGATCAGGCTCTCGACGCCGCCGAGCGACTCGGCCAGCGCGAAGAGGCGCGTGCGCTCCACGACCCGGCGGGCGCGCTCGAGAGAGCCGGTTTCGATCGCCAGCATGCCGCCGAAGCCGCGCATCTGCCGGCAGGCAAGTTCGTGCTGCGGGTGCGAGGGCAAGCCGGGGTAGTGCACTGCCTGGACGCGCCGATCGTGCGCCAGCCATTCCGCGATCCGGCGGGCGTTTTCGTCGTGCCTGCGCATCCTCAGGGGCAGCGTCTTGGTGCCGCGCAGGGCGAGCCAGCAGTCGAACGGACCGGGCACGGCGCCCACGGATTTCTGGATGAACGCCAGCCGCTCGGCCAGATCGTCGCGCCTGACGACCACGATGCCGCCCACCATGTCGGAGTGGCCGTTCAGGTACTTGGTCGTGGAGTGGAGCACCACGTCGGCGCCGAAATCGAAGGGGCGCTGGAACACCGGGGTGGCAAAGGTGTTGTCCACGACGAAGAGGAGTCCGCGATCGGCCGCCATGGCTCCCAGCGCGGCCAGGTCCGCCAGCCGCATCAGGGGGTTGGTGGGCGTCTCGACGAAGAGCATCCTCGTCTGCGGCCCGACGGCCCGCGTCGCGGTGTCGGCCTCCCGCGTGTCCACGAAGCTGAAGGTGAGGCCGAGGCGCGAGAGGACCCGATCCATGAGGCGGTGGGTGCCGCCGTAGACGTTCTCGCCGCACACCACGTGGTCGCCGGCCGACAGCAGGGTCAGGACCGCGTGGATGGCGGCCATGCCCGAGGCGAACGCGAAGCCGTGCGCGCCGTTCTCGAGGGCGGCCACGTTGCGTTCGAGGGCCTGCCGAGTCGGGTTGACGGTCCGGGCGTAGTCGTAGCCCTTGTTGCGGCCAAGACCGTCCTGCACATAGGTGGAGGTCTGGAAGATCGGCTGCGTGACCGCGCCCGCCAGCGGGTCCGGCTCCTGTCCGGCGTGCACGGCGCGCGTGGCGAGTCCGAACGGCAGGTCGCGATCAGTGATACGGGTCATCCAGAGCTCGGAGCCAGGGTGTCCGGCGAACCTTACAGCGGGGCGGGGAGCGCAGCAACCCGCAGGCGGGTTGACAGGCCCCTCCGGCATGGTCTACGCTAGGCGCGATGGCAAGACCAGATTCAGTGCGGTGTCTGGTGGTGGACGACGAGCCCCGCGTGCGGCGCGTGCTGGCCCGCTTGCTGGCGGGGGAGGGGTACGCTTGTCGGGAGGCGGCTTCGGGCCGCGAGGCGGTCGAGTTGCTCACCGCCGAACCCGCCGATCTGGTGTTGAGCGACATTCGCATGCCCGAGATGGACGGCATGCAGTTGCTCGCGGAGGTGCGGGCGCGGTGGCCCGACACGAGCGTGATCATGATCACGGCCGTGACCGACTTCCAGATGGCAGTCGCGTGCCTGAACCATGGCGCGCTCGACTATCTCGGCAAGCCGTTTCAGGTCGAGGAGGCGCTCGCGCGGGTCCGGCAGGCTCTCGAGAAGCGGCGGCTCATCCAGGAGAATCGCGACTACCAGCTCAATCTCGAGCAGCGGGTCAGGGCGCAGGCCCGCCGCATCCAGGAGCTGTTCGTCGAGGGTGTGCAGGCGCTGGCGCACGCGCTGGAGGCGAAGGACGCCTATACCCGTGGCCACTCCGCGCGCGTTGCCGAGTACGCGACCGCCGCTGCGGTGGAGATGGGGCTGGAGGCAGCGGTGGTGGAGGAGATCAGGCTCGGCGCGGAGTTGCACGACGTCGGCAAGATCGGCGTGCGTGAGGCGGTGCTGCACAAGCCGGGCGCGCTGACCCACGAGGAGTACCTCCACATCATGGAGCACACGGTCATCGGCGAGCGGATCCTCGCGCCGCTGGTGAAGGATCATCCCCTGGTGCTCGAGGTCGTGCGCTCGCACCACGAGCGGCTCGACGGGCAGGGCCTGCCCGACGGTCTCCGCAGCGATGCCATCCCGCTCGTGGCACGCGTGACGGCGGTGGCGGATTCGTTCGACGCCATGGCCTCGACGAGGCCCTACCGATCACCCCGTGCGCCGGGGGAGGCGATCGCCGAGCTGCGCGCCAACGCCGGGACGCAGCTCGACGCCGACGCCGTGGCCGGCTTCGTGCGCGCCTTTCCCGATCCCACTCTGCTTCCCATAGCGACTCCGGTCAAAGTCGGCGCGCTGCACGAGGCGGCGCTGGCTGCCCTCGCCCGCTGAGCGTGTCGCTGTTACGGTCGGTGTCCGGCCTCCGTGGAATCGTGGGGGTGGACCTGGTGCCCGAGGTGGTGACCCGATACGCCGCCGCCTTCGGCGTCTTTCTGCTCGAGCGCGGGGGAAGGACCGTGGCGCTGGCGCGGGACTCCCGCGCGTCGGGACCGCGCTTCGCGGCGGCCGCCGCGGCGGCACTCTCGTCGGCCGGCGCGGACGTGGTGGACCTCGGGATGGTGCCGACCCCCACGGTGCAACTGGCGGTGGAAGAGCTGGGGCTGGCCGGCGGCATCGTGGTGACCGCGAGCCACAATCCGGCGGAGTGGAACGCCCTCAAGTTCATCGGCCCCGGCGGGCGGTTCCTCGGCCGGCGTGAGGCGGACGCGTTCTTCGCGCTCGTGGACGCCGGGGCGGTGCGCCCGCCGGGGGCGGCCGGGAGCGTGCGACGGGACGACGGCGCGGTCGAGCGCCACCTCGGGCGACTGCTCGCGCTGCCGTGGCTCGACCTGGACGCGGTGCGCGCGCGCCGATTCCTGGTGGCGCTGGACTGCGTGCGGGGCGCCGGGGTGGCGATCATGCCGGCGCTTCTTCAGACCCTGGGTTGCGAGGTCCACCCTATTCACCTGGAGCCGGACGGGAGATTTCCGCACGAGCCGGAGCCGCTTCCCGAGCACCTCGGAGACTTGGGCGAGCTGGTGCGCAGCACGGGCGCGGATCTCGGCATGGCGGTGGACCCCGATGTGGACCGCCTGGCCCTGGTGGACGAGACCGGTCGGCCCATCGGCGAGGACTACACCCTCGCGTTCGCGGTGCGCACCGTCCTCGCGCGACGCCCGGGACCGGTGGTCTGCAACCTCTCGACCAGCCTCGTCGTGGACGACGCGGCGGCCGCCTTCGGAGCGATGGTCGAGCGGACGGCGGTGGGAGAGGCTCACGTCGTGGAGCGGATGGCGGCGCGCGGCGCAGTGGTCGGCGGCGAGGGGAACGGCGGAGTGATCCTGTCCGACGTGCACCTTGGACGGGACGCGCCGGTGGCGGCGGCGCTGGTCCTCGCGCTTCTGGCCGGACGCGGGGAGCCGGTGTCGGCCGTAGTGAACTCGGCGCCGCGGTATGCTATTGTTAAGGCGAAAACGGCCTGGCCGGCGGCCGGGCTCGAGGCCGGGTACGAGGAGCTCCGGCGCTTGGTGCCGGGGGCCGACGAGGATCGGCAGGACGGACTGCGGCTGGCGTTGCAAGACCGATGGATTCACGTGCGGCCGTCCGGCACCGAGCCGGTGGTCCGCGTCATCGCGGAAGCAGGGACGTTGGAGTCGGCGCGCGAGCTGGTCGCGCGCGGCAGGGCGGCACTGGGAGAGAAGGGGCGCTAGGGATGTGCGGTATAGTGGGGTACGTGGGACCGAGGCAGGCAACACCGCTGCTGCTCGAAGGGCTCAAGCGGCTCGAGTATCGGGGCTACGACTCGGCGGGGCTCGCCGTGGTTGTGGACGGTGCGCTCGTCGTGCAGAAGGCGGCGGGAAAGATGGCCGTGCTGGAGGCGCAGCTCGGTCGGGTGGCGTTCTCGGCGACCGTCGGCCTCGCTCACACCCGTTGGGCCACGCACGGGGCCCCGACCTCCAGGAACGCCCACCCGCACACCGATTGCGGGGGCGTGGTGGCCGTGGTGCACAACGGCATCATCGAGAACAGCGGCGCCCTGCGGACGATGCTCGAAGAGCGCGGTCACCGCTTCGCGTCCGAGACGGACACGGAGGTGATCCCCCACCTCATCGAGCAGTTCTACCAGGGGTCGCTGGAGGACGCGGTGGCGGCGGCGCTGCGCGAGCTTGAGGGAGCGTACGGTATCGCGGTGATCAGCGCTCGGGAGCCCGACACGATCGTGGCGGCGCGCCGGGGTAGCCCGCTCCTCATCGGCCTGGGGGAGGGGGAGAATTTCGTGGCATCCGACCCGTCGGCGGTGCTGGCGCATACGCGGTCGGTGGTGTACTTGGGCGAGGGCGAGATGGCGGTGGTGCGGCCGTCCGGGCACCAGCTGAGGGACCAACACGCCGCGCCGCTGACCAAGGAGATCAGCCAGATCGATTGGGACCTGTCCACGATCGAGCGGGGCGGCTACGCCCACTTCATGCTGAAGGAGATCTGCGAGCAGCCCGAGAGCCTGCGCAACACGCTCCGCGGCCGGCTCCTGGAGGAGGAGGGGACGGCCAGGCTGGGCGGTCTCAACCTGGCGCCGGAGGAGTTGGCGCGCGTGGAGCGGATCGTGATCACCGCCTGCGGGACGTCGTGGCACGCCGCGCTGGTCGGCGAGTACATGCTCGAGGAGATGGCGCGGCTGCCGGTCGAAGTGGAGTACGCCTCGGAGTTTCGCTACCGCAACCCGATGGTGGACGAGCGGACGCTGGTCATCGTCATCTCGCAGTCGGGCGAGACGGCCGACACCCTCGCAGCGCTGCGGGAGGCGAAGCGCCGCGGCGCGCGCACGCTCGGCATCGTGAACCAGGTCGGCAGCACGATCGCGCGGGAGGTGGACGGCGGTATCTACCTCCACGCCGGCCCGGAGATCGGCGTCGCGTCCACCAAGGCGTTCACCAGCCAGATCGCGGCGCTGGCCCTCTTCACGCTCATGCTCGGTCGCCTGCGCGCCCTCTCCATACTCCAGGGGCGGGAGATCGTTCGCGCGTTGCGCCGTCTGCCGGAGCAGCTGGAAGCGGTCCTCACCAAGCGGGACGAGGTGGAGGCGCTGGCGGAGCGCTACGTGCGGGCGACGAACGTCCTCTACCTCGGTCGCGGGTACAACTTCCCCGTCGCCCTGGAGGGAGCGCTCAAGCTGAAGGAGATCTCCTACATCCACGCGGAAGGCTACCCGGCGGCGGAGATGAAGCATGGGCCAATCGCGCTCATCGACGAGCTGATGCCGGTCATCTTCGTCGCCCCACGGGACGGGGTGCACGCCAAGATCATGTCCAACATCGAGGAGGTCCGGGCGCGGGGAGGCCGTGTGATCGCCGTGGTCACGGAGGGCGATGGCGCCATCACGCCGCTGGTGGACCACGCGATCGCGATCCCCGAGACGATGGACATGCTGACGCCCATCCTGACCTCGGTCCCGCTGCAGCTGCTCGCGTATTTCGTCGCCGTGCGCCGCGGGTGCAACGTGGATCAGCCGCGCAACCTCGCGAAGAGCGTCACGGTGGAGTAGGCGCGTGCGGGTGGTCGTGCAGCGCGTGAGCCGCGCCGCCGTTCGGGTGGACGGGAATACCGTCGGGCTGATCGGGCGCGGCTTCGTCGTCCTGGCGGGGTTCGCTCCGGGCGACGGCGACGCGACGCTGGAGTGGATGGCCGAGAAGGTCGCCGGCCTGCGGCTGTTCGCCGACGGGGAGGGGAAGATGAACCGTTCCCTGACCGACATCGGCGGCGCGGTCCTCGTGGTCTCGCAGTTCACGCTGTATGGCGATGCGCACAAGGGCCGCCGGCCATCGTTCGCCGCCGCGGCGCCACCGGAGCAAGCGGCGCGGCTGTACGAGCGCTTCGTGGAGTCGCTACGGGCACGGCGGGTGCCGGTCGAGACCGGCCGGTTCGGCGCGATGATGGACGTGGAGCTCGTGAACGACGGTCCGGTGACCTTGCTGCTCGAGCGCGAATGACGGTCCCGCTCATCCTGGCGTCGTCGTCCCCCCGGCGCCGCGAGCTGCTCGGGCTCCTCGGGCTCTCTCCGGAGGTCGTGCCGGCCGACATCGACGAGTCGTGGAGAAACGGCGAGGCCCCGCCGGAGCACGTGGAGCGGCTGGCGCGGGAGAAGGCGGCCGTGGTCGGTCGGGCCGGCGCGGCGGTCGTGGCCGCGGACACGATCGTCGAGATCGACGGGGAGATCGTCGGCAAGCCCGTGGACGAGGTCGGGGCCGCCGCCATGCTGCGGCGGCTCTCCGGCCGCGAGCACCAGGTGCACACGGCCGTCGCGGTGGCGTTCGAAGGGCGCACGGCGTGCGCCGTCGAGAGCACCCGCGTGTCGTTCCTGCCCCTCGACGAGACGACCATTGCCGCTTACGTCGCCACGGGGGAGCCGATGGACAAGGCCGGGGCTTACGGTATCCAGGGCTACGGCGCCGTGCTCGTCGAGCGGATCGCGGGCGACTACTTCACCATCATGGGCCTCGCGCTCGGCCGCATGGTGGTCCTGCTGCGCGAGGTGGGGCTGGTCTACCGGTTCGGCGCGCTCACGCGGGCGTAGCGCGCCGCCACGGCGGGCCGGAGCCGTAGCGCTCCAGGGCCAGGCCCACTTTCGCCGCCACCTCTTCCACCGAGATGCGTCCCATGCGACCGGGGCGGTACGCCATCGAGACCGGGTAGTTCTCGCCGATGTCGCCGTACGCGTCGATGACCAGGTCGGCGAACCGCCGATACGGTCCCACCCGTTTCGGGTTCGTGTAGCCGTACAGCCCCACCGCCGGCACGTTCATCGCGACGCAGATGTGGAACGGCCCGGTATCGGACGACACGACCACGTCGCACGCTTCGAGCAGGCCGAGCAGGACGCGCAAGCCGCATCCGAGCGCGTCGATCGGCGCCGCCGGCGTTTGCGCGAGGATCGTGTCCGCGGCGGCCCGCTCGATCGGGGAGGTGTCCCCCAGCAGGACGCACCGCGCGCCGATCTCCCCGGCAAGCCGCGTGGCCAGCTGCGCGTAGCGCTCCGGCATCCAGTTCTTTTCCGGCTTGCTCGTCGCGACGACGAGCCCCACCAGCGGCCCTTCGGCCCCCGTGACGATGGCGCGGCTCCTGGCCCGCTCCTCGTCGGTGGGGCCCAGGTGCCACTGCGGCTCGCCGTGCGGCACGCCGATATGGTCCAGGAACTCGAAGAACTGGTCCTGGATGTGTTGCGGCGGATGGGGAGCGATGCGGTGCGTGGTGAAGAGCCAGTTGAGGTCCCGCGCGCGACGGACGTCGAAGCCCAGCTTCACGGGCGCGCGCGTCAGCCAGGTGAGGATGCCGGCCTTGAAGTAGGGCTGGAGCGCGAGCACGAGATCGAACCGCCGGGCACGCAGCGTGCGCCGTGCCTCCCAGAAGCCGCGCCAGCCGCGGGCGCGATGGAACAGCACGATCTCGTCCACCGCGGGATGGCCCCGCGCCAGGGTGGCCGGCCCGGGCTGGAGCACCCACGTGATGCGGGCGGCGGGATCGTGCCGCTTGAGCGCGCTCACGACGGGGAGCACGTGCACCACGTCGCCGAGGGCCGAGAGCATCACGACGCAAACGCGGCGGGGAACCGCGTCGCGGGGCAGGCTGCCGGCGCCGATCGGGCGGGCCGGACTCAATAGTCCGGCGGCGCCGGAGCGCGCCGCGGCGGGCGCCCTCCGGCGGCGCGGAAACCCGTGGTGCGCGGCGCGCAGGGCACGGTTAGATTTTGCCGACGACCGGCCGGCTTGGCCGCGCCCCGACGCTCCCTCTCGGATTCCTCTATGAACGATCGGATCGGCACCCTGATTGCCCGCCTCGCGCGGATCAATATCGAGTTGTGGCACGAGGAGGACAAGGCGCGATCGGACGACGACCGCCGGGTCGCCGCGGCGAAGCGCCGCGTCGACAAGCTGAACCAGCAGCGCAACGACCTCATCGAGAGGATCGACGCGGCGGTGCTGCGCGTCGTGACGGCTCGGGAGCGGTCGAGTGGCTGAGACCGTGGGGTGGCTGGCGGACAAGCTCGGCATCATGGAGCTCAAGATCTACCACATGCGCGAGCAGGCGGCCCGGCCCGACGCGACGGCCGCCTTCCGCGCCGCGTGCGAGGGGAGGCTGGCGGTGCTTCGGCTTCAGCGCGACGATCTGGCCGCCGAGCTGACGAGGCTGCTCGCCGACATCGCGTCGGGGGCGGTGGTCCCCAAGATCTACCGGCAGTTCAAGATGTACAACGAGCCGCAGTACCGCCCACGTCTCAAGAAGCGCGGCCGTTCCTGACCAGGAGATCCGCCGCCCGCTACACGGGCGCGGTGGCAGCCGCGGCGTCGCGGTAGCGGCGGCGCCAGCGCTCCACCTTCGCGAGCACGTCGGCGACCTCGATGCGAGGCATGCGACCCCGCCGGTGCGCGGCGGACACCGGATAGTCCGCACCGGGATCTCCGTAGGCGTCCACGACGAGGTCGTGGAAACGGCGGTACGGTCCGACTCGCTTCGGGTTGTTGTATCCCATGAGGCTGATGACGGGGCGCCCGAGCGCGACCGCCAGGTGCAGCGGCCCGGTGTCGAGCGAAACGACGAGCGCGGAGCCGTCGATGATCGCCACGAGCTGGCGCAGCGGTACCCCGAGGCTGGACAGCGGCTGGTGGCGCGCGCGGTCCCTGATCGCGCGCTCGGTCCGAAGCTCTCGGGGGGAGCGTCCGCCGGCGATCACGGGCTGCAGCCCGTAGCGCTCCACGAGCGCGTCCGATAGCTCCGCCCAGCGCTCCGGGAGCCACTCCTTGTGCGGGTGGCTCGCCCCGATGACCAGCGTCGCCGCCGGGCGCTCGAGCCGGGCGAAGAACTCCCTCTGGGCGGCGCGCTCCTGCGGCCACGGGCCGAGGTCCCAGGTCACGGGCTCGGGCGGGACGCCGAGCGCGGCGAGAAACTCGAAGTACTGGTCCTGCACGTGCTGCGGCGGTTGCGGGGCGATGCGGTGGGTGGTGACGAGCCAGTTGAGATCCCGCGCCCGGGCCCGGTCGAAGCCCAGCTTGACCGGCGCCCGGGTCAGGGCAGTGACCACGCCGGCCTTGAGGTAGACCTGCAGCGCGAGCACGAGGTCGAACGGTTCGGCGAAGCGCCGCCGCACGTCGAGGTAGGCGCGCCACCCGCGCGACTTCTCGAACAGCACGATCTCGTCGATCGCGGAGTGTCCGCGCACGAGCGACGCCGGACCGGGCTGCAGCACCCAGCTGATCCGGCACGCCGGCGCGTACCGCTTGAGCGCCGTGATGACCGGCAGCACGTGCACCGCATCACCGATCGCGCTCATCATCACGATGGCGACCCGGCCTCGGGTCCAATCGCCGGGCACGCTCACGCCGCCCCGCCCGCGCGATAGCCGAGCTCGAAAGCCTCGCGATCGGCCCCGGTGAGCCGCGCCCCGCCCGGTCGGTTCCACTTGGTCCAGGAGCGGAAGAAGCGACCGAGGTTGAGAGCGCGCGCGACCTCGCGGCCGCGAGCGAGCCGCCGGCACGTGTCCACATCCAGCAGGTACGCCGTGGGTCCCGCGCCGCTCCGGGCCACGAGCACGTTGCGCAGCTGCAAGTCGGGGTGCACGTAGCCGGCATCGTGGAGCCGTCGAACCAGTCTGCCGACGGCGCGGAACACGGCGGCGCGCGCCTCGCCTTCGGGAGCGGCGAGTCCGGAACAGAGCGTGGCCAGGTCCTGGCCGTCGAGCCGGGCGGTCGCGACGTCGGCCCGGCAGCCGATGCCGGCCAGGTACGCGACGCCGGCGAGGACGGCCGGAGTCGGAACGCCGGCCTCGGCGAGATGTCGCGAGACGCCCAGCTCGCGCAGGAATCGCGGGGGCCCCGCGTACCAGTCGTCGAGGACGCGCGCGACGAGCCCGCCCCGCCGCGCGTGACGCACTACGGCGCGAGTCGGCCCCAGCGCCACGCCGAACGTCTCGCCCCGACCGTGGAAGATCTCCCGCCCCGGTTGCCCGGCGGCCCAGCGGTATAGGGTGCCGCTCCCGTCAATGGCTTCACGCACGGCGCGCGACACGTCGTGGCGCGCCACGGCAAAGCCTCCGTCAAACCTCCACGATTCGAAATCCGGCGGGAGCTTCGCCGGAATGCGGCTCAATACTTCGCGAGGTAGATAGGGACCGGCTGGGACTTTCCCTTGAGCGGGATCGGCTCGCGGGCCTCGACCTCGGGCGGCGACTTGAGCCGCTGATGGAGCGGCTCCGAGATCATGATCTCACCTTTGCCGGCCTTGGAGCACAGGCGCGACGCGGTGTTGACCGCGTCGCCGAGAACGGTGTACTCGAGGCGCTGCTCGCTTCCGATGTTGCCCGCGAAGACCTCGCCGAAGTTGATGCCGATCCCGATCTCGATGTGCGGTTTCGCCGTCGCCTCCCAGTGCTGGTTGAGCTGCACCAGGGCCCGCTGCATGTCGATCGCGGCGCGCATCGCCTTGTCGGCGTCGTCCGCGGTGGCGAGCGGCGCACCCCACAGTGCCATGATGGCGTCGCCGATGAACTTGTCCAGCGTGCCGCCGTGGCGGAAGATGATCTCCACCATCTCCGTGAAGTACTCCCGCAGGAGCTGCGCCACGTCGTCGGGCGCCATCTTCTCCGACATCGAGGTAAAGCCCCGGATGTCCGAGAAGAGAATGACGACCTCCCGCTTCGAGCCGCCGAGCTTCACCTCCTCGCCGTGGTCCGCGATCTGCTTCGCCAGGTCCGGAGAGAAATAGCGCTGGAAGTTCGACAGGACGAGAGCCTCACGCCGGATTCGGTCGGAGAGCTGGCCGTTCTCGATGGCGACGGAGGCGACCCCGGAGAAGGCGATCAGGAAGTCCAGGTCCTCGGCGTTGAAGGCGTGAGTGGAGGTCAAGTTGTCCACGTAGATCAGGCCCAGGACGTCGCCGGTGGACGACATCAGAGGCGCCCCCATCGCCGACCGCACGCTCTGCATCAGGATCGACTTCCCCTTGAACCGCTCGTCCTCGGCGGCGTTGTCGGTCAGGATCGCGACTCGCTCGCTGACGGCCTGGGAGACGATCGACTTGGGCACGTGTCTCGCGGAGGCCGCGCCCTCGCCCAGCCGGCTCTTGGAGATGCGCGGGATCAGTTCCGCCGAGCCCGGCTCCTGGAGCAAGATCGAGACGCGATCGACGGCCATCACCTGGAAGGTGAAGTCCACGACTGATTCGAGCAGCTTGTCGACGTCCTGCTGCCGCGACAGCGCCTTGGAGATCTCCAGCAGCAGCTCGAGCTTCTTGGCGCTCCTCGCGGTCTCGGCGGTCGCGGCCGCTTCTTCGGCGGGAGCGCCGCCCGAGAGTCGTTGGACGCGGCCGGCCAGATCCATCCCCTCGGCGGCCGCAGGAAGATGGCGCACGATCGTCGCGGCGGCGGGCTTCGGGGCCGGGAAACCGCCCGCGGAGGGCGGTCCGGCGCCCGGCTGGGCGGGTTTCGCGACTTCGCGGACGTAGAAGGACACCTTGCCGAACATCACGATGTCGTTCGGCGTGGCGACGACATCCGTGACGCGGCTGCCGTTGAGAAAGGTCCCGTTCGAGGAGCCGAGATCCTTGACGTGGACCCCGCCGTCGTCCGCAGTGATCTGGGCGTGCTGGCGCGAGATCGTGGGGTCGTAGATGGGCACGTCGCTGCTGACGGCCCGACCCACGGTCAGCGTAACACCAGGCTTCACGTCAACGGATTGGTCGCCTGAGGTGCTGACGAGCTTGAAGGCATCTGCCATGCGTCTAGAGGCTCCCCGAACGGGGTAATATGCCGCGCAGGAGAGGGCTGCGCCAGCGCCCCGCCCGAGCCCCTTCCCCGGCGGCTCCCCGCGCGGCGGCGGCCGCTCTGCCCTGGGCGCCGCTTGTTCGCTTCCGCCGGCGCCGACGATATTGCGGCATGAGGGGTCATCGCCAGCGGCCGCTGCTCGCCCTCTCGCTCCTCGTCGCTTGGGTCGCCCCGCGGCCGGTCGCGGCCCAGTCGTGGGACGGTGCGGCCGTGCGCTCGCTGGTGGCACGCGCCATCGCCCGCCGCAGCGCGGCGTTGGCCGACACGGGACTCTCGGACTTCGAGGCCCGGGCTCACGGCTTCGTGTTCTTCCTCGGCCAGATCGGGGATGGGCTGTCCGAGCCGCCGCGACTGATCAAGACCGACCAGCTCGAGCTGGAGGTGTACTGGAGGGCGCCGAATCAGAGCCGGCAGCGCATCATCGGCTGGCGCGACCGGCGCGACCTGCCGACGGACATCAACTACCACCGCGACCACCTCGGAATCGTCCTCAACAACTTTACCGACCGGATCCGCCTCGGCGAGGGCGACGAGGTGCGCGACGTGCCGCATCCGCTGGCGCCGAGCGGGCCCGAGCTCTACGAGTACGCGCTCGTGGACTCCCTGACGATCCGGCTCCCGGACCGGGCGATACGCGTTTACGAGGTGCGGGTGCGCCCGCGCGACTTCCGCTTGCCGCGCCTGGTGGGCTCTCTCTTTGTGGACGTCGCGCTCGGCGAGCTGGTGCGGCTGACGTTCAACGTCACCCGTTCCGCCTACCTCGACCCCCAGCTCGAGGACATCGCGGTGGCGATCGAAAACAGCCTGTGGGCCGGCCGATTCTGGCTGCCGCTGCGCCAGGAGATCGAGATCCGCCGACGCGCCACGTGGCTGGACTTCCCGGCGCGCGGCATCATCCGCGGCCGGTGGGAGATCGACAGCTACCGAGTGAACCGGGGGCTCGACAGCGCCCTGTTTCGAGGCGGTCCCGAGATCGTCGTCGCCCCCCCCGCTGTCCGCGCCGGGTATCCGTGGCGCGACTCGCTGGCCGCGGAGCTTCGCGGCGTGGCCAGGCCGTCGCGGCTGCAAGATTTCGCCGCGGTGCGGGCGGAGGCGACGGCGATCGCGATGGGGCACGTGCTGACGGGGCTCCGGCGAGCGCAAATCGGCGGGTCGGCGATTTCGGACTTCGTCCACGTCAATCGCGTCGAGGGGCTCGCCCTGGGCGCGGGCGCCACGGTGCGGGCCGGCGACGAGGCCAGCGAGCTCCGGCTGCACGTGGGGAGTGCCACGGCGACGGAGCTGGTCACCGGTGGCGCGGCGCTCACCGTGCGGCGCGGTCCCTGGACGTGGCGCCTCGGCGCGACCCGGGCGGTGCGCGACCTCGGGGATGGGCCCGTCGTCTCGCGGGTCATGAACTCTCTCCTGGCGCAGGAGTTTGGGCTGGACTACGGCGACTACTACCTGGCGACCGGCGGTGGGGCCGGCGTCACGCGCGCCGTCCGCGGCCGGACCGAGCTGCGACTCGAGGCAGGCTACGAGAAGATCGATAGCCTGACCGTCGCCGCCCGCTGGTCGCGCGGCGAGTACGCGCGCGCGAACCCCGCAGTGGACGAGGGAGAGTGGGTCTATGCCCGGTTCGGGCTCCGGCGGCAGACGCACTCGTTCGCAACCGAGCGCGAGTTCTCGGGGCGGGTGGAGGTCGAGGGCGGTGCCGGGCCGGCGGACTACCTGCGGGTCTTTGGAGCGGGACGGTGGCAGGTGCCGGCGGGCGGCGGCTGGCTGGTGCTTCGAGCGAGCGGGGGGGCGGCGAGCCGGAACCTGCCCCGGCACCGCGGGTTGGTGCTCGGCGGCCGGGGCACGCTGCTCGGGGAACCGTTCCGGGGGCTGGCCGGCCGCTCGATGGCGTGGTCCTCGGTGGAGTGGGGCCTGCCGGCCGCGGTCCCGGAGATTCCCCTCGGCTCGTTCGCGGGCACGGGCCGGAAGCTCACGGTCGCTCCGTTCGTCGCGGTCGGGTGGGTCGGCGGGAGTCTGGCCGGGTTTCCGGGCCGCCCGTCGCGTGGGGTGCATCCGGCGCTGGGGATCGGGTTGGGGTGGCTCCACGACCTGGTGCGGGTGGACGTCGGCTACGGCGTGCGGAGCGGGCGGCTGGGCGGCGCACTGGACGTCGGCCGCGCGTTGTGGGAGATCCTGTAGGGGGGCGTCTCCCGGGTCACGGGGCCGGGCGGTCGCTTACGGTCCCGGGCGCGGCTAGGTACTTTTGACTGCTACCCGAGAGCCGCTCGGGCGGCCTGGAGACGGTGGGATGGCGCACCGGCTGTTCCCTGATGAGTGGATGGTGCCGACCATCACGGCGATGCTCTCGCCGGAGGTCGTAGCCGGCCTGCGGGCCGCGGCCGCCCCGACGTCCACGCTCTGGGAGCTGACCATCGCCAACGGCCACGCCACGGACGATCAGATCCTGGCGGCCCTTTCGGCACGCTGTCGCCTCAAGATGGCCGATCTCAGCAAGCCCGACCCCCGCGTCAAGGAAGTCATCCCGGAAGCGGTCGCGCGCCGCTACCGCGTCGTGCCCCTGCGGGTGACGGATTCCTATTTCGAAATCGCGACGTCGCACCCGTTCGACATGGACGCCGAGAAAGGGCTCGCCTTCGCCACGGGTCGGGAGGTGCGCATGTTGCTGGCGTCGCCGGCCAAGATCGCGGCGGCCACCGACGAGCTCTACCGGCCCGAGAACGTGGTCGAGAAGCTCCTCGAGGGGATGGAGGCGGGAGCGGAGGTCACCCAACTCGAAGAGGAGGCGCCGAGCGAGGAGATCCAGGTCAGCGCCGAGGAGGCGTCCCAGCGACCGGTGGTCCGGCTGGTGGACCTGATCCTGTCGGAGGGCATCCTCTCGCGCGCGAGCGACATCCACGTGGAGCCGGAGGAGGGCGGCTTCGCGGTGCGGTACCGTATTGACGGGGTCCTGCGCCAGGTGATGAAGATCCCGCGCGCGGCGGGGTTCCCGCTCACCTCCCGGATCAAGATCATCTCGAGCCTGGACATCGCCGATCGGCTGCGGCCGCAGGACGGGCGGGCGCGGGTAGCGGTGAACGGCGTGCCGGTCGACCTGCGCGTGTCAACCCTCCCGGCGTCCTTCGGCGAGAAGGTGGTCATCCGGATCCTGGATTCGCGGGCGACGGCCCTGTCGCTCGACGCGCTGGGGCTCAACGCCGACGAGCGGGCGGCGATCGAGGCGCTGCTGGGGCACCACGAGGGGGTCATTCTCGTGACCGGGCCGACGGGATCGGGGAAGACGACGACCCTCTATTCGGCCATCCGCCTCATCAAGACCGGCAAGACGAACATCGTGACGGTGGAGGACCCGGTCGAGTACCGGATCCCGGGGATCGTGCAGGTGCAGGTTCACGAGAAGGCAGGGCTCACCTTCGCGAGCGCGCTCCGCTCGATCCTCCGCCAGGACCCGGACGTCGTGCTGGTGGGAGAGATCCGCGATCGGGAGACGGCGCAGATCGCGTTGCAGGCGTCGCTCACCGGCCACCTGGTGCTTTCCACCCTGCACACGAACGACGCGGCCAACGCGGTGACGCGGTTGGTGGACATCGGGATGGAGCCGTACAAGATCGCCGCCTCGCTGCGCGGCGTCGTGGCGCAGCGGCTGATGCGCAAGCTATGCCCGGCCTGCAAGGAAGTCGCGGTGGAGGTGATCCCCGAAAAGCTGGCGCACTGGTTGCCGGCGGGCACGCCGCTGTACCGGGCGGCCGGGTGCTCGGAGTGCGCGATGACCGGCTTCCGGGGCCGTTTCTCGATCGTCGAAGTCCTCACCGTGACGCCGGAGGTGGAGCGCGCGATCGGCTCCGGCGCGACCGCCGACCGCATCGCGGAGATCGCCCGGTCGGCCGGGATGCGGAGCCTCTTTGAGAGCGGCGTCGCGCACGTGCTGCGCGGCGAGTCGAGCGTCGACGAGCTGATGCGCGTCGTGGACGTCCCCTTCGACGAGGGCGCCGCGTCCGGTGCGGCGACGGTGGCCGGCGGCGCCCCGGCCCAGGCCGGCGCCCCGGCGCCGCGCGGATCCGGCGCCGCGCGGGTCTCGGCCGCGAGTGCCGCAGCGCTCGGGATCTATCTGGAGGAGCCGGCGACGGAGTCTTCGGAGCGGGTCGATTTCGTCTCGGAGGCGTTCGAGCTGCTCGACAGCATCGGCAAGACGTCCCGGCTGCAGCAGGTGCGGCGGAAGGTGCTGCTGGTGGACGACGAGGATCAGCTGCGGCGGGTCATGAAGGACCTGCTCGAGCGGGACGGGTTCCAGGTCGCCGAGGCGCGCGACGGCGTCGAGGCGCTCGATCAGGTGGATCGCTTCGGGCCCGACGCCATAGTGCTCGACCTTAACCTGCCGGGCCTCGACGGCTACGGCGTGCTGTCGCACCTCCGCTCGAGGCCCGCGACCGCGCACGTGCCGGTGGTAGTGCTGACCGCCAAGGGGGACGAAGACAACGAGGTGCGGGTCTTCGAGCTCGGCGCCGACGATTTCCTCACCAAGCCGTTCCGGGCCCGCGCGCTCACCGCGCGCCTGGACGTGGTGCTGAACCGGCGTCACCACTCGGCGTAGGCCCGGCCCGCTCCCGGCCCGCCCCCCGTCTCCCCCCTCC
>JACQVG010000100.1 GCA_016209905.1 Gemmatimonadota bacterium | reverse complement strand
TACTACGGTGCCTACGGCTGGATCATCTACCTCACCGTCACCGGATACCGGTCGGCGGCCGGTCTGTTCACCCTGGGCGTGCTCACCTTTCTGGCGGCGTCCTTCCGCCAGAGCCGCGACCTGATCCAGCGGATCCTCCTCGCCACGTCGCAGATCTACGAGCAGAGCCTGTATCTGAGTGATCTGTTCACGTTCTTCGGGATGCGCCCCGCCATCGCCTCGCGGGACGGCGCCCGGCCGGTGCCCCGGCCCGTGCGGGAGGGGTTCGAGTTCCGCGACGTCGGGTTCCGCTATCCGGGCAGCGAGGCGTGGGCGGTACGGCACCTCTCGTTCCGGCTCAACCCGGGCGAGCGCCTCGCGCTGGTCGGCGAGAACGGCGCCGGCAAAACGACGCTGGTGAAGCTGCTGGCGCGGCTCTACGATCCGGACGAGGGCCTGATCCTGCTCGACGGCGCGGACCTCAGGGACTACGACGTGCCGGCACTGTACCGCGCCATCGGCGTCATCTTCCAAGATTTCGTGCGCTACGAGCTCGTGCTGCGAGAGAACATCGGGGTGGGCGAGATCGGCGCGGTCCTTGACCTCCCGAAGGTCGAGCGGGCCGCCGAACGGAGCCTCGCCTCCGATCTCGCGCGGCGCCTCCCGTCCCGGTACGAGCAGATGCTCGGCCGGCGCTTCGAGGGCGGGATCGAGCTGTCGGGCGGGGAGTGGCAGAAGGTGGCGCTGGCACGGGCGTACTTGCGCGAAGCGGAGGTCCTGATCCTCGACGAGCCCACGGCGGCGCTCGACGCGCGGGCGGAGTACCAGGTCTTTCGCCGGTTCGCCGAGCTCACCCGAGGCAAGATGGCGGTCCTCATCTCGCACCGCTTCTCGACGGTGCGGATGGCGGACCGGATCCTGGTGCTGGAGCGGGGCGAGATCACCGAGAGCGGCACGCACGGCGAGCTGGTGGCGAGGGGCGGCACCTACGCCGAACTCTTCAGTTTGCAGGCGGCAGGGTACAAGTAGAGTTGCAGGGTTGCAGAGTTGCAGCGGCTAGCAGTCAACAGGTGCCAGGTACGCGCTCGTTGTCGCCGCCGGCGCCGCCGCCGACCGCGGGGCCACTGCCGCTGGGGAATCTGAGCCCACAGGCCTCGCCAATCATGGAACGTGAACGGGGACAAGAAGTTACGGTCGCAGTGCCCGCCTAGCCTCCGCCTGGCGCCGGCCGCGGCGGAGGGATGCCCTTAACGCGTCGTGCCGGCCGCCGTCGAAGGGGCTGTCCCACAACCCTGCCAGAGGCATGTATGCGACTTCTCAGGACAGCTTCCGTCTCCCTCATCGCGCTGACGCTGGCCGCGTGCTCCAAAGAGCCGGTGTCCACCGCCATGGACGAAGCGCTGACGGGGCCGGAGGCCCAGTTGGCCGCCAACTTTGCCGCGGCCGCCGACAACACCGGCCGGCGGGAGCGCTCCATCACCGCCCTGCTCCTGCACCGCTTCTTTGGGGAGCTGCGCGCGCATGACAATCCGGAGGCGCGGCAACTGCTCGCCCAGTCGCGGGCGCTGGCCGACAGCGGACGGGCGGCGGCCCAGGCGGGCGACCGCGTGGCGGCGCGAAGCTACTTCCAGGCGGCGCACGAAGCGCTCTTCGACGCCGTCGCGCTGGTGCTGCCCGACGCGTACGAGCGAACGGGTACGGTGGTGGACGACATCGTGGCGCGGATCACCGCCCGGCTGGGCGATCGGCAGGCACCGCGGATCCGCCGCGTGCTGAGTCTGGTGACGGAGCTCCGTACCGCGGCGGGGGCAGCCGCGGCCGCGGGCGATGAGGGCCACGGCCTGGCCCTCAACGCCCGGGCGCTCGACATCCTGCGCGCTCTGCACCGCCATCTCCAGCAGCCGGGCGCAGCGGGGCTGCCCGGCGATCAGGGCAGCGGGCCGCCGCCGGCACCGTAAGGGGAGGGGGGGAAACCAGCCGGCCCGGCGCCATCGGACGATTTGACACTCCTCGATCGGGGCGGGTACGTTACCCGCCCCGATCGCTTTTCACGCGCGTCGGAGGCCCCGGACATCGAGAAGGAAGCGGCATGCGGGACTACGCGAGTACTGCCATTCGGAACGTGGCCGTAGTCGGCCACGGAGGCAGCGGCAAGACGAGTTTGGTCGATGCCCTCGCCTTCGTGGCCGGATCCAGCAAGCGGCACGGCCGCGTCAGAGAAGGCACCGCCCTCACCGACTACTCTCCCGACGAAACCGAACGCGGATACAGCATCAACCTCGCCCTCGCCTACGCGGAGTGGGAGGGCGTGAAGATCAACCTCGTGGACACGCCGGGTTACCTCGATTTCGCGGGCGACGCGATGGCGGGCGTCTACGCCGCCGATGCGTCGCTGATCGTCCTGGGGGCGACGGCCGGCGTCGAGGTCGGCACGGAGAAGGTCTGGCAGTACACGCAGGAATGCGGCCACCCGGCCATCTTCTACCTCTCGATGATGGACAAGGAGCACGCCGATTTCGAGAAGGTCTATCAGGCCATCCGCGAGCGGCTCACCCCCAAGGCGATCCCGGTCGAGTTCCCCATCGGAGAGGGTCCGCAGTTCCGCGGCATCGTCAACCTCATCACGCGGCGGGCGCACGTCTACAAGCACGGGACGAAAACAGGCGAGTACGACGAGCGGGCGGTGCCGCCCGAGCAGGCGGCGCAGTACGAGCGGTACGAGAGGGACCTGATCGAGACGGTAGCTTCCACCGACGACGCGCTGCTCGAGCGCTACCTCGAGGGGGAGGGGGGCGAGATCGCGCATGACGAGTTGGTGCGGGCGATGCGCGCCGCGCTCAGGCGGGGCGAGCTGTATCCCGTGTTGTGCGGTGCGTCGGAGCTGACCTACGGGACGCGCGCGCTGCTCGGCGAGATCGTGGAGCTGGTGCCCTCCCCGGCCGAGGGCGGGCCGGTCGAAGCCGAGCGCTGGGGCAGCGCGGAGAGGATGCTGGTGGCGCCGGACGACGAGGCCGGCTTTAGCGCCCTCGTCTTCAAGACGATCTCGGAGCCGCACGTCGGCGACGTGTCGCTATTCCGCATCCGCTCCGGCAGCGTGCGCAACGGGAGGGAGGTTTACAACCCGGCTCGCGGCGCGGTGGAGAAGCTGAACCACCTGTGCATCTCGCAGGGCAAGGAAAAGATCGAGGTCCCCATCCTCCACGCGGGCGACATGGGGGTCGTGGCCAAGCTCCGTGAGACGCACACCAACGACACGCTCGCCACCCAGGCGGCGCCGGTGGTCCTGCCGCGCGTGCCATTCCCCGAGCCCGTGATGCACGTCGCGATCGAGGCGAAGGTGCGCGGGGAGGAGGACAAGATCTCGACCGGGTTGGCGAAGCTGCACGAGGAGGACCCGACGTTTCAGTGGGAGTACAACTCGGACGTCCGCCAGACGTGGGTGCGCGGCCTCGGGGAGCGCCACCTGGAGGTGATCCTGGGGCGGCTGGCGCGGAAGTTCGGTGTGCACGCCACGCAGACCAAGCCCAAGATCCCGTACCGCGAGACCATCAAGGGCAGGGGTGAAGGGCAGGGGAAGCACAAGAAGCAGACGGGCGGCCGCGGCCAGTTCGGCGACTGCTGGATCCGCATGGCCCCGCTGCCCCGCGGCGCCGGCTACGTCTTCGAGGACCAGGTCGTGGGCGGCGCGGTCCCCAGCAAGTTCATCCCGGCCGTGGACCGAGGGATCCAGGAGGCGGCGGCCCGCGGGGTCCTGTCCGGGTGTCCGATGGTGGACTTCAAGGTGGAGCTTTTCGACGGCTCGTACCACACCGTGGACTCCAGCGAGATGTCGTTCAAGCTCGCCGGCATTCTGGCCTTCAGGAACGTGGCGCCTGAGTGCAAGCCGGTGCTCCTCGAGCCGCTCACGGACGTCGAGATTCTGACGCCCGAGGAGTATCTCGGCGCGGTCATGGGCGATCTCAGCTCACGCCGCGGCCAGATCCTCGGATCGGAGCCGGACGGCCGCGTCGTCAGGCTCAAGGCCGTGGTCCCCGAGGCCGAGCTGTACAAGTACGCCACCCAGCTCCACTCCCTGACGCACGGCCGCGGCACCTACCGGGCGAAGTTCAAGGGCTACGCGGAGGTGCCGCCGGAGGTGGCTGCCAAGGTCATCGAGGAGCACAAGAGGGAGGCGAAGCAGGAGGAAGGATGATCCGCCGGCCCGGCGACGGCGGGTGGGTCGGCTCTCAGCGAGGCGGGGTCCGGGAGGAAGGCGCGCGCACCGAGGCGTGCAAACCCCGCAGGAACACCGAGAGGTCGCGCATCTCGTTCCCTTCGAAACTCGGCCATTCCAGCGTCCGCTGCCGCATGGCCTCGAACATGGCGGGCGCGTGGTTCCACATCGCCGCGGCCAACCGCATCGGCGCCGCGACCGCGGCCGAGCGCGACAGATCGGGACCGATGGCCGCACCGCTGTCCGGGCGGTGGCAGCCGGCGCACCCTTTCCGCACGAAGACGGCCGCACCTTCCGCGCTGTCGCCGGTCGCCTCGTCGAACCTGAGGTAGTAGAGGAACGCGATCACGTCGGCCATCTCCGTGCCTTCGAAGCGCGGGAGGGCGAAGCCGAGCTGGCGCATCCGGGCCGACATGACGAAGGAGTGATTCCACAGCACGCCCGCGATCTCGGAGACCCGCAGCCGCAGGGTCGAGGCGCGT
>JACQVG010000109.1 GCA_016209905.1 Gemmatimonadota bacterium | reverse complement strand
TTGTAGACCTGGCCGTTCAGGCCGTCGGGGGTGTGATAGGCGGCGTAGACCGGGCACACCGGCTCGCACGGCGCGTTGGCGCATTGCTGGCAGAGCATCGGGACTTGGCGCACCTCGAAGTCGGTGCCCGTCGGCAGGCCGCCGGCGCTCGGCGCGTCGCCCTCGAAATAGCGCTCGATCCGGATCCACGACATCTCCCGGCCGCGCACCACCTGCGCCTCGCCCACCACCGGGATGTTGTTCTCCGCGTAGCACGCCGTCACGCACGCCGAGCAGCCCGTGCAGCGGGAGAGATCGATCGCCATCTCCCACTTGGGGTGGTCCTTGGCGTAGATGCCGATCTCCGCGCTCCGCCGCTGCGACTCCTCTCCCGCGCCGATGGCCGCGGTCTCCGCCTCCGTCTGCGCGGCATGCTCGCCGTGCGCGGCGCGGCCCGCCGCCAGCGCCGCGACGGTGACGGCCCGCGCGATGCCGCGATCGTGCTGGCGCGGGCTCCCCTCGGTCGTGGCGAGCGGCAGGCGACGCCCCGTCTTCGTCAGCGCGACGCGGGTCTGGCAGTAGGCGAGCGCGCCCGACCCGTCCGTCGCGTCCGCGGCGAGGAGGTCGAGCGGGTTCGCTCCGCGGTCCTTGGCGTAGCGGCCATAGGCGGTGTGCCCCTGCCCGATCGGCATCGCGACGACATCGGGCCGCACGCCGGGATAGACGTACACGACGGCCTCCACCTGCCGACTGCCGGCTGCGCTCACGGTGACGACATCGCCGTTGGTGAGGCCCAGCCTGGCCGCCGTCTCCGGGTGCACCTCGATCCAGGTCTGCCAGGCGATCTTGGTGGTCGGGTCGGGGAGCTCCTGCAGCCAGCCCTTGTTGGCACCCCGCCCGTCGTAGAGGGTCGCCGAGGGGACCGTGAGCAGGACCAGGCCGTCGGCCGCGCCGTCGAACCTCGCTGGCTGGTAGGCGAGCCTGGCGAAGTCGAGCGCGAGCCGCACCGGGCGCGGCGGCGCTTCGGTGAACTGGCCGCCGGCCGCGAGGAGCCGGTCGAACTCGCGCGGCGCCGTGCCCGCGGCCACCAGATCGCGCGCCGACGTCGCGCCGGCCGGCCCGACGCTCCGGCCCGTCCTTTGGGCCAGCGAGAGCAGGACGTCCGCCGTCTGCTTCGTGTCGTGCACGGCCGTCATCGCCGGCTGCACGAAACTCCGCGCTCCGGCCACCGGCTCCAGCGCCCCCCACTGCTCGAGCGGCGTGTGATCGGGCAGGACGAGGTCGGCCAGCGCCGCCGTCTCGTCGAAGTGGCTCGCGAACGACACCTTGAGCCGCGCCTTGCCGAACGCGGCGGCGAAACCGGCCGCCGACGGCAAGGTGAACGCGGGGTTGGCGCCGTGGACGAGCGCCACGTCCACCTGCTCTCCGTCCATCGCCGCGATGAGGCGCGTCACATCGGAGAACCGCGCGACGCGCTCCCACGGTGAGGCCTCGGGGAAGCGCACCGTGCGGCCGACGTTGCCGGCGACGTAGTTGAGGAGATTGACCGCGACCGCCGTCTGGGTGGCCGCGCGGTGCTGGTGGGCGACGCCGCCTGCCAGCGCGAGACTCGGCTGGGCGGAGGCAAACTCGCGCGCCAGCCGAGCGATGACCTCCTCGGCCACGCCGGTGGCCCGGGCGACGCTCGCGGCGTGAAAACGCGCCAGGAAGCCGCGCAGCCGGTCCGCGTCGGCGCCGGCGATGCGCGCCAGACCCTGCCGCATCACCGCGTACGCGACACCCAGCGCCAGCAGGCCCTCCGTTCCAGGCCGCGGCGCCACCCACTCGTCGGCGCTGAAGCCCGTCAGGCCGCGGCGTGGCTCCACCGCGACGAACTTCGCCATCCGCCCGTCGTGGTAGCCGTGCGCGGCGGCGAACCCGGCGGCGTACTCCACCGGCGAGAGCCAGGTCTCCAGGAAGTCGGCGCCGAACGAGACGATGTAGCGGGCCGCGGCGAAGTCGTAGCGCGGGACGGTGGCCACGCCGAAGGTGAGGCGGCTCGCCTCGCGCAGCGGCTCGAACGCGAAGGCCTCGTAGCGCAGCCGACGGCTGGAGCGGAAGGCCGCCAGCCACTCGTCGTAGAAGCGGTCGAGCGTGCCGCTCTCCACGCCGGTGACGAAGGCGACGCGGTCGCTGCCCGCGGCGGCGGCGGCGCCGAGCGCCTCGGCGATCATCTGCTCGGCCTCCTCCCATGCGATCGGCTCCCACACCGAGCCGGTCCGCCTCCGGGGCCCCCGAATGCGATCCGGGTCGTAGAGCCCCTGCAGCGACGCCTGCCCGCGGGCGCACAGCCGCCCCCGGTTCACCGGATGTCGCGGGTTCCCCTCGACCTTGATGGCACGCCCCTCACGCGTCTTGACGAGCACGCCGCAACCGGCCGGGCACTCGCGGCACGTGCTGGCGTAGTAGGTCGGGATCCCGGGCACCAGATCGTCCGAGGGGACGAGATACGGCAGCAAGCGCTCCGGGACCTGCGAGCCGCAGCCGGCCGCGAGCCCGGCGCCGGCGACTCCCGTCACCTCAAGGAAGCGCCGCCGCTTCATGGCCGGACAGCGCCGGGTGGAAGGCGGAAGGCCGGGGGACTCATGGCGGTCAGAAGTGGCACGTGGTGCAGTCCCGGGTCACGCCGCGGCGCATGTGGCAGCTCGTGCACCAGCCCATCCGGTTCAGGTTCTGGACCGGGAAGACGCGCGGCATCTGCTGGACGTTGCCGTGACAAGTCTGGCAGGCAATCGCGGCGCTGACGTGCCGCATGTGCGGGAAGCGCGCGTGCTCGGCGATCTTGTTGATGCGAACCCACGGGATCGGTTCGCCGCGCGCGGCGTAGTCGCGCAGCTTGGCGATATCGGGATCCGGGTTGCCCGCCGTATCCGCGGCGGCGATGATGATGTGGCAGCCCATGCA
>JACQVG010000095.1 GCA_016209905.1 Gemmatimonadota bacterium | reverse complement strand
GGGTGCTCGTCGAAGCCGTGGGGCAGCAGGACGTGCGCGCCCAGGAATACGGGACGGCCCCAGAACTCGGTGAGGCGGCGGCTCTGGAGCCGGACGTGCCTGACGTAGCGGGTCTCCGGCGGATCGGGGATGGCCGGGATCTCACGGTCCAGGCTGATGCGGACCACGTCGGTCCCGCGCGGATCGAAGGACACCCACCGGGGCGTGCTGTAGAGGTTGCCGGGCTTCCGGTTCCACTGCTGCCCTTCGCCGCGATCGGGCGGGAGCTTCACCACGTGCCCGTCGCTGCGCCGGAAAGTCTCGTAGCGGTTGAGCAGCGCTTGCACCCGGTACCGGCCGGCGGGGACCCGGCTGAGGCTCTCGATGGGATAGCCGAACACCTCGCCGGCGATCACCGCCTCCTGCCCCGGCGCCAGGCCCTCGACGTCGGTCCCGAAGACCAGCTGGGTGTTCGGGCCGTCGCTGATCTGGAACCGCGGCTCGGCGGTGGTGTCCGCCGAGATCAGCAGCAGCAGCCGGCCGTCGAGCGGCGCTGCGCTGCGCTCCCGAGGGAAGCTGATGGCGAAGCGCGGGCCGGCCGGCGGCGTTCTTCCCGCGGAGAACGAGCGGGACGCGGCCACGGCAAGCACCGAGAGGGTGACGGCGAGCGCGACCAGGGGACGGGCGGTACGGGGCGGCATCGGCTCGACTCGCGGGAAGGGTCCTGCGTATTGTGCGCCGCCGGCCGGGCCCGCGCAAACGGTGCGCGCCGCGGGCAGCGGGTCGCCACTACCGCGCCGCGGGCGCGCCTACCCTGTCGGCGGTCCCCGGTCCTCGACCTCCGTCTCGTAGGTCTCCTGCTGGTACTCCCTGAATCCCCGGGCCCGGTAGTTCGGAAGCGCCGCCGGGTGGTCGAGGGTGCAGGTGTGAAGCCACACCCGCGAGGCGCCGATCGCCCACGCGATTTCGACCGCGCAGGTGAGCAGGTGCTTGCCGAGGCTCTTTCCGTGGTACGCCTCGACCAGCCCGAACAGCTCGATCTCGCAGCCGCCGTCAAGATCCCAATGGAGGTCAACGAAGCCGGCCAGCTCCCCGTCCCAGGTCAGAATCCAGGTGCCGAACCCGGGCCGCGCCACCCAGGCGCGCCACTGGTCGGGGGACCAGGTCCAGCGGTCCACCCAGTGGTAGGACCGGCCTACCTCCCGGTAGAGCCGCTGGGCCAGGTCCACGCTGGGCACCGGTATCCGCGCCAGGCGAAGCAGCGGGTCCTCGACCCGGAACGGCACCAGCTGCACGGGGTCGGTCAGCTCGAGGTAGGTGCGCACCACCAGGACCTTCGGGCTCACGGACCGCCCGCGATCGCCGCCTCGACGAGCCCGGCGGCCCGCTCGGCGTCGCGGCGAGCCTCGTCCGCGAGGCGGCGCGCCTCCGCCACCAGGTCCGCGGCGGCGGCGCCGTCGGGCATGGCGGCGACGTTGATCGCCACGTTGTACGCGGCGCCGCGCGCGGCCGCCCCGGCCAGCAGCGCCGCCACTCCCGCGTCGGAGACCGCGTTCCGGTTCCCCGCCTCGGCGGCGCGGGCGGCGAGGGCCCCGACCTCGCGCGCGACCCGGGCCGTCTCGAGGGGCACGCGCGTCGCCCCCATCAGCGCCGTCTGGATCGCCGCCGTGCGCTCCGCCTCCCGATCCTTGGGGATGGCGTAGGCGGCGCTCACGGCGGCGTAGGCGGCGGCGTCCTGCTCGCCCAGGCGGGCGAGGGCGACCCGGAGCGTCTCGGCCCGCTCGATGAGCGCGCGAAACTCGGCGTCCACCTCGGCGTACTTCTTCCGGCCCACCGTGAGGCGCCCGACCATCGCCGCGAGCGCAGCGGCCATCGCCCCGGCGATCGCCGCGGCCGTGCCGCCGCCCGGCGTCGGGCTGGCCGAGGCGACTTGGTCCAACCACTCTCCGAGGGAAGGGCCGGCGGAGCGGCGCACCGCTTCCTCGAGCACGTGCTCGCCGATCGGCTCCCGCAGGCCGAGGTGCGCCTCGGCCGCGCCGTGCACCGCGCGCTCGGGCACCAACCCGACGATCTCGCTCCATCCCGCGCCGGCGCCGGCCTCGCGAGCCGCCGCCGCGACCGCGTGGAACGCGACGTGCATCGGCGTGGCGTCTATGTCCAGCAGGTTCATCGAGACCTGCGGCTCGCCGCCCACGGTGATCCCCATGGCCTGCACGGCGGGCAGCCCTCCGCTCGAGCCGCGCACCTTCTTGGCGATCGCCTTCGCCAGCGCCTCGTCGCCGCCCGCTAGGTACACGTTGTACGCCACCAGAAACGGCCGCGCGCCCACCGCTGTGACGCCGGCGGTCGGGTGGATGCGATTCGGGCCGAAGTCGGGCTCCTTCTCGGGGTCCACGCCGATCAGTCCGCGCAGCCCCTCGAACTCGCCCTTGCGCACGTCCGGCAACCGCTCGCGCCCGGCGCGCGTTGCCGCCCTGCCGTACAGGAAGACGGGGATCTCGAGCTCCTGCCCGATCCGCTCTCCGAGCCGGCGCGCGAGCGCGACGCAATCGTCCATCGTCACGCCCAGCAGCGGCACGAACGGCACGACGTCCGCGGCCCCCATGCGCGGATGCTCGCCCCGGTGCACGCGCAGGTCAATGCGATCGCAAGCGACCCTCACCGCGCGAAACGCCGCCTCCACGGCGGCCTCGGGCGGCGCCACGAAGGTGAAGACGGACCGGTTGTGGTCGGCGTCCGCCTGGACGTCGAGGAGTCGGACGCCGGGCACGGAGGTGAGGGCGGAGCGCAGCGCATCGAGCGTAGCGCCGTCGCGACCCTCGCTGAAGTTGGGGACGCACTCGACGAGAGCGGTCATGCCACGGTCACGGGTTGAAGTCGGATTGGAGCAGCGCGAGCAGCCAGCCGTGGATGGCCGGGTTTCCCGCCACCACGGGTCCGTGGGTGAGCGGCGCCCGGGCCCCGTCGAGGTCGGTCACGACCCCGCCGGCCTCCCCGACCAGGAGGGCCCCGGCGGCAATGTCCCACGGCGCCAGGACCAGCTCCCAGAAGCCGTCGAAGCGACCGGCCGCCACGTCGCAGAGGTCGAGGGCGGCGGAGCCGGGGCGGCGGATGCCGGCCGAGCTCGCGAGCACCGCGGCGAACTGTCGCTGGTAGCGCGGCAGCCGGTCAATGAACTTGAACGGGAAGCCCGTGCCGATGAGCGCGTGCCGGGGATCGCGGACCCGCGAGACGGCGATCCGAGCCCCGTTCTGATACGCGCCGCCGCCCAGGATCGCGTGGTAGCGGATGCCCGGCGGCACGTGGTGCACGACTCCGACCTGCGTCACACCGTCGCACACGGCGGCGACGGACACGGCGTAGAACGGGAAGCGATGCAGAAAGTTCGTGGTCCCGTCGAGGGGATCCACGACCCACACGAGCCCGCCGGGGAGCGGGCCGGGGGTCAGCTCTTCTCCCACCACGCGGCTGTCGGGCACGGCGCCGGTCAGCGTCTCGGCGATGAGCCGCTCGGCCTCGAGGTCCACCTCGGTGACGAAGTCGGCGTGGCCTTTCAGGGACCACGCGTCCGGTTCGAGCCGCCCCTCCTCCGCGCGCAGGAAGACGGCCGCCCGATCGGCCGCAAGTTGCGCTGCGGCCAGCAGTTGACCGGCGTCTGGTTTCACTTGCCAGGCCCCCGGGCCATCCTTACCTTGGGCCCATGCCACGCGTCTTCAGCGGTATCCAACCGTCGGGTGAGCTGCACGTCGGCAACTACCTCGGGGCGGTGAGGAACTGGGTCGAGCTGCAGCGGGAGTTCGAGTGCTTCTTCTGCATCGTGGACCTCCACGCGGTCACGCAGCCCTACGAGCCTCGGGAGCTCGAGTCCCGCACCCTGGACATGGCGGCCAGCCTGCTGGCCGCAGGGATCGATCCCGCGCGGAGCACGCTGTTCGTCCAGTCGCACGTGCCCCAGCACACGGCCTTGGCCTGGGCCCTCAACGTCGTCACTCCGCTCGGCGAGCTGGAGCGCATGACGCAATTCAAGGAGAAGTCGGCGCGGCTCTCGAGCGTGCCGGCGGGGCTGCTCAATTACCCGATCCTCCAGGCCGCGGACATCCTCCTTTACCGGGCCGACCGCGTGCCGGTCGGCGACGACCAGATCCAGCACCTGGAGCTGGCACGCGAGATCGCGCGGCGCTGGAACGCTAGGTTCGGGCGCGACTTCTTTCCCGAACCGCAGCCGCTGCTTTCGCCGGCCACGCGCATCATGGGGCTCGACGGTGCGACCAAGATGTCGAAGAGCCTCGGCAACACGATCGGCGTGCTCGACAGCCCGGAGGCGATTTGGGAGAAGCTGCGGCCGGCGATGACTGACCCGGCGCGCAAGACGCGGTACGACCCGGGCAACCCGGACATCTGCAACATCTACCGGCTGCATCAGTTCTTCTCGAGCGGCGCCGAGGTCGCGATGGTCGCCGAGCGGTGCCGCACCGCGGGCTGGGGCTGCCTCGACTGCAAGCGCGTGCTGGCGGACAATATGATAGCGGCGCTCGCGCCGATCCGCGAGCGCGCGGCGGAGCTCCGGGACAATCCCGGCCGGGTGCGCGAAGTGCTCGCCGCCGGGGCGGCCCGGTGTCGCGCGCTCGCGGAGGCGACGATGGCGGCAGTGCGCGAGGTGATGGGTTTCCTGGCCGCGGCAGAGGAGTGAGCGGCGCCAGCCAGTCGGGACGGCGTGTGAAGCCCCGGTCGGCGGTGTAGATTCCCTGGGCCCGCACGCCGCGCCGAGGCAGTATCGGAGCGCGCGGGCATGGCTGAGGACCTCTCCACGGGGAGCTGAATGGAGAAGATCATCCAGGCCGCTGTCGAGCGCGGCGCGTCGGACCTCCACATCAAGGCTGGTGACGTCTTCCGCGCCCGCATTGATGGGAAGCTCGTGCCGCTCACCAAGCAGCGGCTGACACCCGAGCAAACCAAGGCGATCGCCGTGCGGCTCATCCCGAGCGAGGAGGACCGGGCGCGGATCGACAAGATCCAGGACTACGACTGCTCGTGGGGGGCGCCGGGCATCGGGCGGTTCCGGGTCAACATCCTGAGGCAGCGCTCGTCCTTCATGATCGTGATGCGGGTGATCCCCTTCGAGGTGCCCACGCTCGAGCAGCTCCAGCTGCCGCCGGTGCTGGCGCAGATCGCCGCGGCGGAGCGCGGAATGATCCTGGTGACGGGCGTCACCGGGAGCGGCAAGAGCTCCACCTTGGCGGCGATGATCAACCACATCAACCGAACGATGCACAAGCACGTCGTCACGCTCGAGAACCCGGTGGAGTTCCTGCACCGCGACCTGTCGTGCTCGGTCACCCAGCGCGAGGTGGGAACCGACACGGAGAGTTTCCGCACCGGCCTCCGGGCGGCGCTTCGCCAGGATCCGGACGTCGTCCTGATCGGCGAGATGCGCGACCCCGAGACGATCGACACCGCAATGAAGGCCGCGGAGACAGGGCACCTGCTCTTTTCGACGCTTCATACGCCGGACGCCATGACGACGGTCAGCCGCATCGTGGCCATGTTCCCGCCCGAGGAGCAGGCGATCGTGCGCGTGCGTCTGGCCGACGCGCTGCACGCGGTCATCTCGCAGCGGCTGCTGCCGCGCAAGGACGGCCAGGGGCGTGCCGCCGCGCTGGAGGTCATGATGGTGACGGCGACGATCCGCGACTGCATCCTGGACCCGAACCGCACCGCCGAGATCAAGGAGTTCATCGCGGAAGGGCGGGAGCAGTACGGGATGCAGACGTTCGATCAGCACCTCATGGAGCTGGTGCAGTCGGATGCCGTCGAGTACGCGACTGCGGTCGCGAACTCTTCGAACCCGTCGGACTTCGAGCTGCACATGAAGACGTTCGCCAGCCCGGGGCCCGCGGCCGCCAAGGCCAAGGCGCCGGCCGAGGCGGCGGACAAGCCGGGCAAGGCAACCGGCCGGGCTTCGGGCATCACCGACGACCTCTCGAGCATGATGCGGTCGTGAGGCCGAAGGGCCTCCAGGGAATCCTCGCCCCGATCGCGACGCCGTTCGATCCCGAGACGGGCGACGTGGCACCGGTGGCGCTGCGGCAGAGCGCGCGGGCGCTTCTAGAGCGTGGCGTCCATGGGCTCGCGGTGGCGGGATCCACGGGCGAAGGGGAGCTGCTCGATGCCTCCGAGCGCCTGCGCCTGGTCGAGTGGCTCCGCGACGTGGTGCCGGAAGACCGCTGGCTGCTCGCGGGAACGGGTGCTGAGTCGACCCGCGCAAGCGTGCGCGCCTCCCGCGAGGCCGGCGCCGCCGGGGCCGATGCCGTGCTGGTGCGCCCGCCCGGCTACTACGGCCGCCTGCTCTCACCCGGCGCCCTCGCCGACCACTACTCCCGCGTCGCGGACGAGAGCCCGGTCCCGCTCATCGTGTACAACATCCCGGACTACACCGGCGTGATGCTGCACGACAGCGTCCTGCGCGCGGTGGCGGACCACGAGCGGGTCGTCGGGTTCAAGGACTCCTCGGGCGACCTCAAGGCGCTGGCGAGCTTCCACGCCGCGGCGCCGAGGCTCGCCGCGCTGGTGGGGAGCGGCACGCTCGTCTATCCGGCGCTCGAGCTCGGCGCGGCGGGCGCCGTGCTGGCGGTGGCCTGCTTCGCCGCCGAACTGTGCGTGGCGCTGTTCGCGGCGTTCGGGGCCGGAGACCGCGCGACCGCGGGGGCGCTGCAGGAGCGGCTCGCTCCGCTCGCTCGCGAGATCGTCGGGGCGCTGGGCCCGGCAGGGGTCAAGGCCGCGATGGACTGCGTCGGCCTCCCGGGTGGGGGGGGGCCCGTGCGACCGCCGCTCGCGCCCCTGAACGCCCGCCAACGGGGGCGCGTGGCGCAGTACCTCGCGGCCGCAGGCCTGCGCGCAGCGGCG
>JACQVG010000099.1 GCA_016209905.1 Gemmatimonadota bacterium | reverse complement strand
GCCGTGGCGGGCGGCGGCGCGGAGCGCCTGGGTGGAATCGCGGCGATCGTCGCCCGGGAAATCGAGGAGCGTACCGGCAAGGAGGCGCGCGCGCTCACCCTCGGGCACCTGCAACGCGGCGGCTCCCCGACGACCTTCGATCGGTTGCTCTGCCTGCGCTTCGGCGCAGCGGCCGTGCGCTGCGTCGCCGCCAAGAAGTTCGGCGTGATGGTGGCGCTGGCGCCGCCGAGCATCACCGACGTGCCGCTGCGGGAAGCGCTGGCGGAGCCGAAGCTCGTGCCCCTGGACGCGGACGCGATCCTGACGGCGCGCGAGATCGGCGTTTGCCTGGGCGACTGAGCCCGCGTGCATCCCGGCCCGGACCACTACCTCCCACCTGATCGCCGAGCGTTTGACGCGGCGCGACCTACGACCGGCCGCGTCGTCGTCATCGCCCCGACCCGGGCGGCGTGCGAGACCATCGAGCTGGCGATGGGCCTTCACCTTGCGACCGTGCTCGAGGCGGAGCACGGGGAGGAGCTCCGCTTGCTCGCTGGGGGCGGCGACGGCTTTGGCATCGTGGCCGGGACCGGGACCGGAAAGACTCTGGGAATTCGGCCGATTGCCGAGACGATTCTGGCTGCGCCGCTGCGAATCGGCGTGGTGAACCGGGAGCGCGAAGCAACCCCGGACACGCCGACGTGGAACGTCGTCATCGTGACCACCGGCATCGCGCGGCGGTGGTTCCAGGCCGGCTTGATCGCGCACAACGACACGCTGGTCGTGGACGAGATCCACCAGACATCGGCCGAGCTCGAGCTCTGCCTCGCACTCGGCAAGCGCGCGGGATGTCGCTTCATCTGGTTGTCGGCGACGGTGGATCCGGCGTTCTACGCGCGATACCTGGAGGCGCGAGCGGTCATCGTGAGCAGCGCCTTCGACCCCGCACGAGCGGCGCGGGTGCGAGTGATCGCCACGGACGTCGCCGAGTTTCTGGATGCGAGGTTCCTGCGGCGCGTGCTCCGGCAGCGCCGCGGCGTGGCGGTGTTCGTGCCGTCGCGCACGGAGGTGGAAAGACTCGCCGCGGAGGTGGGCTCACGCTGGCCCGGGCTCACCACAGCGTTCTATCACGGCGGCGAACCGATCCGCGTGATCCGGCCATTCCTCGACGGGAGCGCTCCGAAGCCGTACCTCCTTGCGATGACGGCGGCCGGGCAGTCAGCGCTCAACATCCGCGGGCTCGACACCGTGGTTATGCTCGACGCGCGCTATCAGAACAGGGTCACGCGCGGGCGCAACGTGCTGGCTCGAGTGCCGCTGGGCGCGAACGAGATCCTCCAGATGGCGGGTCGCGTGCATGGCCGGGTGGCCGGGGCGGAGGTGGCCATTCTGAGCGAGCGCGATCTCGAATTCGAGCGGCTGGAGCCGCAGCCGCCGGAATTCCAGCTCGCGGGAGACGCAGAGCGGGTCGCGCTCACCTGCGCGGCCATCGGCGTGGACGCGCGCGACCTCGAGCTTCCCGTTGCGCTCGACCGGCGTGCGTACGCCGCGGCGGTGGCGATGCTGGAAGCTCGCGGCATCGCCGAGCGCGGCGCGCTCACGGCGTACGGGGCCGAGGTGGAAGCGCTGCCGGTCGACCGGCCGTGGGCCGAGCTCCTCCTGCACGCGGACACCGATCTGACGCCGGCCATCGGGGTGATCGCGGCGGTCGACTCTCTCCACCGGATGACGCGGGAGGAGCGGATGCTGCGCGGGCTCATCGTGTCCGGGTCGGATCACCTCACGGCGTTCAACATTTACGCCGAAGCGGTGAACCGGCATGGCACGATCGGCGAGGTGTACGGGCTCGAGCGGCACGTGTTCGGCGAGTCGCTGGGCGCCTGGGCCGAGGAGAGAGGCGTCCTGGTCAAGGCCATCGAGGACGCGGCGTTAGGCTTCGCGTCCGTGTATCGCGCGCTCGAGCTGCGGCTGCCGGCGCAGCTGGCGTACGCCGACGACCGCATGCTGCGCCGCTTCCAGGACCTGCTAGCGCGAGTGATGCCCCTCGACCTGGTGATCGACGAACAGACATCTGCGGGCGACCCTGTCCGGGTGTCGCGCACCTCGGTGTGCGGCTCGTGGGGCGGCGTGGCAGGCGCGATCCGCTATTTCGCCGACCGCCAGGGCGTTCCGCGGGCGGCGGTCGAAGGCACGCAGCTCCCCTACGACCTCATCCGTCACTACGCGCGCGCGGAGGCGCCGGAGGTGGTGTACGACGGCCGGCACAAGCGCTCGCCGCTCGTGGCGCTTAGGCGCCTGCGCTACCACGGCTTCGAGCTGGACAAGGACGTCGAAGTGCTGGACCGCATCCCGCCGGATCTCGCCGCACCGGCGAGAGCGGCGCTCGTCGAGGCCGTGATGACGGGCGCCGCGCGGCACAAGGACGCCCGCGCACTGCGGCACACCCTCGAGCGGCTCGGCGAACTGTACCGGCGCTCCGGCGGCTCCCTCACCGGCGCGTCCGGCGCGTCCGTGCGCACCGCGCTCGGCGCGAGGATCCACGCCATCGCGCGGTACGAGGACTTCGTTCAGGCGGATCTTGCGCTGAAGGTGAACGAGTTCGTGCCGGTGGAGCGGCGGCGCGCGATCGAGGGGCTGCCTTCGTGGATCGAGCTGGCGGGCGAGCGGTGCCCGCTCGCCGATGAGAGAGAAGGCGATCGCGCGATCGCGCGGGTGCGCGTGAAGGAGGGGCTGGCGCGCCGGTTGCGGCCCGAGGACCTGCCGACGCTGGACCGGCCGCTGGCGTTCACCGTCGTCCGGGGGAAGGACACGGCCATCCGAGCATCATCTCTCGATGAGATGCGGCGCCTGCTCAGCGCCGAAGCTCGGTCTGCCCGGCACCGATCAGGGCGAGCCACAGCGCGTCGAAGGCGGACTTGATCGCATCAGGGCGCTCACCGCTCGCAAGGGCGAGCGCCGCACCGTCCAGAAAGGCGATCACGACGGTCGCCAGTTCGTCTATCGGACCCGGCGGAGCGGAGCCGAGTTCCACGAGCAGGCTCGGGAGTCGCAAGGCCAGACCGCGCGACTCCTCGGCGCGCTGGGCGGCGACTTCGGCGGCGACCACAACGTCTGCGCGCGCACGAAGAACGAGATCGTGCCAGGAGCGTTCCGCACCGCTCGCGACACCCGTCTCGACGGCGCGCCATACGGCGTCCAGGGTCGCCAGTCCTCCGCGCACCTCGAAGGCTGCGGCCCGCGCGGCAGTGCGTGCGTGCGCCACTCGTCGAGCCGCCGCCTGGAGGAGCTTGTCCTTGGTCGCGAAGTGGTAGTGCACCAGCGCGCTGGAAACGCCCGACAGCGCGGCCACGCGGCCCACGGTCAGAGCGTCGAGGCCTGCGGACGCGAGACCCGAGCACGCGGCCTCGATTATCCTATCCCTGCTCGGCGCAGCGCGTTTCATGTTAACTGACTAGTCAATTAGTGTGATTCCCAACGCGGCGTCAAGGGAGTGCGCAGGACGCGTGAAGTCGGCGCCAGAGGCCGAAACCGCCGGCGAAGCCGGAGCGTAATGGGCTTCGGCCCACACACGATTGGAACCCCTGCCCGGCGCCACGATGAGACAGTGCGAACTTTGCCGTCCCGATCGCCCGGTCCGGTGTAGCGCAGGATGACGCTCGGCGGCCTAGCCTTCGCGCTCGCGTGGCAGGCTCATTCGGCTCCCCACTCGGACTCCGCTCGCCGTGCGCGGCCTCGCCTTCCGCGGCGATCCGTCGACGTCGGTGGGCGTCGGCGTCTCGGCTCTGCGCGGGGCGCTGCGGCTGCAGGCGGCGAGGCCCATGGGCCATGGTTCGAGGTGGAGAGTGGACCTCGTTCTCGGGGCCCGCCGCTAGGCAAGGTTCCGCTCTATCCGTAGCTTGTTTCGACATGGGTGCGAGCGTGGTGCGGCGCCTTGGCGCGGTGTGCGCCGGCGCGCTCCTGGTATCGGGATGCGAGCCCTCCGGCTCGGTGGGCGGAGCGGAGGTGCGGCCCGCAGGTCGCCTGAGCCTTGGGCGGGTCGCGGGCGGGCTTCAACCGGGCGCCGCGGTGTCGCGCGCGACGGCGTGTGGCGCCGACAGCTCGGTGACGGTCGTTGCGGTGGGCCGAGTCTTCAGCGGGGGGATCACGCTCCGGGCGGCTCCGCCGCTTCGCGGGCCTCGCGAGTTTCGAGTTCTGCGCGGAGCAGGCGGCGACGGGACCGCCGTGGTCGCGTTTCGTTCCTTGGCGGACAGCGTGGGTCCGAGCTTCGTCGGCGTCGACGGCAGGGTGTGGCTCGAGACGGCTGTACCGCTGCGCGGGCACTTCGAGGTAGAGGCGGAGGACGAGGAGGGCGCGCGGTTCGAGTTCGGGGGCGGCTTCCGTGACGTTCCGATAGTCGCCCACAGCGTGTGCCGTTCGGGCGCGGCGCCACCGTAGGCCGGCCAGGGTCTTCGTGGGCGAGCGGCCGATCAGGGTGGTGCACCTCGATACCGAGCGCGGCTGGCGCGGTGGCGAGCGTCAGACGTTCTGGCTGGCCAGAGAGCTGCGGGCCCGGCACCATGGGTCCATCGTGGCCGCGCGGCCGCGGGAGGCCCTGGCCGCGGCGTCGCAGCGCGACGGTCTACCCGTGTGGGCCGTCGAGCCGCTGGTCGAGCTGGATCCTCTCGCGGCGTTCAGGCTCCGCAGCGCGCTCCGGCGTCATCGAATCGACATCCTGCACGCCCACACGGCCCACGCGGTAGGGCTGGGCGCACTCGCGGTGGCGGGCGGCAGCACGGCGCTGGTGGTGACGCGCCGAGTTGACTTCCCACTGCGGCGCAATCCGGCGACGCGCTGGAAGTACGCGCGCGCCCGTGCGCTGATCGCCGTCTCATCCGCGGTGAGGGACGTGCTGCTCGCCGGGGGCATTCCCGCCGAGCGCGTGACAGTCGTGCGGTCGGGTGTCGATCTCTCACGGCGCGTGGAGCCGGCGTCGCAAGATACGTTGCGCGCCTTGGGACTGGCGCCTGGGGTGCCGCTGGTGGTGATGGTGGCGGCGCTGGTGCCCCACAAGGCTCCCGTGACATTCGTCCGCGCCATCGCTTCAGCGGCGGGTTCGGGCACCCGACTGCAGGCGCTGCTCGTCGGCGACGGTCCGCTCAGAGGCGAGGTGTTAAGGGAGCGAGAGGCGCTGGGGATCGAGACCACGTTGCACGTCGCGGGTCAGCGGCCCGATGCCGACGGGTTGATCGCGGCGGCCGATGTCGTCGCCCTGAGTTCCCGGGAGGAAGGTCTCGGGACCGTGTTGCTCGACGCGATGGCCTGCGGCAAGGCCGTGGCCGCAACGGCCGCCGGAGGCATCCCGGACGTGGTGGTGGACGGTGAGACCGGACTTCTCGTTCCCGTGGGCGACGCGGCGGCGCTCGGCGCCGCGCTCGGCCGGCTCTGCACCGACGAGCCTCTGCGGGCGTCGCTCGGTGCCGCGGCGCGGGATCGAGCGCGGCTGTTTTCGATCGAGCAGACGGCCGCGCGGACGCTGGAGGTCTACCGGCGCGTGTTGGGAGACCGCTGAGCGATGTCGGGCGATCTTGGACCGACGCGCGTGTCCGGCCTTCCGGCATCGCGCTATATTGGCGCCGTGGCGAGCACCTCTCTGCCCGACCGCGACGCCGTCGTCGGGTGGGTCATCGTTGCCGCCGGCCTGGGAGCGCTCGCGATCTTCGGCGCATCCGATCCTGGGCGCTGGCCTTGGACGCTGTTCTGCTGGATCCTTGCGGCACCGTACCTGACGCTGCTGGCGCCGCCAGCGCAGTCGTGGCTCCGAAGGCGCGTCGTAGGCAACCCGTCGCTGATCTGGTCCGTGCCCGGGTCGCTTGCCGCCCTAGGGCTCGCCGTCACGCTCGCGGCGCCGTCGTCACCGTGGGAGAAGGCTGTGCTGTGGCCGCTCTGCACGGCTGGGGCGGTCGCCATCGTGGTCTTGGACCGCGGCACGGAAGCGTCCGGCCTCCGCCTGGTGGGGGTCGCGCTCGTGCTCGGAGTTCTCGCCGGCGCGTGGGAGAGCACCCTGTTCATACGGGTTCCCGGCGGGACGAAGATCGGCCTCGCGTTCTTCGCCGCGTTGGATCTGGCGCTGTTTCTGTTCATCGCCGTAAAGCCGCTTCGGTCGTTCGACGTGCGGTTCGGCCTGTCGGCGAGAGAGTTGGCGTTTTCGGGCGGTGCGCTGGCGGCGCTCCTCGTCGCGGCGCTTCCGTTGGGCCTGGCCATCGGATTCCTGGGTTGGGAGCCAAGATGGCAGGGGGCGAGCCACGCGGCGGCGAGGCTGTTCGGTCTGATCATCTTCGTGGGCCTGCCCGAGGAGATGCTGTTTCGCGGTCTCGTGCAGGAGGGGTTATCGCGCCTCTGGACCCCGCGAGCGGGATGGATCGTCGCCTCGCTGCTCTTCGGGCTGGCACACATCACCAAGCACGCACCGCCGCTCAACTGGCGCTACGCCCTGGTGGCATCGCTGGCGGGACTCGCCTACGGCTGGGTGTACGCGCGGACGGGGAAACTGTCCGCGGCGGCCGTCACGCACGGAGCGGCGGATTGGATCTGGAGCACGTATCTCGTCTCGTAGGGAGGCGCGGCCGCGCCGGCGAGCGGCTGCCGCGGGCGAGAACGGAGGGGTGAGCCGGGCGCGCCTCTCGCACTCGGGGATCCCGTTGAACGCGTCGCCTCAGACGCACGATCGGGTCCTCGCATGGTTCGCCGCGCGGTCGCGAGGCCGGGTGCTCGACTGCCCGGCCGGCCACGGCGCGCTGGCGCACGAGCTGGCGATGCTCGGCTACCGCGTCACGGCGGCGGACCTCGGGCAGGCGGGGTCTTCCCGCTCGGGGTTGGGACGGCTGCGGCTGGATTTGAACCGGCCTCTGCCCTTCGCCGACGGCACATTCGAGTACGTGGCCTGCGTGGAGGGCATCGAGCACCTCGAGCGCCCGGTGGACGCCCTGCGCGAGGTGCGGCGCGTGCTGGTGCCGGGGGGCCGTCTGGTGCTCACGACACCAAACGTGCTGCATCTCGGGTCGAGGGTTCGGATGCTTCTCACCGGATTCTGGAGCTCGGCGCCCCACCCGTTCGACGCGTCGCGCGAGGCGACGGGACTCGAACACATCATGCTGCTGACGTACCCGATGCTGATGTACTTCCTGGCCCGGGCCGGGTTTGCGGTCGAGGCTGTGGAGGCGAGTCGCGTCGTGCGCGGCAGCGTGCCCTGGGCTTGGCTCGCGCTTCCGATCGCGGTGACCACTCGCCTGGTACTGCGGCGGCCGGGCGAAAGGGACTGGGCGCGAGCGCTGGCCTCGCGGCGTCTGCTGTTCGGCCACGCCCTCCTCTGTGTCTGCCGGGCGGCCTGAACGATGCGCGATCGCAACGGGAAGGTCGCGTGGCGCTAGAG
>JACQVG010000094.1 GCA_016209905.1 Gemmatimonadota bacterium | reverse complement strand
GCCTCGCTCAAGTCGTCCCAGCGCACGCGCGCCACGCCGCCGAACATGAGATAGCCGATCGTCATGAGGGCCGCCGCCGTCACCGGGTAGAGCTTGGTTCCGCCGGCGACATCCACGCCCCCACCCACCAGCTGCGCCAGCGGGGCGAAGAAGACGGCCAGGAGCATCAGCACCGCGGTCACGACGTTCGCGAGGCCCGTACGCCCGCCCTCCGCGACGCCTGCCGCGCTCTCGACGTAGGCCGTGACGGTCGAGGTCCCGAGCAGCGTGCCCGCCGTCGTCCCCACGGCGTCGCAGAACAGCGCCCGTCCGGCCCGCGGAAGCCTGCCCTCCTTGAGGAAGCCGGCCTGCGTGCTCACCCCGATCAGCGTGCCCACGGTGTCGAACACGGCGAGGAAGAGGAACACGAACACGACCTCGATGAGCTCCGGCCGCAGCGCTCCGCCAATATCGAGCTTGAAGAACGTCGGCGCGAGCGAGGGAGGCCGCCCGACGATGCCGCGGTACGGCAGCAGCCCGAGGGCGACGCCGGAGGCGGTCGTGGCGAGGATGCCGATCAGGATGCCGCCTCGCACCCGCCGGAGGTGGAGCATCGCGATGAGGAGGAACCCGCCCAGCGCAAGGAGCGTGGGCGGGGAAGTCAGCTCGCCGAGGGCGACCAGGCTGCCGGGGTTGGCCACCACGATGCCGCCCCACTGCATCCCGACGAACGCGATGAGGAGCCCGATCCCCACGGGGATCGCCGCCTTGAGCGGCTCGGGGACGGCATCCATGACCGCTTCCCGGAACCGGAACACGGAGAGCGCGACGAACAGCGCCCCGGCGAGGAAGTCGGCCCCGAGCGCGACCGCCCAGGGCACACCCATTCCCACGACCACGGTGTAGGCGAAGAAGAAATTGTGGCCCATCGCCGGGGCGACCGCGATCGGGTAGTTGGCGTACAGCCCCATGATCAGCGTGGCGACGGCGCTGGCCAGACAGGTGGCGACCAGCACCGCGCCCCGGTCCATGGACGCCACGCCGAGGACCGCCGGCTGGACGAAGATGATGTAGGAGAGGGTGGCGAAGGTCGTCGCGCCGGCCAGGATCTCGGTGCGCACCGTCGTTCCCGATTCACGCAGCCTGAAGACGCGCTCGAGCACCTCGCGCCTCACTTCAGGGCCGGCGGCGGGGAACCCGGTACAGGTCCTTCAGAGTCCACAGCACCACGTCGCGCCCCGAAGCCCGCACGGCCCGCCGGAACGCCGGGCTGAACCCACCCGCCGCGACATACAGCAGCCGAGCCGCGGGGTCGCGTGCGGCGTGCGCCCAGCGATGGCCCGATTCCGCCAACCGCTCGATCGCCGCGACGTGGCCGAAGTGCACGTCGGGAAGAACGGGCCGCACGTTCCACTTGATCGCCCCGGTCGCGATGCGCCCGTCCGTCAGCTGCGCGACGACGTCTATCTCCGTCTGCCGGCCGGCCCGATCGAGACCCTCCCATCGCCCCCACGACCGGACAAGGGACAGCCCACGCACCCGCGCGAGCCGGTGGTAGGCCTGCTCCACGATCGTCTCGAAGACGAGGCCCATGTACGCACCCAACTCCTTCGCGATGTGGAGATCCCACACGCGCCGGGGATCGTTGTGCTCCAGCTCGGTCCGGAACGGCTGGACCAGCGCCGCGTGGAAGCGGAAGGCCGGGTCGGCCAGACGATACCGGTACGGATCGGTCCGCCGCGCGCTGTGGTTCCGGCGCGCCTCGACGTAGCCGAGCGCGACCAGGGTCTCGAGCTTGGCGCGGAGGGCCGTGTCGAGGGCCAGGCCGCTGGTCTGGACGATCTCGTTGAGCTCCCTCCGGCCCGCGGCCAAGGCGCGCAGGATGGCCTTGTACTTCGCCACCTCACGCAGCCCCCGCTCCTGGTCGAGCGCCGTCTCCACCTGCACCCGCACCTCTCCGTCCGGGGACAGCACGGCCCGGGCGACGTTGTCAGCCAGTGACGTGGACGGGTCGATGCTGTCGAGGTACCGCGGCGTGCCCCCGTAGATCGCGTAGGCGAGCGCGCGGTCCCGGAGCGAGCCGAAGCGGGCCATCCGGCCGGCGTCGAGGTAGTCGAACGGCCGCAGCAGGTGCTTCCAGTGCAGCCGGCCGTGCAGGGGCGCCCCACCCCCATCGAGCGCCTCCAGCGTGCGGATCGCCGAGCCCGACAGCACCAGCAGAAGCGGGCGGCGCGGCCGCCGCGGCCCCCGCTCCTCCCACACCGCGTTGAGCTCGGAGGTGACCCGCACCAGCCCCGCCACGTCCTCCGCGAAGTACTGGAACTCGTCCAGCACCACCACCCTGGGGCCGGCCGCCCCGAGGCCCAGCAGCAGGCGGAAAACGGCACGCCACGTCGGGAAGTCATCGGCGGGCAGCGGTCGCCGGAGCCAGCGCGCCAGGTCCTCCACGAGCTGGCGCCGGTTCACGGCCTCGGTGGCATCGGCGGCGGTGAAATAGAACGTCCGCACCCGAGGCCAGGCGTGAGCGAGCAGGAAGGTCTTGCCGACCCGGCGGCGGCCGTACAGCAGCGCGAGACGCGGCCCGCCTGCACTAAACAGGCGCCGCAGCTCCGCCAGCTGGGCCTCGCGATCAACCAGGAGCGACGCCATGGGCTCCCCCGCGTGAGCGTCCGGCGTCGAATCTATCTACTTCTACGTTGGTATACAAGTACGATAGTATACCATCATGATTGTAGAGCGCAGCAGTAGCTACGCCACCAGATACGCCTCCGTCACGTCCCGCCCCGCCGGCTGGCTCATCAGCTTGAACTCGTCCAGCCGCATCATGGGGTCGTCGCGCACCTCGAGGTCAATCCGGGTCTGCTTCGCGAGCGCCTTGAGGAAGTGCGGCTCCTGCTCGAGCAGGTACAGCGCAACCTCCGGATGCAGCCGCACGGTCATGCGGCGATCCTTGTGCTCCGCGGCCGCGCGCCTCAGGGAGCGCTCCAGCCGCCGCACCACCGTGTCGGGCCGGAACACGCGGCCCGTCCCCGAGCAGGTCGGGCAGGGCTGGGTCATGCTCTCGAACAGCGACGGCCGCACCCGCTGCCGCGTCATCTCGATGAGACCCAGGTCGGACACCGCGAACGCCCGGGTCCGGGCCCGGTCACGCGCGAGGTGCGCGCGCAGCTCCTGGAGCACCTGGTCGCGATTGCCCCGCGACTCCATGTCAATGAAGTCGCACACGATGATCCCGCCGATGTCGCGCAGGCGAAGCTGCCGCGCCACCTCCCGCGCCGCCTCGATGTTGGTCCTGAGGATCGTCTTCTCAGGGTCCTTCCTGCCCGTGTAGCGCCCCGTGTTCACGTCCACCGAGACCAAAGCCTCGGTGTGCTCGATGACGAGGTACCCGCCCGTGGGCAGGTCCACCCGCCGCTTGAAGAGGTCCCGGATCTCGCTCTCGATGTCGTGCTGGTCGAACAGCGCCGTGCGCTCCGCGTACAGCTCGACTCGCTCCTTGAGGTCGGGGCCCACCTGGTCGAGATAGCCCATGATCTCGCCGTGGAGCTCCTTCGAGTCCACCACCAGGCGGTCCACCTTGGCCGAGAAGAGATCGCGGATGATCCCGCGGGTGAGGCTCGTCTCGCGCTGCACCAGCGCGGGCGCGCCCAGGAACGTGGCCTTCTTGGAGATCTTCTTCCACAGCTTGAGGAGCGAGTCCAGCTCGCGCTTGAAGTGCTCCTCCGTGAGCTCCTCCCCCACCGTCCGCACGATCACGCCGCCGGCGTCCGCGGGGAGGATCCGGGACACCATCTCGCGCAGCCGCGCGCGCTCCCCCTGCGACTCGATCTTGCGGCTCACGCCGACTTTCGAGGCGTAGGGCATGTACACGAGGAAGCGCCCGGGGATGGAGATCTGGGCGGTGACGCGCGGCCCCTTGGTGCCGATCGGCTCCTTGGAGACCTGGACCAGCTTGGTCTCGCCGCGCTTCAGCAGGTCCTGGATGGGCGGGTACTTGCCGCGGCGACCCTCGGCGCGACTCGACGCCTTGGAGCCGTTGGCACCGTCGTCGCCGTTGCCCAGCGGCTCGCTCTTCCCGTTCTCGTCTTCTTCGAGCTCGTCCTCCTCCGGCTCGACCATGTCGGAGGCGTGGAGGAACGCGCTCTTTTCGGCGCCTATGTCAACGAACGCCGCCTGGATGCCCGGCAGGACCGCTTCGACCTTGCCGAGATAGATGTCGCCGACGCTGCGGCGCGCATCGGGACGATCCACCAGGAGCTCAACAAGGGTATCGTCCTCGAGAATGGCCACGCGGGTCTCCCGCGGGGTCCCGTTGATCAAGATTTCCCGTTTCAACTGAACAGTCTCCGACGGCCACGCCGTACGCGCCGGCCGGGGAGCCCCCTGCCACGCGCCCGACGGGCGTCTCGCTAGTGAAGGGCCGGCTCCGGGCCAGACCCGGGCGACCCGTGATTTCGAGCGGCTTGCCGGAGCGACCCCCGTCCCACTCGCCCGCAAGAACCGGCTCACGCAGTCCCATAGTGCTTGCTAAGATAATGCCGGGATTGAACTTAGTCAATCGTCGAGGAGATCGCCCAGGATTTGGCGGGCGATGACGAGGCGCTGGATCTCGCTGGTTCCCTCCCCGATCTCGCACACCTTCGCGTCCCGCATCATCCGCTCGACGGGGTACTCGGTGGTGTAGCCGTAGCCGCCATGGAGCTGGACCGCCTTGATCGTGGCCCGCATGGCCAGCTCGGAACAGAAGAGCTTGGCCATCGCCGCCTCCTTCTTGTGCGGTTTGTCGTGCTGCTTGAGCCACGCCGAGTGATAGACCAGATGCCAGCCGGCCTCGATCTCGGTCGCCATGTCGGCCAAGGCGAAGTGCACACCCTGGAACGCGGCCACCGGGCGGCCGAATTGTTTGCGCGCGCTGGTGTAGCGGAGCGCCTCCTCGTAAGCGCCCTCCGCGATCCCGAGCGAGAGGGCCGCCAGGCCGATCCGCCCGGAGTCGAGGGTTCGGAGGAACTGGACGAAGCCCTCGCCGACGGGGCCCAGGACGTTTTCCTTGGGGACGACCGCGTCCTCGAAGTAGAGCTCGCGCGTGTCGCTGGCGCGCCAACCCATCTTGTCCTCTTTCTTTCCCGCCCGCACCCCCCGGGTGTAAGGCAGGCTCGGCTCGTGCCCGATGCCGTGCTCCAGCGCCGCCGCCTTGTCCGTCGTCTCCTTGGTGACGATGAACGCCGTAATGCCGCGATTGGTCTTCCCCGGCTCGGTGCGCGCGGTGCAGACGAAGATCTCCCCCACACCGGCGTGCGTGATGAAGATCTTGGAGCCGTTGAGCACGTAATGGTCGCCCCTGTCCAGCGCCGTCGTCGCGGTGCCGCCCGCGTCTGAGCCCGCGCCGGGCTCCGTCAGGCCGAAACCGCCCAAGACCCTGCCCGAGGCGAGCAGCGGCACGAAGCGGCGCTTCTGCTCGTCGGTGCCGAAGTCCACGATGGGCGACGTGCCGAGGGTGGTGTGCGCCGAGACGGTGATGCTGTGCGAGGCATCCACCTTCGCCAGCTCGTGCACCGTGATGATGTAGGAGAGGTAGTCCATCCCGGATCCGCCCAGCTCGTGCGGCCACGGCACGCCAAGGAGACCGAGGTCGGCCATCTTCTTGACCGTGGGCCAGGGGAACTCCGCCGTCGCATCATACTCGCGCGCGACGGGCGCGATCTCCGTCCGGGCGAAATCGCGCACCATCTCGCGGACCTCGAGGTGGTGGCGGTCGAAGAACAGGGCGTCGTCCATCCTGCAATCTACGCAGTGGGGGAGGCGGCGGCGATCCGGTCTTTGCTCCGCGCGGGCCACCAGCGCCGCCTCTTCTCACACCGGTCGCAGCCGCCGCAGGCGCGCATCCGCTCGCCGAAGTGCGCGAGGAGCAGTCTCCTCCGGCAGCCGAACGCCGTGAGATAACGCAGCAAGGGATCGAGGCGCCGGGGATCGGGCACGATGGCGCGCTCGAGCTTGAGGTCGGCCTTCGTCCAGAGGATGTCGCACCGGGCCCGCTTGCCGTCCCGCCCCGCGCGCCCCGCCTCCTGGTAGTAGGCCTCCAGGCTGGTGGACAGCCCGAGGTGGATCACGCTGCGCACGTTGGCCTTGTCAATGCCCAGCCCGAAGGCCGACGTAGCGACGACGCAGTCAATCCTTTCGGTGAGGAAATCGTTCTGCGCGCCGCGGCGCACGCTGTGCTCGAGGCCGGCATGGTACGGGGAGGCGGGCACGCCGGCGTTGCCGAGCGCCCGCGTCCACCGCTCGGCGGCGAGGCGCGTGGGCACGTAAACCATGGCGGGGCCCCGGTACGGGCGCAGGAGTCCGATGAGCCGGCGCCGGCGCTCGTCGTCGTCCCGGACGCGCGCGGCGCCGAAGACGAGGTTGGGACGGTCGAAAGCCCCGACGATCCGCTCGATCGCCCCCAGCCTGAGGGAGGCCACGATGTCGTCGCGCACCGCGCGCGTGGCGGTGGCGGTGAGCGCGAGCGTAGGCGGGTGGCCGAGGGCGAGACGCACCAGGCCGAGGCGGCGGTATGAGGGGCGGAACTCGGGCCCCCACTCGGAGATGCAATGGGCCTCGTCAACCGCGAGGAGCGCGAGGCGGGTGCCGCGCAACGCCCCGATGAGCGCGCCGGTCGCGAGGCGCTCGGGCGCCACGAAGAGCAGCCTGAGCCCCCCGCCCGCGACGTCGCGCAGCACCTGCCCCTGCTCGGAGGGCGACATGGTGCTGTTGAGGGCCGCCGCCCACACGCCCCGCGAGCGCGCCGCCAGCACCTGGTCCTGCATCAAGGAGATGAGCGGCGAGACGACCACCGTGAGACCGTCCAGCACCAGCGCGGGAACCTGGTAGCAGAGCGACTTGCCCGCGCCGGTCGGCAGGACGACGAGCGCGCTGCGGCCGGCCAGGGCCGCGCGGACGGCTCGGTACTGCCCGGGGCGAAAGTCCGGGTGGCCGAAGCGAGTCCGGAGTTCCTCGCGGGCCCGCTCGATCCTGCTCGCCAGCTCCGTCACGGCGAGCGAAGCTAGGCCGCGCCATAGCCCGCGGGGTGGCGATTCCTTGCGCCGGGTGGCCTTTCCGCGTCGCCAGGAGCGCCGGGAGAGTGCCGAACGCCGTCACTTCTTGAGGAATGCGGCGATCGCCTGTCTGAACCCGGGCGTCGCGCGCGCCAACGCGTTCACCCTTGCGCCGAGGCGAATGCCCTCCGGGGCGCCCAGCCCGTCGAGCTGGTAGAACTGCTGCTTGATGAGGGCCAGGGCCGAGGCGGAGAAGCCGGCGATCTCTTGGAGCAGCTTCTTGGCCTCACGCTCGAACCCGCGTGCCGGCAACACGCGAGACACGAGGCCGAGGCGCTCCGCTTCGTCCGCGCCCACGATCCGCCCCGTGGCCGCGAGGTCGAACGCGAGCTTCTCGCCCACCGCGCGGCGCAACATCGTCATCACCATCGCGGGCACGAAGCCGCGGCGGATCTCGGGATAGCCGAACTCGGCCCCCGGCCGGGCAAGCACGATGTCGCAGGCGGTGGCGAGGCCGCAGCCTCCTGCGAGCGCCCGGCCGTGGACGAGGGCGACTGTGACCTTGGGCATCTTGCGCAGGGCGATGAGCAACTCGCCGAGCTCCATCGCCCGCCGCTCGTTCTCCTCGACCGGCAGGTCCGCCGAAGCGAGAAGCTCGTCCAGATCGAGGCCGGCGCAGAAGTCCTTTCCGGCCCCACGCAGGGCCACGACGGCGACGTCGGCCGCGAGGTCTGCCGTCCGGAGCGCGGCCCCGAGCTCCGCGATCATCCGCCGATCCATTGCGTTCCGCTTCTCGGGTCGGCTCAGCGTCAGGGTCGCCACGCCGCCCGCGCGCGCCACGAGAACGCGCGGCACGTCGTCGGTGCGCCGGTGCCTCTGTGCGTCCGCGCGTCCGTGCGTCTGCGCGCCGGTGCGCCGGTCTTCAGACCGTTTCATCCGGCACCTCGATCTCCATGCGGAGCAGCGCCGTGCTCAGCGTCTTCCCCTGGGCGTCGGTCTTGAGCGAGATCGTGCCGCCGCCCCCCAGGGCGCCGTGCAGGAGGAAGTTCAGCGCGTGGAGGTTGGGCAGCTCGAACCGCTCGACACCGCCCGTCAGCATCCCCGCGAAGTGGCGCGCGACGCGCTCCGCGGTCAGCTCTGTGACGAGGAGGGGATAGTGCTCGGGCCGGCGCGCGATCACGCCGACGTTCGCGGTGTCGCCCTTGTCGCCGCTCCTCGCGTGGGCCAGCTCGGCCAGCTTCCTCCTCACCCCTGCCCTCCCCCCGCGGGGCCACGCGTCTCCGCGTCCGCACGCGCCGCTTCGGCCAGCGCCATCTTCCGCCTCATCGCCTCGGCCGCGCGCGCCGTCCGGCGCCCCAGCGTAAACGCCAGGACCGCGAGCAGCGCCAGCGCGACGCCCAGCACCAGGAAGAAGCTGCCCGGCCGCGAGAAGGAAACCACAGCCGTCACCAACAGGAGCACCGCCCGCAGCGTCCAGCGCCGCGCCTCGCCGGCGACGCGCCGGATGCGCCGGCCCTGCTCCTCGTGGTCGGGCAGGCCCTGCGGGCTCACGCGCTCATGACCCGGACTTCGGGACGAATCTCGCGCTTCGGCACCAGCGCCGGCCAGTACGCGACGATCTCCTCCACCTTCGGTCGCCCGCCGGCGAAGCCGGTGACGCTCGGCGGGCCGTTCAGGATGAGGGGCGCGAGCTCGCGCGTGAAGCGCTCGACGCGCGAGCGGTCGGGCGACCTGACGCCCACTCGGAGCTGGACTTCCGCGATCTCGGCGGAGGGCTCGCCGGCGAGCGGGCCGTGCGTCGCGTTGACCCCGACGAACTCGGTCAGCAGCTCGTCGAACGTCAGCCCGAGGCGATCGAGTCTGGCGCGGAGGACGCGATCCGCCTCCCTGGCCTTTGCGTAGGCGTCGGGCCATGCATACACAAGCGTGCCGACCGCCTTGTAGCCGCTCGAGTAGGCGACCGAGACCTTGAGCAGGTCGGTCGCCGGGCGTCCCCGCACGCCGTGCACGCGGACGCGATCGGGCCCCGCCTGCTCCAGCCGGATGGTGGTGAAGTCGGCCACGCAGTCGGGGGTGACGTACTGGCGCGGATCACCCATCTCGTACACGAGCTGCTCGGTCACGCCCGCCACCGTCACCGCGCCTCCGGTGCCGGGATGCTTCGTCACGGCGAAGGTGCCGTCCGGCTCCGCTTCGACGATCGGGTAGCCGACGTCTTCCAGGGCCGGCGTGGCGGGCCAGCCGGCGAGGTAGTTGCCGCCGGAGCACTGCGCGCCGCACTCGATGATGTGGCCGGCGACGGTCCCCGCGGC
>JACQVG010000093.1 GCA_016209905.1 Gemmatimonadota bacterium | reverse complement strand
TCTCGAGCTCGCCGTGGTCGAGATGCACGAGGTGCCCGTCGTGGACGTCACGCTCCTCCTCCGCGCGGGATCCGTGCGCGACCCGGCCGACCTGCCGGGCCTCGCCACCTTCACCGCCACCATGCTCGACGAAGGGGCCGGGCGGCGCAACGCGCTCGAGATCGCCGAGGAGGCGGCCTACCTCGGCGCCCGCCTCGCCACCGGCGCCGGGCCCGAGATGAGCGAGGTCGCTCTCCACGTCCCGAAGCGCCGGCTGGGGCCGGCCCTCGACCTCATGGCCGACGTGGCTCTCCGGCCGACCTTCCCGGACTCGGAGATCGCCCGGCAACGCGACCTTCGACGCTCGCAGATCCTGCAGCTCCGCGACCGGCCGACCGCCATCGCGCCGCTGGCCTTCAACGCCATCGTGTTCGGACCCTCGCACCCCTACGGCCGGCCGCAGGGCGGTGACGAAACGTCCACCGCCGCGCTCTCCCGAGACGGCGTCGTCCGGTTCTACCACTCGTACTACCGCCCCAGTAACGCTCGGCTTCTGGTCGTGGGAGACGTGACGCTGGACGAGGCGCGCGACCTTCTCGCCGCGCGGTTCGGCGCCTGGGAGGCCGGCGACGTTCCGGCGCTGCCGGTGGCCGGCGCACCCGCACCCGCGCCGCGGACCTTCTATCTCGTGGACAAGCCGGGGGCCGCGCAGTCGGTGATCCGCATCGGCCATGTGGGTGCGCCACGCTCCACGCCCGACTATTTCGCGATCCGGGTGCTCAACACCATTCTCGGCGGGTCGTTCACTTCGCGGCTCAACCAGAACCTCCGCGAGATCCACGGCTACACCTACGGCGCGGGCTCGAGCTTTCAGATGAACCGCCTCGCCGGCCCCTTCTTCGCCAGCGCGTCGGTCGTGACGGCGAAAACGGACAGCTCCTTGATCGAGTTTCTGAGAGAGCTGCGACGCATTCGCGACGAACCGGTGCCCCAGGACGAGCTGGCCAAGGCGAAGTCGTACCTGACTCTCGGCCTGCCGAGCGAGTTCGAGACGACGGCCGGTGCCGCGGAGCGATTCGCCGACCTGCTCGCCAACGAGCTGCCGCTCGACTACTACGACGGCTTCATCCCACGCATCAACGCCGTCAGCGCCGCCGACGTTCAGCGGGTGGCGAGGCTGTATCTGGACCCGGACCACTTCGCCATCGTGGTCGTCGGCGACCGGGACCAGGTCGAGGCGGGCATCCGCGCGCTGAACGAAGGGCCGATCGCGCTGCGCGACCTCTGGGGACGGGAGACGCGGTGACGGCCCAGGGGACGGGGAAGATCGCCTCTCGGCGCGTGTACACCGGCCGGCTGGTCAACCTCGACATCGACACCGTCCGCTTCCCTGATGGGTCGTCGGGCGACCTCGAGATCATCCGCCACCCGGGGGCGGCGGCGATCGTCCCCGTGCTGTCGGAGGAAACAGCGAGCGACCCGCAGATTCTGCTGATCCGCCAGTATCGCCATGCGACCGACGGGGCCATCTGGGAGGTGCCGGCCGGCTGCCTGGCTGCGGGCGAGAGCCCCGCCGACTGCGCCCGGCGCGAGCTGCTGGAAGAGACCGGCGCCACCGCAGCCAAGCTCGAACCACTCACCACCATCTACACGACCCCCGGCTTCACCGACGAGAGGATCCACCTCTTTGCCGCCTGGGGCCTCGCGGTCCACGAGCATAGCCGGGACCGCGACGAATTCCTCGAAACGGTCCCACTCCCGCTCAGCACGGTCCTCGGCATGATTCGGACCGGAGAGATCGCCGACGGCAAGACACTGGCGGCTGTTCTGTTTTTCGCCGGCTTCCGCCTCGGGCTGTAGCATGTCGCGGACACCCAGGAGCGCGCCATTGCGGCAGGCCTATCTCCGCCGCATGATTGCATCGCGTTGCCAAGAAGAGACTTAGGCGACGCCGCCACAGCGGGAGCGGCCTGCGGGTATGGTTCCTGCTCTCGGAACTCCATGAGCCCTCTTGGCGTTGGGAGAGCTGTGGCCTTCACTGTGACGGAAGCTGTCGGCACCGGCCGGCCGGCGCCGGCCCGCCCCTACGAAACCTGGGACGACGCCCGCGTCGTCGGGGCTTTCCTGGGTGGGAACCCGCCCGCCTTCACCGAGCTGGTCGTGCGCTACCAGACGCGGCTGCTCAATTTCATCTATCGGACCATTGGCGACCGGGAGCGAGCCGAAGATCTCGTGCAGGAGGTCTTCATCCGCGTGCACCGCCATCTCCATCGCTTCGACCAGTCGAAGAAGTTCTCGACGTGGGTCTACACCATCGCGTCCAATCTCGCGAAGAACGAGCTGCGGAACCGGAGCCGCAATCCGCTCGTGCTTTTCCAGGCCATCAAGACGCAGTGGGAATCCGATCACCGACCGGTGCAATTCGAGGACTCGAGTTCTCGTCCGGACGATCTCTACCGCAAGCGACACCTGCGTGAGCTGGTTGAGTGGTCGGTCGCGCAGCTGCCGGAGCACCACCGGGTCGTTTTCGTCCTGCGCGAGCTGGAGGGGAAGAGCTACGAAGAGATCGCCGACATCACCCGGTGCAACCTGGGCACGGTGAAAAGCCGCCTGAACCGGGCTCGGGCCAGCTTCGCGGCGATCATCGCGCCCCTGCTCGACTGACGGGGAGGCCGGTCCGGGCTGCGCGGGAACCCGTTGGGCCCTCCGCGGTAGAAGGACAGGAGTCCACGCCCGAGCCCGGATGAACTGTCGCAGTTTTCGCCAGCACTACTCGGACTTCCTTGACGGCTTGCTCGACGAGCCCGCCACAGCGCTCGCCCGGCGGCACCTGGCCGACTGTCCCGCGTGCGACCGGTTCGACGCCGCTTTCAGGGCCGGGGTCGGCGCCCTGCGAGCGCTCCCGGCCGTCGAGCCGTCGCACGGCTTTGGCGCCCGCCTGGCGCGCCGGCTGCGGCGCGAAGCCGCGACACCGGCGCTGCAGCAGTGGTCGGGGGCCGCCGGAGCGCTGCTGGTCGTGGCGGTGGTGGGCGTGACCGGCTGGGAGTACCTGACCCGAGCCGACCAGCCGTCGCGGCGGCCGGCGGCGGCCGGGCGCAGGCGCGGCGAGGCAGAGGTTGGCGGAATCCGGCCGGCGGCGCTCCGTCTCGGCAACGACAGCACGATCCGCTTCGGCGACCCCTTCCATCTGATCCCCGCTGCGGCCGACACGCAGCGCGCGCTCTACGCCACCGAGCTGCGATTCGACATGCCCGCGGCATGGGCCGGCCGCTAGCGAGCCGCTAGGCTTTTCGGACGCTCGGTTTCGGGCTAAGTTGCGCCCGATGTCCGCCCTCGATTTCGACGCGTTTCGGCGGTCGCTCACGAAGGGCGAGATCCTGCCCGCCTACTACTTCCACGGCGACGAAAACCTCCTGAAGGAGGACGCGGTGCACGAGCTGCTCGCCGTGGGGCTCGACTCGGCCACCAGGGAGTTCAACCTCGACCGCCGACGTGCGGCGGAGCTTTCGGCGGAGGAGTTCGAGGCGCTCGTGCTGACTCCGCCGATGCTGGCAGCCCGACGCATCGTGGTCCTGTCCGAGGTGGAATCGCTCCAGCAGCGCCGCTCGAAGGCACAGGCGGTGCGGGTGGCCGTGATAGCCTACCTGGGGCGACCGTCGCCGCAGACGCTCCTCGTCCTCGTGCAATCGGCCGGAGAGAAGGCCGACGTTGAGCTCGCTCGCCTCGCGGCAACCGTGGCCTTCGACCCGCTGCCGCCGGAGCGCGTTGGACGCTGGATCCGGCACCGGGCCCGGAAAGAAGGCCTGGCGATCGAGGAGGACGCCGTCCTGCACCTCCAGGCCGTCGTGGGCGACGACCTGGCGCAGGTCGCGACCGAGATCGCCAAGCTCAGAGCCGCCGTTCCGGATCGCGCCGCGACGATCGAGGACATCGCTAACCTGGTGGGCGTCCGGCGCGGGGAGACGGTGTACGATTTCGTCGACGCGGTGACCGCGCGCCGCTTTCCCGTGGCGGCAGGCATGGTCCAGCACCTGGTGGGCAGCCCCGGCAACTCGGGGGTCCGCCTCATCTCGGCCCTGGCTGTGGCGCTGTCGGGGGTAGCGCTGGCGCGCGCCCATCTCGACGACGGTGTCGGCGAGACCGCAGTGCCGGAGCGCGTCGTCCGGATCCTCCAAGACGCCCGGCCGCCGGGCTTGCGTGTGTGGCCTGAAGAGGCGAGGCACTGGACGCGCGATGCCGCTCGCTGGACGGGAGAGGAGCTGGATGCCGCGCTCGAGGAACTGCTCGCGGCCGACCGCCGGCTCAAGGGCACGGCGCTCGGAGGGGACGGCGAAATCGTGGTCGAGGCCGTCCTCGGGCTCGCCGGCCGCGGGCGGGTCGAGCCATGAAGGGTGCGGTGCGGATCGCCTGCGCGCTGCTCGGCGCCGCCGCGCCGGCGCTCGTCGCGCAGGACAACCCCGCGCTTCGCGCCGCCGTGCAGCTCGCGGCCGAGGGGCGAGGCGAGGGAGCCCGCCGGATCGTCGCGGCCGAGTTGGCGCGGCTGCCTGCTGGCGATTCCTCGTACGTCGAGGCGCTGTTCTGGCGCGCGCGGCTCGCGAGTTCCGGCGACAGCGCCGAGCGCGACCTGCGCCGCGTGGCCATCGAGTTCTCGGCCTCTCGGTGGGCGGACGATGCACTGTTGCAGCTCGCCCAGCTAGCGATGGCGGCGGGAAACCCGGCCTCCGCGCTCGCGCTCGCCACGCGGCTGCGCGCCGACTATCCCGACAGCGAACTCCGGCCGCGCGCCGCCTTCTGGGCCGGCCGCGCCGCGCTCGAACTCGGCGAGCCGCAGGGCGCGTGCGCCCTGCTGGACTCGGCCCGTGCCGAGGCATCTGGCGACGTCGAGTTCCAGAACCAGGCGGCGTTCTACCGCGGACGCTGCGAGTCCGTGGTCTCGCCGCACGTCGTGCCCGTGGCGCCCGCTCCGCAGGCAGCGCCTCTCACCGACAGCGCCCGGGCGGCGCCATCGCAGACGGCGCCGGCGACACCTTCAGCTCCGGCGGTGCGTCCGCCGGGGGCGTTCGATGTCCAGGTCGCCGCCGCCCGCACCGACCAGGCCGCTCGGGCCATAGTGAACCGCCTCGCGCGGGCCGGGCACCGCGCGCGGGTGCTCACCGGCGCGGACGGCTACCGACGCATCCGCCTCGGCCCGTTCCCCACCCTGCGTGAGGCGGAGGAGGCTGCCCGCGCGGCGGGCCGCATCCTCGGGGGCACTCCCTTCGTGGTGCGGGGATCGTGACCCTCCCCGGGCTCGACCTCAGCACCCCGCTGATGCAGCAGTACCGGGAGATCAAGGCGCGGCACCGCAACGCGATTCTCTTTTTCCGGATGGGCGATTTTTACGAGATGTTCGAGGACGACGCCGAAGTGGCGGCCCGTACCCTCGGCCTCACCCTCACCACGCGAAACAACGGTGCGGCCGCCGAGACACCGCTGGCCGGTGTTCCTGTCAAGGCGGCGTCCGGGTACGTCAAGCGCCTCGTCGAGCGCGGCTTCCGCGTCGCCATCTGCGAGCAAGTCGAGGATCCGAAACAGTCCAAGGGCATCGTCCGCCGCGAAGTCGTCGAGGTCGTCACGCCGGGGGCCGTGATGGCCGACGACCTGCTCGAGCAACACCGGAACACCTACCTCGTGGCGATCGCCAGCGACCGGGGCCGTGCGGGGCTCGCCGCTGCCGACCTCTCAACCGGTGAGTTCGTCCTGGAGCGGCTGGGTTCCGCCGACCTCGAGGGCGCGCTCGCGCGGTACCGGCCCTCCGAAGTGCTCGTGCCCGAGGGCGCCGCAGCCGTGGCGCCGACGGCGGCGCTCCTCACGCGCCGCGAACCGTGGGAGTTCGATCCCGCGCTGGCCCGGGAGGAACTGGGCCGGCGCTTCCAGCTCGCGTCCTTCGAGGCGCTGGGCCTCGGTGCGGAGGACGCGCTGGCTATCGGTGCGGCGGGGGCGCTGCTGCGCTACCTGAGCGAGCTGCAGCCGGCTGGACTGCCGCAGCTCCGGCGGCCGGTCGCGCAGCGCGCCGAGGGGATCCTCTACCTCGATACGATGACGCGCCGCAACCTCGAGCTCCTCGATCCCCTGCGTCCCGAAGGCGAAGCCGCGACGCTGGTCGCGACGCTCGATCGGACGGTCACACCGATGGGGGCGCGCCTGCTGCGGCACTGGCTGCTGGCCCCCCTCACCGACGTCGGCCCCATCACCCGGCGTCTGGACGCGGTTGAAGCGCTGGTCCGGGACGAGAGCCGACGCACGGCCCTGCGTGAGGCTCTGGACGGGGTGCGCGACCTCGAGCGGCTGGGCGCCAAGGCCGCGGCCCGACGGGCCGGCCCGCGTGACCTCGGCGCCCTCCGGGGCTCGCTGGCTCGGCTTCCCCGCCTTCGGTCGGCGCTCGGCGACCTGTTCGGGCTGGCGGAAGCATTCGACGAGTTGGTGGATCTCGCCGCGTTGCTCCGCGGTTCGTTGGCCGACCACCCACCGGCCGCCCTGGGCGATGGCGACACCATTCGCGCGGGGGCCGACCGGACGCTCGACGAGCTGCGCGGCCTGCGCGACGGAGGCCGCGCGTACATCGCGGGGCTCCAGGCCCGAGAGCGCGAGCGCACCGGCATCGCCTCGCTCAAGGTCGGCTACAACAAGGTGTTCGGCTACTTCATCGAGGTCACCAGGACGCACCAGGACGCCGTGCCGCCCGATTACGAGCGTCGCCAGACGCTGAGCGGCGCCGAGCGGTACGTCACGCCCGAGCTCAAGGTCTACGAGCAGAGGGTGCTGGGTGCCGAAGAGGAGATCGCGCGGCTGGAGGAGCGCCTGTTCGGCGAGCTGCGGGACCGGATCGGCGCCGCGGTCGCGCGCATCCAGGATACCGCGGGGCGCGTCGCCGCCGCGGACGTGCTCGCGGCGTTCGCGGAGGCTGCGGTGCGCGAGCGCTACGCACGACCGGTGCTCGGCTCCGACTTCGGGCTCGACATTGCCGGCGGTCGGCACCCGGTCGTCGAGCGGATGATGCCGCGCGAGGCGTTCATCCCGAACGACGTTCACCTCGACGCCGAGCACCAGATCATGATCGTCACCGGCCCGAACATGGCAGGAAAGAGCACCGTGCTGCGACAGGTCGGGCTCACGGTGGTGATGGCGCAGGCCGGCTCCTTCGTGCCGGCGCGCACGGCCACGATCGGCGTCGTGGACCGTCTCTTTACTCGCGTCGGGGCCAGCGACGACCTGGCGCGCGGGCAGAGCACGTTCATGGTCGAGATGAGCGAGACGGCGGCGATCTTGCACAATGCGACGCGTCGCAGCCTGGTCCTTCTCGATGAGATCGGGCGCGGCACGTCGACCTACGACGGCGTCGCCATCGCGTGGGCGGTTGCGGAGTTCCTCCACGACGAGATCGGATGCAAGGCCGTCTTTGCCACGCACTACCACGAACTCACCCAGCTCGCCGACCGCTTCCCGCGCATCGTCAACTACAACGTGGCGGTCCACGAGTCGGGGGGCGACGTGATCTTCCTGCACCGGCTTCAGCCGGGCGGCGCCGATCGCTCCTATGGAATCCATGTCGCCCGTCTCGCAGGCCTGCCGGAGGCCGTCGTCGCGCGGGCGCGACAGGTTCTGGGCACCCTCGAAGCGGGCCATCGCGTCGCCGGGCCTGCGACCGCCCGCGATCAGCTTGCACTCTTCGCGCCGCTCGAGGACCCGATTGCGGCCGAGCTCAAGGCACTCGACGTGGACGGCCTGACGCCCCGGGAGGCGCTGGCCCGGCTCGCCGAGCTGCAGGCGCGCGCACGGGGGGAGGGCACCCCGGGGACGCGGGGCGGGTGAGACGCCGGCCCGTGGCGGCGCTGGGTGCCTTGCTCGCCGTCGGATGCTCCGGCGACCGCGGGTCGCCCGCGCCCGGCGGCGCCGACTCTCAACGCGGGGTCCCCGTCGCCATTGATGGCGAGTCGCCGTTCCGGTACCCGCCGGTTCTCTACGACCGCGGCGTTGAGGGGGAGGTGCGGTTGCGCCTTTTCGTGGACGCGCTCGGGCGCGTGCGAGCCGAATCCACGCGCGTCGTATCGTCGTCGGGTACGCCGGCGTTCGACTCGGCCGCCGTGGCCGGAGCGGCCCGGCTCCGCTTCGCGCCGGCCCGCAGGGACGGGCAGCCGGTCGGCGTCGCCTTCCTGCAACCGGTCGTCTTTCGGCGCAGCGCGGGCCTTGGCGGGCAGCCGCACCCGCGAGCCGGACCGTGAACGTCTATCACTCCATCCTCGAGGCGATCGGGCGGACGCCGCTCGTGCGGCTGAACCGCGTGACCCGCGGCATCCGCACGCCGGTCTACGCCAAGGCGGAGAACCTCAATCCCGGCGGCTCGGTCAAAGACCGCATCGGGTTGGCGATGATCGAGGCGGCCGAGCGAAGCGGCGCCCTGAAGCCGGGCGGCGTCATTGTCGAGGGGACCAGCGGCAATACGGGGGTCGGCCTCGCCATCGCGGCCGCCATCAAGGGATACCGCTGCGTCTTCACCATCCCCGACAAGATGTCAATGGAGAAGATCCGCCTGCTGCGAGCCTTCGGCGCCGAGGTCGTCGTGGTGCCGACCGCCGTGCCACCCGATCACCCGGAGTACTACATCCAGAAAGCGAAGGCCATCGCGGCCGCGACGCCCGGCGCGATCCTGGCCGACCAGCACTACAACCCCGCGAACCCCGAAGCGCACTATCGGACGACCGGGCCCGAGCTCTGGGAGCAGACGCGCGGTCGGCTCACGCACTTCGTGTGCGCGGCGGGAACCGGCGGCACCGTCTCGGGTGCCGGTCGCTACCTCAAGGACAAGAACCCTGCGGTCCGAGTCATCGCCGGCGACCCGATCGGCTCCATCTACCGGCAGTACGCCGCCGCACATACCAAGGGGGAGGGGTTCCCCTACAAGGTCGAAGGAATCGGCGGCGACAAGATCCCGACGGCGCTCGACTTCGACGTCATCGACGAATGGATCGAGGTCTCCGACGCCGAAGCCTTTCGGATGGCGCGCCGCCTGACCCGCGAGGAAGGGCTCTTCGTCGGCGGATCGACGGGGCTGAACGTCCACGCCGCGCTCGAGGTCGCCCGCCGAGTCGACGATGCCGACGCGATGGTCGTCACGATCCTGTGCGACACCGGCGAGCGCTACCTGTCGAAGCTCTACGACGACGACTGGATGCGCGAGAACCAGATGCTCGCCGAGGAGCGGGTGACGGCTGCCACGGTCCTCGAGGGCCGGCCCGCGGAGCTGCCGCCGCTCGTTTCGGTAGGCCCCGCCTCCAGCGTCCGGCAGGCGCTCAACCTCATGTCCACGTATGCCATCTCCCAAGTCCCCGTCATCGAAGCGGGCGATTGCGTCGGGTCGGTGAGCGAGGGGATCCTCATGGCGCGGGCGCTGGAGGACGGAACACAGCTGGAGCGCGCCGTCGCCGAGGTGATGCAACCCCCCTACCCGGTCGTGGACGCCAACCTTCCGCTCGAACGGTTGACGGCATTCCTCTCGCGCGACACCACGGCCGTGCTGGTGCGGCGCCACGGGAAGCTCACCGGCATCGTGACTCGCTACGACGTGCTGCGTCAGGTCGCGGGCATCCGGTGAAGATCGCCGTCCTGACCGGGGGCACGTCGAGCGAGCGCGACGTCGCGCTCGCGTCCGGTCTCGAGATCGCCGCCGCCCTGCGGTCGCGCGGGCACGACGTATCCATGGTGGACCTGGCCGCCGGCTTCGTCCCGCCTGAGCGGGAGGCGCAGCTCCTCCCCGGTGGCATCGGGCGCAACCCGCCGGCGCTCGCCGCCCTGAAGGAACTTGAGCGCGGCATGCTGTCGGCGGGCCTGGGCGAGATCCCCGCCATCCGTGGCGCGGCGGTGATCTTTCTCGCGCTCCACGGCGGCCAGGGTGAGGACGGCACGGTGCAGGCCGTGCTGGACGTGATCGGCGTGCCCTACACGGGCAGCGGCCATCTGGCATCGGGCCTGGCGATGGACAAGGACCTCGCGAAAAGGGTGCTGCGCGATCATGGTGTCCCCGTACCCCGGTGGGTGATGGCGCCGGTCGACTCCGGCGAGGTCGAGCGCGCGGTCGGGTACCCCTGTGTGGTCAAGCCGTCACGGGAAGGGTCGTCGGTGGGGCTCACGCTGGTCCGCGATCCGCACGATCTGGCTGCGGCCGTCGAGCTCGCGACGACGTACGACGCCGAGGTGATGGTCGAGCAGTTCATCCCGCCGGGCCGCGAGCTCACCGTCGGCGTGTTGGGCGAGGAGGCGCTGCCCGTCGTCGAGATCCGTCCCCGGCACGAGATCTTCGACTACGAGTGCAAGTACACGCCCGGCATGGCCGATGAGATCTCACCCGCGCCCATCACCCCGGCTCTGGCCGCCAGGACCCAGCAGGCCGCCCTTCTCTCCCATCGCGCGCTCAAGTTGGGGGGGTACAGCCGGATCGACTTTCGCGTCGACCCGAACGATGGCATCTTTTTCCTCGAGGCCAACACCCTTCCGGGCATGACCGCGAACAGTCTCATCCCGAAAGCCGCACGGGCGGCGGGGATGACCTTCCCCGACCTCTGCGAGGCGATCTGTCGCATCGCGCTGGCGGCCCGCGGAACAAAGGCGTGAACCGGGGGATACCTTTCGGCAAGCCCGCATGAGTTACGACGGCTCTCCCTTCGCGTTGACTCGCTGGGTCCGCCGCTTCCTGGTGGCGACGGGCGCCGTGTACCTCCTGCAGCTGACGGTTTTCACCACTCCGTGGCTGATCGAGACGTTCGGCTTCGCGCCCTCGCGCATCCTGCGGTATCCCTGGGGGCTGTTGACTTACGCCTTCCTCCACGGCTCGTTCCTCCATCTGCTGGGCAACATGATCGCGCTGTTCATGTTCGGTCCGCCGGTCGAGCGCAGTCTGGGCAGCCGGGCGTTCGTTCGCCTGTACGTCCTGGCGGCACTCGGCGGCCCGGCGCTGAGCCTGGCGTTGCTCCCCCTCACCGGCAGCGCGATCATCATCGGGGCCTCCGCGGCGGTGTTCGGGGTGATGCTGGCCTTCGTGCTCGAATGGCCCGACGCGCCGGTGCTGGTATTTCCGCTGCCGGTCCCGGTGAAGGCGAAGTGGCTCGTCGCGTTCCTGGCCGGCCTGTCGCTGGTCGCCGGGGTGCTCGGCGCGCGTGACGGAGTCGCCCACTTCGCCCACCTGGGCGGGTTCGCGGCGGCGTTCTTGTACCTGCGCGGTGCCTCCCTGCTGAGCCGCGCCCGCCGCGACGAGGCGATCGAACGCACACCCGCCGTCCTCGTCCGTCCGCCGACGGCCGACGCCGCCCGGCGGGCCGAGCCGGTCGGTCCCGCGCGCCGGCGCGACCGAGACGCCACGGTGCTCGCCGAGGTGGACCGCGTGCTCGACAAGATCTCCGCGCTCGGACTGCAGAGCCTCACGCCCGATGAGCGTCGGTTCCTCGATGAGATGAGCAAGAGCTTCCGGCGCGACCGCTGAGCGCGCGGCGGCGCCCGCGCGCGCTCTTGTCCCTGGCCGCAAAGTCGTCCAAATTGGGGCGGCCGCCACCGTGATCATCAACCTCGTTCCCGAGTTCCTCGCCGCGCTCGCGGCGCCGGACCGGTCCGCGGCCTACCACAAGTATGTCGAGCGTCACCGCGGCGTCCTGTCGGCCTACTGGCACAACTACGTCCTCGACTTCGATTCGCCGGGCGCTGGGGAAGTCGTCCGCTCGACCCTCGCGGCCGACCGGCGCGACCTCCACCGTCTGCTCGCCGCGGTGGACCTGGAGCGCGTCGCGGCGGAATCGCTCGCTGTTGCGGCAGCGGCCCTGGAGGTCGACCAGGAGGTGGACCTCTACCTCACCGTCGGCGTGGGCGCTGCCAACGCCGCCGAACTGGTGGTCGGCGGCCGCGGGGTCGTGGTCGTGTGCGTGGAGCATTTCACGGGGCACGCGAACCCGGAGACCTTCGGCTTGGGGCTCGCCCCCGAGCTGCTCCCCCTGTGGATCGCGCACGAAGTGGCTCACACGGTGCGCTACACCTCCCCGTCCAGCCGCTCCGAGCTGCGGCGGATGATCACGGACGCCGGCGGCACGTACGACAGCTGGGACATCGGCGGCAGGGCCACGCTGCGCGAGCAGCTGCTCAACGAAGGCGTCGCGGTCCATGCAGCCCGCGCCGCCGCGCCCGGCCGGCGGGAGGAGCACTACTTCGGCTACACGCGTCGCCAGTACCGGAGGATGCGCGAGCTCGAGACCTTCCTCTTTCGGACCGCGCAACCCGAGCTCGACCGGACGGGACTCGGCCTTCGGCTCCGTTACCTCACCGGCGGGATGAGCCCCGCCGCCCGCCTGGTCCGCGGTCGCGTTCTCCCGGAGCGGTCGGGCTACTACATCGGTGCCCGGATGGCCGAGGCGCTGGTGCTCGAAGGCGGCGTCGCCGCAGCGGCTCGGGCGTCGGCCGCAGAGTTCGGTGCGGCGGAAGCCAGGCGGGCACCGGGTCAGGCGGTCAGCGCGTGACCGGACCGTTCACGGAACGGCGCGCCAACCGCGGGCTCCGCGAGGTCCTCGACGAGCTGGTCGAGCACGTCCGCTACGTGGCGCACAATCTCGGCACCATGAGCCGGCAGGACCTGCGGTTCGCCGAAGAACGACTGGAGTGGCTCACCGACGAAGTGTGGCGCGCGGCCACCGATGAGGAGTCGGCTCTCGACGCCTAGCCCTTCCCCACTCTGCGCCGCGCCAGCTCCACTCCCCGCGCCTTATTGATCAGGTACTGCTGCGGCAGGCTCACGAGATTGGAGACGGCATAGTAGAGGTTCAGCCCCGAGGCGAAGTTCAGGAACAGCACCGTCATCATGATCGGCATCACCACCGTCATCATCTTGGTCTGCGGGTTGGGCGGCATGCCGGCCGACGACAGCTTGCTGAGCGCCCACATCGAGGCGCCCATCAGCACCGGAATGATGTAGAACGGGTCTTTCTGGGCCAGATCGGGCAGCCACAGGAACGGCGCGCCGCGCAGCTCGATGGCCTTGCTGAACGCGAAGAACAGGGCGATGAGCACCGGCCACGGCAGCAGCAGCGGCAGGCACCCGCCCAGCGGGTTGACCTTGTGCTGCTTGTAGATCCTGAGTACCTCCTGCTGCTGCTTGTCGGGCTGGTCCTTGTAGCGCTCCTGCGCTTCCTTGAGCAACGGCTGCACGGCCATCATGG
>JACQVG010000097.1 GCA_016209905.1 Gemmatimonadota bacterium | reverse complement strand
GTCACGGGCGTCGCCGGGCACCCGGCGGGTTTCCCGGCTGAGCGCGAGGAGTTCTCCGCGCCGCTCACGATCGGTGCCGATGGCCGGCATTCCGTCTTTCACGCCGCGTGCTCGCTCACCAAGACTCCACTGCGGCGGAGGCGGTTCGGAGTCACGGGTCACGTCAGCGGCGTGGAAGGGATGGGTCCCTATGTCGAGGTGCTTCCCGCCTTGGACGGCGAGATCTACGTCGCGCCGTGTGGGCAGGAGATGAGCCTGGTCGCCCTGCTACTCGAAGAGAGGGCCATGAGGTTCTTCAAGGGTGATCTCGGCGCTCGGTACATGAGTTTCTTGAGTGGGGCCGAGAGCATCGGGCACCGGGTGTCGAGGAGCCAGCTGATCCCGCCCGTGTTCGCCGTGGGGCCTTTGGGCTTCACCATCGAGCCCTGCCATCGGCCCGGGCTCCTGCTCATCGGCGACAGTGCGGGGTTCTTGGACCCGATCACCGGAGAGGGGATGACGCTCGCTCTCAAGAGCGTGAAGGCCGCCCTGCCTCTGATCGGGGAGGCGTTCGCCAGCGGCGATTTCGGGGCGGCGCTGGGACTGCGTTATGCGGAAGACCGGTTCCGGATGGTGGAGGACGTTTTCCGGCTTACTCGCCTGCTCCTCAACCTGTCGCGGTACAAGCCGATCGCGGACCGCGTGATCCGCCGCATGAGCCGCGACGATCGCTTGTTTCAGAAGCTCCTGGGCGTCGTCACCGGGTCCCACAGGTACCGCGACCTTGCGCTGGCTGAGAAGGCTTCCCTATTCTGGGGCTGAGAGTCACTCGGTCCCCCCGCGCCACGGAGGCACGATGCATCTCGCTCGTCCGGTCGGAGTCGCCATCCTCGGGCTCGTTGCCGCATGCAACGGCACCACCTCGAACGGTTATGGCGGCGGCGGAGGCGGCCAGCCTGGTGCAAACCAGGTGTTCATGCAGGACATCGCCTTCAACCCGAGCACGCGGACCGTCAGCGCCGGCACGACGGTGACCTGGGTGAACCAGGACAACACCAGCCATACGGTCACCTACAGCTCGGGCCCGGGCTCTTCCTTCGATTCGGGCCCGCTCGGCCCGGGGGCCAGCTATTCGAGGACGTTCAGCACTGCCGGGACCTACCAGTACTACTGCATGTTCCACGGCTCACCCGGCGCCGGGATGCACGGCACCGTCGTAGCGCAGTAGCTCGCCTCTGGCGCGTTTCGGCCCGCGCTCAGCGCGCGGCCCCCGTGCACGTGCCGTTCCACTCGCCACCGCCGGACCCGCTCGCTTCGGTCCAGCGCCCGCGGAAGCTGCGCCCGTCCGGGGCGAGCTCGAAGCGCAGCCGCCCGGGGCGATCGGGCTGAATCCATTCGCCCTCCAGCACGACGCCGGACACCGTACCCCTGATGGTGTTCCCGGTCCCGGGGTAGGTACCGGTGGCGCGGTTGCCGGCCACGGCCAGCGTGACCACCCCCCAGTTCGTGTTCCAGTTGCCGGAGAAGCCGACGCACCCTGCGGGGGGCGCGGCGCCGGTCTCTCGCACCCACACGCTCGCGCCGTACGTTGACATCGGATCCTCTGCCGCCTTCATGAGTCGATCGTTCGACTGGATGCGCAACATGAGCCCGCCGCTGTTGTGCAGCTGGCCGCCGGGGAGGTCCGCCCATGTCCCCGTGATGGTGCTGCCGACGATGGTTCCGTAGAAGACGTTATGCACCTGCGGCCTGCCGTCCATGCTCCAGTACACGGTGTTGCCGATCTGGCGTACCGCGTATCGGGTCCCGCGGTCGTCCCGCCACTCGCCAGTAAGGTCGGGCGTCTGCGCGGTCGCCAGTTGCGCGGCCAAGAGCGACGCGACGTAGAGCACGGCTGCTCTCAACGCCATAGGTCCTCCTGCGGTTGGGTGTGCGCGAGGCCGGTAGGTCACTCGCCGTCACACGAGATGTGGTTCGTCGCCAAGATGTCACCCCAAACGGGAGCGCGCAATTAGGAAATCGGGCTGGACAAGGCCCGCGCCTGGGACGCCGCGACGCGTCGCGTTGACCGCTTCCTCGCGCAAAGCGTAGATTGCCGGGCCACCGCATGACGTCCCCCTCCGCACCACTCGATCCGCGGCTCACCGAGCAGCGGAACCCCGATACCGCCGACGTTGACCTCGCCGACCCGCTCCGCATCGTGGAGATCCTGAATCGCGAGGACCGCAAGGTGCCGGAGGCGGTGCGCGCGGTGGGCGGCGAGATCGCCCGCGCCATCGAGCTGGTGGAGGCCGCCTTTCGCGCGGGCGGCCGGCTGATCTACGTCGGAGCCGGGTCGAGCGGTCGCCTCGGCGTGCTGGACGCGGCGGAGTGCCCCCCCACTTTCGGCACGCCGCCGGAGCTGGTGCAGGGAATCATCGCCGGCGGGGCCGACGCGCTCGTACGCAGCCAGGAGGGCGCGGAAGACGACGCCGACGCCGGCGGTGCGGCCGTGGACGGGAAGGAGGTCGGTCCGCTGGACGTCGTCTTCGGCATCGCGGCGAGCGGCAGCACACCTTTCGTGCGGGGGGCGATCCACCGCGCTGCGGCGCGCGGCGCGAAGACGGTGCTCCTCTCCTGCGCGGACCCGCCGCAGGACGTGCTCCCCAACGTGGACGTGGCGATCCTCCCCAAGGTGGGCCCGGAAGCGCTGACGGGCTCGACCCGGCTCAAGGCGGGCACGGCGACCAAGGTCGTGCTCAACACGGTGACGACGGGCGCAATGATCCGCTGGGGCAAGGCGTACGGGAACCTCATGGTGGACCTGGTGGCGCTCTCCGACAAGCTGCGCGATCGCGGCGAGCGGATCGTCATGGAAGTGTGCGGCGTCACGCGCGAGGCGGCGCGCGCGGCGATCGCGGACGCCAGGGGCCACGTGAAGACGGCGATCGTCATGCTCAAGCGGCGCGTGGGCCGGGACGAGGCCGAGCGGCTGCTCGAGGAGGCGGGCGGCTACGCCCGCCTCGCGATCGGCGCGCCGCCCCCGTCCCCGCCGCCCCCGCC
>JACQVG010000105.1 GCA_016209905.1 Gemmatimonadota bacterium | reverse complement strand
CCGATCCGCGGGCTCTATCTCTGCGGTCCGGGGACGCATCCGGGCGGCGGAATCGCCGGCGGGCCGGGGTACCTCGCGGCGCGAGCAATCCTGAAGGGTCGCCCGCTTCGGGATCGCGACGGCCGGGACTATTAGCGGCGACGGAAGGCCCGCGGGAACCCGGGAGCGCGAACCGGTCTTTGAGGCGGGTATACTGCTGGGGCACGATCACGGAGGAAGGGCATGGTGGATCAGGCGACGACGCCTCGGGGCCGGCACGTCACGGTGCGGTGTCTCTTCTGCGGTACGCTGAACCGGGTGGACCTGGGGCGGACCGACGTGCTCCCCAAGTGCGGGGAGTGCGCGCGGCCCATCCTGCTGGACCGCCCGCATCCTGTGACCGACGAGGAGTTCGACCGAGTGATCGCGGAGGCGGAGGTCCCGGTGATCGTGGACTTCTACGCCGATTGGTGCGGGCCCTGCAAGGTGATGGCGCCGATCTTCGACGAGATCGCGGCGGAGTACGCGGGCCGCGCGCTCGTCGCCAAGCTCGACACGGACCGCAACCAGCAGACGCCGCTGCGCTTTGGCATCCGCGGCATCCCCACCCTCATCGTTTTCCGCGGCGGAGGCGAGGTGGCGCGGCAGGTGGGCGCGGTGCCGAAGCCGCAGCTCGTGGAGCTGCTCGCGAGGGCCGAGAGCATCGCAGCGTGACGGCCCGCGCGGGGGGCGGGGGGGGGTCGTCGCTTGGGCGTAGCTTCGCCGACGCTCAGGACGCTGCGAGCATCTCTCGGGTGGCGCGCATCGCCCCCGGCGCGTCGGTGAGGATGCCCGAAATGCCGCGCCGCCACAGCCCGATCGCCGTGGCGCCATCGTTCACCGTCCAGACGTGCACCGGGCAGCCGAGCTTCCGCGCCGCCGCCAGGAACCGGCGGGTGGGCACCGGCAGCCCGCGATAGCGGAGCGGGACGGCGAACGCGCGGTACCCGACCGGGTTCACGCTCATGCCGACGATCGCTCGAAACCAGACCCGCGCGACGTCGCGCCGCGACGCACCGCAGAGGAACGGCGGCGCCCGAAACGCCTCGAGCGCCGCGCCCTCGGATGACGCCACCACGCAACGGCCGGCCGATCCATGATCGAGCAATACGCGCCGAACCGCGCCCTGAGCGCGGGGCTCCTTGATTTCGATGAGCAGCGGCAGCTCCGGAAACGCTTCGAGCACCTCCGTCAGCAGCGGTATCTGGACACCGCGTTCTCGCCACCGAAGGGTGCGCCCGCCGTCGGACGAGAAGCGCGCCCCCGCGTCGGCCTGGCGGAGACGACGGAGCGCGCAGGAGGCGACGGGGCCGGTGAGGCTCGTCGTCCGGTCGAGCGTGGCGTCGTGGATCACCACGGGCACGTCGTCCGCGGTGACGTGGACGTCCAGCTCCAGCGCCTCCGCGCCCTGATCGACCGCGAGCTGGAACGCCGGCATGGTATTCTCCGGCGCCTCGGCCGACGCACCGCGGTGGGCGATGATGGGGTGGGCGGAAACGTCGAGCAACGGGTTCAAGGTGTGCCGCAAGCCGTGTGATCCACTCAGCGCCGCCGCCCGCGGGTCCCGTTCTGCCAGGCCTCGAGAATCCCGAACGAGCGCATCTGGTCGGCCAGATCGGTGCTCCCGATGAGCTGCTCGATTTGCGCGCGGTCGTGGCGCGGCAGCCGCTCGTCGGCGTTGGCGAAGTACCAGGTGACGGCGGCCGCGATCGCGGCGTTGTGCCGCAGCGTGGTCAGGTCCGCCTTGTCGAAAGTGTCCGACCCGGCGTGGTAGTTGGGGCCGTAGTTGGCCGATTCCTGGAGGCCGACCAGGTTCGGCACTCCCTGCATCATGAAATCGAAGTTGTCGGTGCCCACGATCGGCACGTCCAGCTGGGCGAACGGCCCCAGCCCGCGCACCGGCTCCAGTGCCCGCTCGGCGGCCGCCACCATGTCGGGCCGGCCGCCGGTGAAGAAGCCGGCGATGCGCCCGGTGCCGATGTCGTAGCTGCTGGCCATGACCGTGCGCTCCATCTCCTCCTCGTGCGCCGCGGTGTACTTCCACGAGCCGATGAGTCCCTGCTCCTCCCCGTTCCACAGGATGAAGCGGATGGTGCGCGCCGGACGCAGGCCCAGGCGGCGGATCTGGCGCGCGAGATCGAGGAGCATGGCGCAGTTGGCCCCATTGTCGAGCGCCCCGCCGCCGATGTCCCACGAGTCGAGGTGGGCGCCGACCACCACGACCTCGTCGGGCCGCGTGGAGCCGCGGATCTCGCCGATCACGTTGAAGCTCTCGTACGGCCCGCCGCTCCGGAGGTCGAGACGAGCGGTGAGGGTGAGCGCCCGGCCCGCGCGCAGCAGCCGCAGGGCCCGCGCCGCGGCCGCGCGCTCCATCATCATCATCGGGTGCCGGTTCGCTGGGCCGAGTGATGCGTTGTGCCGCGCCAGCACGCCCTCCGGCCGCGAAGCTTGGTAGATCAGTCCGGCCGCGCCCGCGGCGATGGCTCGCCGCTCGATGCCGACAGCCTCGGTGTATTCGCGGAACAGGCCGTCGAGGTCGCGCAGCGGCTCGGTCTCGATTAGCACCCAAGCCCCGCGCGCGTTCACGCCGAGGCGGCTGAACGCGGCGGTGTCGCCGCGACCGCCGTCCACCACCGGCGCGGTGAGGCCGCCGGCCGGCGTGGCGGCCGAGAAGGGCAGCGCCGCGACCCGGGGCTCGAAGCTTCGCACGCCCTGGCCCCGCACCGTTGCCGACGCCGAGCGCTCCAGCCAGAGCGCCGGCATCTGGAACGCCTCCCGCCGCGCGTCCACCCCCGCGGCGCGGAACCGCTCGAGCGCCCACTCCACGGCCGCCAGGTTGGCCTCAGAGCCGGTGGCCCGCCCGCCGATCTCGTCGCTGAGCGCGCGCAGGTCCTCCGCCATCGGCGTGGGGCCGAGTAGCACGCCGATCAGGCGAGCCACGTCGTCCTGGGCCCGCAGTGGCGGCGGCGCCGCGACGGCGGTCAGCGCGGCGACCGCGATGGTAGCGACGAGCGTCGCCGCGGCCAGGCGGCGCCGCCTCACGGGGCGCGTGTGTCCCCACCCGATGATCTCAGCGCGGTTCATCCTGAACGCTCCTTTCGGTGCGTTTGCGGTCCACTGAGGATTCGACTCTATTCTAGCGGCAACCGTGGGCACTCGTCCAAGCGACGACACACCGACGCTTCCGGTGAGCCGGGACAGGGCGAGCGGCGCCCGCTCCGGCAGCGGCTGTGTCAAGCGCCCGCCGAGCGGGTCCCGCTCCTTGCGCCCCGGGTCTCTGCGCTGCAGAGTAGACGATGATCGAACGCCGCTTCCCGCGCCCGGCCGGCGCGCAGGACTCGACGTAGCGAGCCGGCTGGCCCATGCGCCCGCATCTGGACCGGACCGGCTTCGGCTGGCTGGAGATTGACGGCCAGCGCTACGAGCACGACGTGCTGATCCGCCTCAGCGGCAAGATCAAGAAACGCAAGAAGAAGCTCTCCAAGCGGATCTACGGGACGTCGCACACGATCTCGCTGGACGAAGCCCAGCACGTCTTCGAAAAGGGCGCCGCGAGCCTCGTGATCGGCACCGGGCAGTACGACAGCGTGCGACTCTCGGAGGAGGCCGAAGCATACTTCAGCCGCCGCCGCTGCGAGGTCTGCCTGCTGGCCACGCCGGAGGCGGTCGCCGCCTGGAACGACGCGCCCAAGACCTCGATCGGCCTGTTTCACGTCACGTGCTAGACCTCTCCCGAGTCCGCCGATAACGCCCGCCGCCCCACGGCGGCGCGCCCCATGGCCCAATTCTCTCCCTATCCGTTCGGGGCGCTCGTCCGCCGCATGTTCCGCGAACTCGACCAGAAGCAGGCCGTCTTCGATCTGCCGGCGCGCAGGTTCTTCCTGGGCGACCCGCGCAAGGATTTCACGGTGGCCTTCCACGGCCGTCCGGCGTCCACGCCGTACGGACCGGCGGCCGGACCGCAGACGCAGCTGGCGCAGAACATCGTCCT
>JACQVG010000107.1 GCA_016209905.1 Gemmatimonadota bacterium | reverse complement strand
CCGCCTGCAACGTCCCCTGGTCCGCTCGGATCTGCGCCAGGCCAAAGAGCCGCTCCACCGCCGCGCGGCCCAAGTATGCCGGGAGCCGCCGATCGGCCTTCGGCGTGCGCGCGGCCCGCGCTGGATTCACCTCGATGCCGTAGTGTGTGTTGAGGAAGCGGTAGAAGCTCCGCAGCGCCGAAAGGGCCCGCGCCATCGAGCGCTTCGACCAGCCGCGCCGCGCGCCGTCCGCCAGGTATGCGCGGACCGCCAACCGGTCAACTCCGGCCCACTTCCAGCCGGCGGTGCCGTAGTAGCCTCCGAGGAAAACCGCGACCGAATCCAGGTCCCTCGCGTACGCCTTTACCGTATGAGGCGAGTCGTTGCGCTCCGTGCCGAGGTAGCGCAGGAAGTCGGCGACCTCGGGCTTCGTGGGCGCGGCCCTCACGCGCCGAGCTCCGCCGCGAAGGCGCGCATCGCCGCAAGGGCCCGCTCGGCCAGCCGAGCCTTCCGTTCCGACTTGTCGCGGGGCGGACGCGCGAGCGGGGGGAGGAGGCCGAAGTTCGCGTTCATCGGCTGAAAGCGCTCCGGATCCGCGTCCCTGAGGTAGGCCAGCAGCGCCCCGAGCATCGTGGTGGGCGGCGGCAGGAGCGGCGCCGCCCCCGCCACCCCCCGGAGCATCCGCGCGAGGTTGATCCCGGCGAGGAGGCCGGTGCCGAGCGATTCCGTGTACCCTTCGACGCCGGTGATCTGGCCGGCGAAGAGCGTCCTCGGCTCGTCCCGGAGCGCGAGATGCTGCGACAGGCAGCGCGGCGTATTGACGTAGGCGTTCCGGTGGATCGAGCCGTAGCGCAGGAACTCCGCTCGGCCGAGACCGGGGATCATCCGGAAGACGCTTCGCTGCTCGGCGGTGCGCAGCCGCGTCTGAAAGCCGACCAGGTTCCACATTTGGGCGGCGCGGTCCTCCTGCCTTAGCTGCACCACGGCGTGCGGAGCCCGCCCGGTGCGGGGATCCCGGAGCCCCACCGGCTTCATCGGCCCGAAGCGGAGCGTCTCCGCGCCGCGGGCCGCCATCTCCTCGACCGGCAGACACCCCTCGAAGTACGGGATGGCGTCGAAGTCGTGCGCCTCGTACCGGTCCGCGCTGACGAGCGCGGCCACGAACGCCGCGTACTCGCCCTCGGCCAGCGGTGCGTTCAGGTAATCGGCGCCATCGCCCTTGCCGTAGCGCGAAGCACGGTAGAGATGCTCGTGATCGAGGGACTCCGCGGCGACGATCGGCGCGATGGCATCGTAGAACGCGAGCGACTCGCTGCCCACGGCCCGCGCGACGGCCTGCGAGAGCCGCGGCGACGTGAGCGGCCCGGTCGCGACGACGCCCGGGGCCGGGAGCGCCGTGGCCTCGCGGCGGACGAGCTCGATGCCGGGATGCCCGGACACCCGGTCGGTGACGCGCTGCGCGAAGCAGTCCCGATCCACCGCGAGGGCGGCGCCGCCCGGGACGCGGGCCTCGTCGGCACAGGCAAGCAGCAGGCTGCCCAGCAGCCGAAGCTCCGCCTTGAGCAGCCCGTGCGCGGTGGTCGTCTCGGTGCTCTTGAAGGTGTTGCTGCAGACGAGCTCGGCAAGGCGGTCGGTTCGGTGGGCCGGCGTAGTGACCAGCGGGCGCATCTCGACCAGGCGTACGCGCACCCCGCGCTCGGCGAGCGCCCAAGCGGCCTCGCAGCCGGCCAGGCCGCCCCCGAGGACGGTGGCGGTCACTGCAGCGACGGCGCCGTCACCTCCGCGGAAGCTGCGCCTTCGCGCTCGTCGGCGGCGAACTCCGTCGCGCATCGCAGGCACTTCCGATACGGGCCGCGCGCCGTCGTGCGCCGGCTTTCCGCCCCGATATTGCCGCAGGCCGGGCAAACGGCCGGCACCGGGCGGTTCCACGTGGAGAAATCGCACTCCGGGTAGCGGCCGCAGCCGAAGAATGCCCGCCCGCGCTTGGACCGCCGCTCCGCCAGGTCCCCCACCCCGCACTTGGGGCACCGCACGCCGAGAGGGAGCGGGCGAGAGTGCTTGCACTTCGGGTAGCGCGTGCAGGCGAGAAACTCGCCGAATCGCCCCGTCTTGACCACCATCGGGGAGCCGCACTCTCGGCAGATCTCGTCCGAGGGCCGATCCGGGGCGCGCGGCTTCCGGAGCGACTTCGTGTACTTGCACGACGGATCGTTCTCCTTCGTGCACGCGATGTACGGCCCGAAGCGGCCCGTCTTGGCCGTGAGCGGGCTCCCGCACTCGGGGCACCGTTCGCCGGCAAGCTTCGAGAGGTCGTGCGCCTCGCTGATCAGCTCGTCGGTCCTCACCGCGGCGAGCCGCTTCTCGAACGGCTGCCAGAAGTCCCGGAGCACCTCGAGCCGCGACAGCTCTCCCTCTTCGACGCGGTCGAGCTCCGACTCCATCTCGCTCGTAAACTCGACGTCAAAGATGTCCGGGAACCGCGGGATCAGGAGCCGGTTGACGGTCTCGCCCAAATCGGAAGGGTGAAAGCGCTTCTCGTGGAGGGAGACGTAGTGTCGCTGCGCCAGGGTGCTCGTGATCTGCGCGTAGGTGGAAGGGCGGCCGATGCCGAGCCGCTCCAGTTCCTTCACCAGCGACGCCTCGCTGAAACGCGGTGGCGGCTCGGTGAAGTGCTGCTCCGGCACGATGCCGCGCACCGTCACCCTGTCGCCGATGCCGAGCGGCGGAAGGGGCGGCAGGTCGTCGAGTGTCCGCCCTTCGCCGCGCTCGCGCGCCTCGTGGTAGAGCCGGTGGTAGCCGTCGAAGACGATGATGGAGCCGGTGGCGCGGAAGAGATGGCGACCGAGGTCGAAGTCCACCGTCGTCGTATCGTACACGATGGCGGCCATCTGCGACGCCACGAACCGCTGCCAGACGACCTGATAGAGCTTGAACTGGTCGGCCGACAGGTCCCTCTTCACCAGATCCGGCGTCCGCTGGATTTCCGCGGGACGGATGGCCTCGTGAGCGTCCTGGGACCGCGCATCCCGCGTGGCGGCGAAAAAGTTCGGCTCAGCGGACAGGTAGGCCTTGCCGAACGTGCTCCCGACGTAGCCCCGGGCCGCGAGGGCCGCGCTCGGGGCGACGCGCGTGGAATCGGTGCGCATGTACGTGATGAGGCCGACGGCGCCTTCCGCTCCGAGCTCGACGCCCTCGTAGAGCTGCTGCGCGACGCGCATCGTGCGTCGCGACGAGAAGCCAAGCCGCTTGGCCGCCTCCTGCTGCAGCGTGCTGGTGGTGAACGGCGGGGGCGGCCGCTTCCGCCGTTCCTTGCGCTTGACATCCGTGACGACGAACGAAGCGTCCCGCAGCTCGGACACGACGCCGTCCGCCTCGGCCCGGGTGTGGAGCTCGGGCTTCCGGCCGTCCACCTTGTGCAGCTCGGCATCGAACGCCCGCCCGGCCTGCTCGCACTTGGCCGTGATGCTCCAGTACTCCAGCGGCACGAACCGACGGATCGCCTCCTCGCGCTCGACGATCAAGCGCAGCGCCACCGTCTGCACGCGCCCGGCCGAGAGCCCGGTCTTGATCGCTTTCCAGAGGAGCGGGCTGACCTTGAAACCCACCAGCCGGTCGAGGATGCGCCTAGCGAGCTGGGCATCGACCTTGCGAGTGTCGATCCGGGTGGGGTGCTCGATCGCGTGCCTGACCGCGTCCTTCGTGATCTCGTGAAAGAGGACACGGCGGACGCTGTCGCCTCCCTTCCCGATCTGCTGCTGGACATGCCAGGCGATCGCTTCGCCCTCGCGGTCGGGGTCCGTCGCGACCAGGATTTCGCCGACGGCCCTGGCCGCCTGCTTCAGCTCCGCGATGGCCTTCGTCCTTCCCTTCACGGTCACGAACTTCGGCGTGAAGTCCGCCTCGACATCCACGCCGAGCTCCCGCTCCGGCAAGTCGCGGATGTGGCCCACGGTCGCCTTCACCGTGTAGCCCTTCCCCAGGTACTTGGCGATGGTCCTCGCCTTGGCGGGCGACTCAACGACGACGAGCGTGCGCTTGGATTCCGCCATGGTCCTCACGATGGACGAACCGCGTCACCGGGGCGTCACATCCCCGCCACCTCTCCCTACCCCCGACGGGCGGCAAGTCTACCAGCCGCCTCTCTGGCGGGCAAGCGCGGCCACCGCGGCTGCGACGGCCGAGGGCGTCAGTGCGTCGGTCGTAACCTTACCGTGGGCTTCCAGATAGAGCGCTTCGCGCTGCGTAAGGAGGCGGCGGAGGCGCTGGGTTGCGTCGTCCCCCTCGAGGAGCGGGCGGGCCGCAGCACCCGCCAGCCGTGTGGCGGCCACGGCCGGCGCGGTCTTTAGGTAGACGATGAGGGCCGTCTTGAGGGCGCGGCTGCGGCGACCCGGGTCCAGGAGGAAGCCGCCGCCCGGCGCCAGGACGGCGGGGGGGCCGGCGAGGACTTCCGCTCCCAGCGCCGACTCGAGCGCGCGGAACGCGCTCTCGCCGTCTTCCGCGAAGAGGCGTTGGACGGACTTGCCCGCCCGCCGCTCGATCGCGAGGTCGAGGTCCACGAACGGCGCGCCCAGCGCGCCGGCCGCCAACCGCCCCACCGTGGATTTCCCCGACCCCGGCAACCCGACCAGGATCACGTGCTTCTTACCCAAGCGGCTCCCAAAGCGCCTGCCGCGCCCGGAGCTGCGCGAGGTAGCCGTCGAAGTTGCGCCGCATCTCCGCCACCGCATCGCCGCCGAACTTCTCGACGTAGGCTCCCGCGAGCACGATGGCGGTCATCGCTTCGGCGATCACGCCCATGGCGGGTACCGCCGTGACGTCGGAGCGCTCGCTCTGCGCCTTGGCCGGGCGACCCGTGTCCAGGTCCACCGAATCGAGCGGCCGCATCAACGTGGCGATCGGCTTCATCGCGGCCCGCAGGATGAGCGGCTCTCCCGTGGTCATTCCCCCTTCGAGCCCGCCGGCGCGGTTGGTGCGACGCGAGAAGCCGCCGGTGGTGTGCCCGCCCTCTTGGGCGGCTCGCTCGATCGCGTCGTGCGCCTCGCTGCCGGGGAGAGCGGCGGCGCCGAAGCCGAGGCCGATCTCGACGCCCTTCACGGCGGGGATGGACATCAGCGCGCCCGCCAGCCGGCCGTCGAGCCTGCGGTCCCAGGCGACGTGGCTGCCGAGCCCCACGACGACGCCGCGGGCGACGATTTCGGCGACGCCGCCCACCGTGTCGCCCGCATCCCTGGCCGCGTCAATGCGGGCGATCATCGCCGGCTCGGCCTGCGCAACGAGGCAGCGGACCGGCGAACCGTCGGCGGCATCGTTGAGGGGCGAAGGCAGCGGGGCTCGCCGCGCGACCACGCCGCCCAGCTCCACGACATGACTGCCGATCTCGACGCCGAAGACGGCCAGAAGCCGGCGGCACACCGCGCCCGCGGCCACGCGCGCCGCCGTCTCGCGCGCCGACGCGCGCTCCAGCACGTCCCGTGCGTCGGCGCGGTCGTACTTCAGCGCGCCGGCGAGATCGGCGTGTCCCGGTCGCGGCCGGGTCAGCCGGCGGCGCGGCGCGTCCTCTCGCGCTCCCGGCGCCATGACGTCTTCCCAGTTCGCCCAGTCGCGGTTCTCGATGAGGAGGGCAATCGGCGAGCCGATGGTCTCGCCGGCGCGGACCCCGGAGAGGAGCTGCGCCTGGTCCGCTTCGATCTGCATGCGCGCGCCGCGGCCGTAGCCCCTCATGCGGCGCGCCAGGTCGCGGCCCACGTCCTCGGCCGCGAGCGGGAGGCCGGCCGGGACGCCTTCGAGGATGGCGAGCAGCGCCCGCCCGTGCGACTCGCCCGCGGTGGTGAAGCGGATCATGGCTGTGCCGGCATCCCCCCGAGAGTACGCGAGCCCGACCGGGCGAAGTCGGGCTCTCTCGCCGCCGCGTCGGATCGCGTTCCGCGGACGCTAGGGCGATCCCGCCCGAAACTGGCTCACGGGGAAGATATTCACCGTGCTCGGCAGGCGCACGATCACGATGCCGCTGGCCGTGGTCCCGATCAGGAGCTGCTGCCCGCTGGCGTTCTTGGCCACCCGGAGCGGTCCGATGATCGGGTCGCGCACGGGGATCGTGGTCACCAGGCCGTAGAAGAAGGTGTCGAAGACGTCAATGCCGGCGTCCGGCCGCGCGGCATAGATGAGCCGGTCGTTGGGGTCGGCGGTGCCGCCGAAGCCGCCGGTGCCCCGGACCGCGGCGTCGAAGGTGTGATCGGGGTCGAAGTCCATCCCCGGATTGGTCCCCGCGACCTGCAGGAGACCCGTCAGCCGCAGGGTGAAGTCGAACGCGTAGATCGAGTCCGCGCGGACCAGATTGGTTCGGCCGTTGAAGTTCGTGGCGATCGAGAGCACCCGCGAGGCGCGGTTCGCCAGGAAGTCGCGGACGAAGATCCCCTCGGAGATACCGCGATCGAAGGTCCCCCGGCACTTGAGGATCGCCAGCACCGCGCCGCCCGGCGTGGTGAGGGACGGGCACGTAGCCTTCACCGAGTCGAGCGTGCCGGCGCGCGCGTCGAAGGTCAGGGCGCGGGCAAAGCCCTGGTCGAGCCCTCCCTCGCCGAACAGGACGTGGTTGAAGTCGCCCGAGTTGCGGACGAAGGTCGTATCCTGGAAGCTGAGCTGGTTGAAGTCGGCCATCGTCCCGATGCCCCCGCCGAAGATCGTGTCCCGGCGCGCCTGCCCCGGCGCGGTGTCGCGCACCGAGATGATCTGCAGCGTGTCCGAGGCGAGCGACGCGGGGCCGATGGCCTGCTCGAAGAAGAAGTGCCCGCTCGGCGTCGCGGCCGCCGCCGTGAGGTCCTCCCAGGCCAGGTAGCCGCGCAGCGGGAAGTCCCCCTGCGCGGTGGTCGGCGAGGTGGAGTATGCCGCCAGCACCGTGGCGCACCTGCCCGCCACGAGGTTGCGGCACGCCGTGGCGACAAACTGCGGACGGTCGGAGAAGTCGAACTCGGTGATGTTGAGGACGATCGCGCCGGTCGCGTCGTCGGTGGACGTCTTGACCTTCTGGATGAGGTAGTTGGGCAGCCGGTGGCGGCGCCGCTCGACCCGAGCGGCGACGTCCACGATCGAGAGGTTGGTGCCGCCGGAGTTCGCGACGATGAGCGTGTCCACGTTGTTGCTCGGAGACGTCGTCGCCAGCGTATCCCGCGGCCACAGCGCGAGACCGAAGGGCCGGGACCCGACGGGGATGCCGCCCGAGACGAAGCTGCTGTCGCTGAGCTGGAACACCTCGATCCGGTTGAGCGCGATGTTGGACAGGTACAGCTCGTTTCGGTTCCGGTTGTAGATCGCGTCCGCGATCTGGCCACCGCTCGGCAGCGCGATCGTCTTCCCGGCAGCCACGGTGAGGGTCTCGGCGACCGCCGAGGTCGAGCGCGGGACGAAGCTCACCGACGAGACGCCGCGGTTATTGACCGAGTCCACCGCGAAAGCCTCCACCGTCACCTGGCGCGGAAAGGTCGAGATCGTGTCGAGGTTGAGCTGGAAGCCTCGCGTGACGTCGGTGAGGTTGCCCGAGAAGCTGGCCGAGTCGCCCCGGATGACCGCGGTGGACCCCAGTGCGCGCGCGACCCACCCCACGCGCGTGATGCCGCTCGCGTCGGTCGCGGTCACCGAGATGCTGTCATCAACCTCGACGCGCGAGGCCACCGCGAACCGGACGTAGGGCGGCGTGGCGTCCGCGACCGCGCTCTGGACGGTGACCGCCGCGCTGGCGACGGTCCCCGACAGGTCGCCGAGAGAATCCAATCCGAACGGCGTGATCGTGATCGTGCCGACCGCCGTGCCGGACGGGATGGTGAGCGTGTCCACGAAGGTGGTGGTGTCCGCGAGCACTCCCGAGGCCGGCGACCTGATGACGGAGTCCTGCGCCGTCACCACGCCAGAGGCGCGCCACCCCACGATGCGAACGCCGTCGGGATCTGTGGCGCGCACCTCGATCGTGATGCTCTTGCCCACCGACGTCACCGCGCCGTCGGTCGGGCGCACCAGGGTCAAGAACGGCCCGCTCACGAGACGGACCGTGGCGGTGTCGGACGCCGTGTTGCCGGAGGAGTCACCGGCCGTGGCGATCAGGAGCACGCGCTCGGACGTCACGTCGGTCGCGATCGCCCGGAGGTGGCGGAGGATGGTGGTGTCGGTCTTCTGCGCCAGCGTGACCGACCGGCTGGTGAAGCGCGCCACCGTGGTGTCCGTCCCCAGCGAGTCCACGCCGCGGCGGGCGACGCCCGACAGCACGACGCTCGACACGCCCCGGTTGTCCTGCACCCGGACGCTCATCAACACGCTGTCGCCCACGGTCACGGGGAAGTCGGCCACGCTCGGCTGGTTGATGGTGACCGTCGGGGCCTGGGTATCCTCGAGACTCACCACGACGGCCGAGCCGGCGAAGCGGTTCCCGAGGCGATCCCGGGCGAAAGGCGTGACGGTGACCACCCCGAGCGGCGCCGTCGCGCTGATCGCGAGCGCGAGCGTCGTCGTGTCGGTCGTCTGGAGGGGCGAGGAGATGACGACCGAGTCGGCTCCCGTGACCGCGCCCGTGGCGGTGAAGCCGAGCACCTTGACGCTGTCCGGGTCGCGCCCGATCACCGTGACCGAGAGCGCGACGCCGACCGGCTGGCGGCTGCCGCTCGCCGGCGCCGAGACGCGCACGAAGGGTCCGGCCACGATCTGGACCGAGTCCCTCACCGTCGCGGCGTTCCCGCCGACGTCGGTGATGGCGGCCTCGATGAACACCTTCTCGACCGTGGAGTCGGAGAGGACGGCGTTGAGGAATCGGCTGATCGTCGTGTCGCTGGGCTGCGACGGGAAGGTGGCCGTCTTGGCGCTGAACCGCAGCACCGTGGTGTCCGTCCCGAGCGCCGCGTCGCCGCGAAGGGAGACGCCGCGGAAGGTCACGCTCGCGACCCCGGTCAGGTCCCGGGCGCGGAAGGTCACCAGCACGCTGTCCCCGGCCACGACCGACGAGTTCGAGACCGGCGCCGAGAAGGTCCCGAACGGCCGAGTCGTGTCCGCAACCGTGATCGTGATGTCGGCCGAGGTGGTGTCGTTCAACGCCGCGCTGCTGTCAACGCCGAAGGCGTGCACCAGGTAGGAGCCCGGATTCAGCGTGTCCGGGACCGCGACTTGGAAGGTGTCGGTGCGCGTGGTCAGGCGCGAAGCGTACGTCGTCGAGTCGCCGGCGATGGCGATCGGCTGTCCCAGGGCATTGCGGACGAAGAGGCGTGCGCCCATCTGGCGGATGCCGGAGGGGTCGGTGGCGCGGGAGACGACCTGCAGCGTCCCGCCCGCCGGGACCACGACCCCGCTGGAGGGCTCCCGGACGGTGATTACCGGCGGCTGGGGATCCTCCACGACCACGTTGACCGTCGCGGTTCCGGTGTTGCTCGAACCGTCCACCGCCGTGACAGTGATCGCCAGGCGCCTCCCGGTGGCGGCGGCGGGAAGCGGGACCACGAACGCCTTGGAGAAGTCGGTGACGGTGCCCGCGACCGTGCTGTCGAGCAGCACCGTGTCGAGCGCGAAGCCGCCGAGGCCCGCGAGCTGCACCCGCACGGTCGCGACGCGGACGTTGTCCGTGGCGCGCGCCGTGATGCGGAGGCTGTCGGTGATGTCCACCACCGTGTCGGCCGCGCCGCCGGGGAAGACGACGGTGGCGACGGGGCTCTCCGTGTCGCCGCCGGGCCCGGCCGGGCCTCCGCCGAAACGTCCCTGCTCGCCGCAGACGGAAACGGCGAGCGCGCAGCCCGTCAGGGCCGCCAAGCGCGCGAGGAGGCGCGGCAGAGGGCTAGCGGCGCTCTGGGCCACCCGGTCCGGGGGTGCTCAGGTCATCCACGATGTGAGGCGTCACGAGTATCAGCAGGTCCCGGCGCTGCTCCTTCGAGCTGCGGAATCCGAACAGCCTGCCGACGACCGGCAGGTTCACAAGAAAGGGAATGCCGGTCTTCGTCACCGTGACTTCCGTCACAGTCAGGCCCCCGATGACCGCCGTTTCGCCGTCCCGGACGAGGAGCTCGGTGGTGCCCTCCTGGGTGGTGAAGACGGCGCCGATCTCGGAAAGGGCCGACGCCTGCACGGCCGAGCGCTCGGCGTGCAGCTCGAGCAGCACCTCGCGGGTGCCCATCACCACGTGCGGAGTGACCCGCAGCGTGATGCCGGTCGGCTGGAGCGTCGTCGTCGCTCGCGCCACGCCGCCGCCGGCGGCCCCGGCCCCCGCCACGTCGATCTGGCGGATGGGGGTGCGCTCGCCGACGAAGATACTGGCGGCCCGGTTATCCACGACCGTGACCTGGGGCTCGGCCTGCACGTCGGCGAGCGACACCTGCTGCAGCGCATCGAGGAAGGCGGACAGGGCGAAGTTGCCGATCACCGTCGAGTACACGAGCTCGAGGGCCGGGTTGCCGTTGCGGAGCCGCTCGCTGGCGTTGGCGATGGCGGCGACGGCGTTTCCGCCCAAGTTGATGATGGTCTCGCCCGCATCGAAGGGGGTGGCCCCCGTGGGATCGGCGGCGAGGTCGGGCCGCTGGATCAGGCGGTTGAAGAACTGCGTCGAGCTGCCGAAGTCGTAGCGGATTCCCAGGTCTTCGAGGTCGGTGCGGTCCACGAAGATGATCTTCGCCTGGATGGCGACCTGCGGCGTGCGCACGTCGAGCGACTGGACGAACGCCTCGACGTCCGCCATGCGCGACCTCAGGTCCGTGACGATGATCGAGTTCGTCGTTGTGTCGGCCACCGCGCGACCGCGGCCGGGCGTGACGACCGACAACACCGAAGCCGTCAGTGACGACGCCCGGGCGTAGTTGATCCTGATCAGGCGGGTCGTCAGCGGCTCAATGGAATCCTGGGTGGCGAGAATCGCGCGACTATCCACCCGGATGATCCCGCCCGGAAGCTCGCTCGCCGCGAGCCCCTGTCCCGCCAGAATCGCGTAGAACGCCACGTCCCACGGCTGGTCGCGGATCTCGGCCGTCACCTCGCCGGCGACGTCCTTGCCGACGATGATGGAGCGGCCGGAGAAGGTCGCGAAGTTCGCGATGACCTCGTTGATGTCGGCGCGGTCGAAGGTGACGCTGATCCGCGGCTGCTGGGAGACCTGCTGCGGTTCCGGAGCGGCGCGGAGCGCCGCGGGGGGAGCCGCCGGGAACGCAGCCGGTAGCGGCGCCGTGGGCGCCGCGCGAGCGCCGGCCGTCGCGGCCCGGGTCCCGTCGCTCGACCAGGCGGCGAAGCTTTCCGACGCCTCGAACGCCACGCGCACCGCGGCGTCCTCCTGGCTGATCTGGTAGTCACGGGCGGAGTCGAGCTCGATCACGACCCGCACGACGTCGGGCCGGAACTGCGCGTAGCGGATGTTCCGAATCCCGCCACGGGGCACTCCGTCGTACTGGATGGTCGGCGCCACGAGGCGCGCGCCGACCAGATCCACCACGAGCCGCGCAGGATCGCGCAGCACGAAATCGGAGACCTCGACCACCCCGCGCACGTCAATGACGACTTCGGCCCGACCGGGCGCGGAGCGGACGCTGACCGCCGTGACATCGGCAGGCGGCCGCGCCGAGACGGCTGGGCCTGCCGCCAACTGCAGCGCGGCGAGGGCCATGAGCCCCCCGGCCCGGCCTGGGAGGAGCGGGGCTCGTCTCATCGAATCGCCTCCGGTCGTGGGAGCGACAGCACCTCCTGCCGCTCGAAGCCGAATTCCTCGACTTGGAAGACCACTGCGTACTGGCGGATCTGGATCACGCGCAGCCGGCCGATCTGATCGCCGCGGCGGAGCCGGTGGGGCCGCGGGTTTCCTTCCTCCCGCACGATCGCCACGCTGTTGCCGTAGCGCGGGTCGTACGCGACCGCCACGAGCCGGAGCTCGCTGATCGTGGGACGCACGTCGCTCGAGGTGATCAAGGTCCGGAACGGATCACGGGAGCCGCCCTGGTAGCTGAACACCTCACGCCAATACTCGATGCGCGCCACGGAGTCCGTCTGCGCCGCGCCCGGCTGCTGCGCCGGTGTCGCCGCGCGAGACGGCGCCCGCGACTGTTGCGCCGGCAACTCCCCTGCCCCCAAAGCCGACACCGCGGCCAGCAGCGCGAGCTTCAGCCAGAACCTAGCCACCCGCGCCCCGCTGCGGCGAAGGCGCGGCGGTGTCGGCAGGCGCGGCCTTGACGAAGGTACGGATATGGAAGTTGGCCTGCAGGAGCGCTTCCTGCGAGCGCAAGGTCGTGTCGGCGGTCGGGCTCTCGATGCGGGCCAGGTGCACGCCGTAGGGCACGATGATGCGCGGCAGGCTGGCGATGTCGGCCAGGAACTCGCCGACCTGGTCGTACCGGCCGGTGACCGTGAAGCGAAAGCGCTGCGTGTCGAACGGCGAGCCGGATTCCAGCGGCTGCGGGACGAAGTTGATGACGTTGGCGCCCCGGATCTTCGCCCGGCTCGAGATGTCGTCGAGCAGGTTCGGGACCTCGCCCGACAGCGGCACCAGCTGCCGCATCAGTTCGAGGTGGGCGCGGTACTCGGCGAGGCGCTGCTCGAGGAACTCCTCGCTGCCGGCGCGCAGCACGGCGCGCGCGCGCTTCACCTGCCCGCTCAGCTTGGTCGTGTCGCTGATGACCGAGTCGCGTGCCGCGGCGAGCTGCTGGAGGCCGCGCAGGCTGCCGAACGGCGGCCCGCACGACAGGAAGTAACCGCCCGCGACGGCCGCCACGGTCAGGGCGAGCAAGATCTGGCCCCGGCGATCCTGCGGCAGGAGCGCCATCGTCTAGCGCCGCCGCCCGCCGCCCGAGCGGACACCCTGGACGAGGGACGCCGCCAGCGGTTGCAGGGTCAGCTGCGTCGAATCGGGCACCTGATAGCGCGCGTTCAAGACGAACGTGGTCACGTCACGCCCCTGCTCGCTCACGACCCCGGTGGACACCGTCGTCACACCCTCGATGAACGGCGACTCTTCCAGGTTCCGCAGGAAGCGAGTGATCGCCTGCAGGTCCACCGACTTACCGGTGATCTGGAACGCCGCGCCGCCGCCGGTGTCCGCTTCGGCCGCGAGCGCCGCGATGTCGTCGAGCCACGTGTACGGCGGCAGTGCCTTGGTGACCGCGTCCAGCAGGTGCGGCCAAACGTAGCGGTCGCCGTCAATGTCGCGGATGACCTCGATCTGCCGCGTCACTGAGTCGCGCGCCGCTTCAATCGCGGTCTTCTGGACGATCAGCGCCGCCAGCGAGGTGGAGTCGTGGCGCAGGCTGTCGCGCCTGGCCTCCAGGCCCGCCACCTGGCCGCGCCGAGGAAGATAGAGGATGCCGACGCCGGCGAGCACGATGGTCCAAGCGGCCACGCACGCGATCAGCCACGGCTCCTTGACCGCCGTGAGCAGCGCCTTGAAATCCGGCAGCGCGAGCGCCACGCCGGCCCCGGCACGCTTCCGCCTCGCGCCCGGCAGCAGGTTGATTTCGATCATGCGTGGACAGCCCGCGCCCTACGCGGCCCGCAGGGCGAGGCCGATCGGCAGCATGAGCAGCGGCACCACCTCGTCCATCGCGAGGGTGTCGAAGACGCCGTCCCGGACCTTGAGGTTCTTGATCGGGTTGGCCCGCTCGACCGGGATCCGCAGCCGATCCGCCAGCACCTCTCCCAAACCCGGGATCCGCGAGCCGCCGCCTGACATGTAAATCTTGGCCATCGCGGGCCCGCTCGGGCTGGCCGTCTGCAGGAACGCCGCCGCCCGCTCGATGCCGACCGCCATCTCCTCACCCCGGCTGTCCACGTACGGATCGAGCGCCGGCGAGCGCTCGGGCGCCTGGAGCAGCTTCTCGGCGTCCTCCGCGCTCAGCCCGCGCTCGCGCTGCAGGTCCTCGCGGAAACGCCGGGTCCCGATCGCGAGGTCCCGCGTGAGGATCGGCACGCCTGCTTCGAGGATTCCGATGTTCGTGACCTCGTGGCCGATGTTGAGCAGGCCCACCATCTGCGAGATCTCGTCGGGATAGTTGGCCTCGAAGGCGTTGTGGAGCGCGAACGCGTCCACGTCAATGATCTCGGCCGCCAGTCCCGCGTCGGTCAGCAGCGAGAGCTTGTTCTCAACCAGCTCCCGCTTGGCCGCCACCAGCAGGACGTTCATCTGCAGCCCTTCGGTGTCGGGGTCGAGAATCTGGAAGTCGAGCGCCACGTTCTCCATGTCGAACGGGACGTGCTGCTCGGCCTCCCAGCGGATCACGTCGCGGGCGTCGGACTCCTTCATCCGGTCCATCTGGATCTTCTTGACGATCACGTCGCGGCCGCCCACCGCCGTCACCACGCCCTTCTGCTTGACCCCTCCGGTGGCAAACAGCCCCCGGATCGCGTCGGCCACGATGCCGGGGTCCATGACCTCCCCCTCGACGATGGCGTCGGCCAGCACGGGCGTGATCGCGACCTTGGCGAGTTCCGGCTCACCCGTGCTGTGGTCCACCACCACCAGCTTGATGAGGCCGCTCCCGACATCCAGGCCTACCGTCCTCTTCTTGCGTCCGAAAAGAGCCATATCTCTCGAAGGTTCAAGAAGATAGCAGACGAGGGCCATCTACGATAGCGTTCAGCCGGCGAAACTGTCAAGGTACTTGAGGCGAAGCGGCGAAAGTTTCCTCACTGCCGCCACTTACATCGGCGACACCCCTCAGAACAGCTCCGCCCAGGACCGCTGCCCGAGAAGCCGGCCGGGGGCGTTGAACTGGAGCGCGCGGAGGATGGCGCAGGACGAATAGCTGATCAGGGCGTCGCCCAGCACGCTCGAGAGCTCCAAATCCACGTTGGCCGCCATCACCCCGCCGTTGAAGTGGCCGCCGGTCCCGGAGGTCTTGAGGCTCCCCCGTATGATGACCGGGCCGTAGAACTCCGCCCCGCCCTGAACCTCGAGGTCTCCCTCGACCAGCAGGATGCCCTGACCGATCCCCCCGGTGATCTTGAGGTTGCCGTCCACGTAGATGATGGGGAAGTAGTTCTGGCACCCCGCCACGATGGCGGGCACCCTCGGCTCGCCCCAGTTGCTCAGCGTCGCCGTGGTGCAGGTGGAGGCGGTCCCGACCGGGGCCAGGTCGTTGAGCGGTCCGACGTTCCCCGGCGGGTAGACCTTGGTGGCCATGGCGACGAGCTCGTCCCAGTCCAGGTCGCCGAACTTGAAGAAGGTCGAGTCGTTGATGGTGGGGTCCGGAGCGATCTTCGGATCGCCACGGAGGCAGCTGTAGTCGCTGCAGCCGGAGAACGAGATCAGCGAGGAGTCACGCGTGGTGAGGCCCGCCAGGGTGTCCAACGCCCCGGCCGGGCAGCTCCATCCGGTCGGGTTGGCGTCCACGCCGTCAATGAAGCTCGACCCGCCGATCTTGACCGAGCCGCGCGTGGTCAGGGCGGCGTTGAAGTCCATCTGGATGACGGCGAGCCGCGCGATGGCCGCCAGAGTGCGCTGCGACGAAGCGGTGGGGTCCTGCCCGACCGACCGCAGCAGAAAGAGCTCGTTGTTGAGGCGGCGCACGTAGGTCGTGAACGAGCCGGTGTTGTTCGGCAGCGTGCCCGTGATGGTTTGCGAATCCCCGGTGGCCAGGACGTTGAGCGAGCCGGTGTTCCAGTCGGCGATGGTGGTGTCCAGGCCCGCCTCGGCGGAGTTGAACGCGCGCTGGTACGTCTGGCTGTTCAGGCCGATCTTCATCTCCTGCCTGGCCGCGAAGAACGCTCCGGTGACGAGCGCGGCAATGATGACGAGACCGAATATCGCCGCCGGCAGCGCGAAACCGCGCTCACGCACTTCGGGACTCATCCGACCTCCATCCGCTAGTTGTTCCTGAGGGCGACGCGGACCGTCAGCGAGTCCTCATATCGGCCGGTCGGGCGGCCCTGGACCTGGATCAGCTGAGCGCTTTGGCCGCGCACCACGACCTCGACCTGCGCCACATTCGTCGTGACCGCCGTGGCCACGTCGGCTGCGTCACGGTAGCGGAACGTGATCCCGTCACTGGGCCGCAGGGGCCCAGCCACCGGCGACGTCTCCGACCACGCCCCGCTCGAGTAGGTGCGTGCCCCGAGCCACCAGGTGCCGCTGGCGTCGTCGTAGAGGCGGTAGTTGACGAGCTCGAACGAGCGCACCGGCGCTCCCTCGAAGACGCTGTCGAGCTGAGTGGTGCCGCCGACCATCCCGGTGAGGGTCAGGCGCGTGCCGGCAGCGCCGTCCGTGCAGCTGACCCCGGAACTGACCGCCGCAGCCGGGGCGTGCAGCCACCGGTCGTCGCCGGCGCGCTGCACGTCGCCCTCGCGGAAGACGAGGACGCTGTCCCTGGCCGGGTCGATCGCGCGGTACCCGAACGTCAGGCTGTTGCGGATGACGATGCGGCCGGCGGTTGTGTCCGTGGCGGCGCAGACGACGGAGAATCCGCGCATCGCCTTGATGGTGACGGACGTGTCGCTCATGGCGATGATGTCGCCGTCGGCGGCGTCCAGCTCGCGGACCTCGGCCGGCAGGATCTGCGCCACGGCGCGCACGTTCTGCTGCACGTCCACGATCTGCGACTGGGCCCGGTAGAAGCGCTGGTTGTTTTGGAGCACCCGGTACACGACCATGAGCACGACGGACGCGAGCACGATGGCGATGAGGAGCTCGATGAGCGTGAACCCGGTCCGTCTCGCGCGCTCTTTCACGAGGCTTGGGGGGCGCACGAGATGGTGCTCGCGAAGCGGTCGCTGCGAGTGCTCGAGCCGTCCGGGTACGACACCGTGAGGCTCACCTTCCGGAGCAGGCCGGACGAGGTGACGGTCCAGCTCTCGCTGTACTTGCCGGTCGTGGCCTCGCCGCTGGCGAGGGACGCGCACGCGGTGGCGCGCAGGCGCTCGAAGCGCGCGCTGGCGACGCTGGCCGAACCGCCGTAGCGGCCGCCCCGGCCGGTCATTCGCGTCACCACCGTGGCGGATGCCGCGAGGCCGAGAATGCCGACCGTGAGGATGACCATAGCGATCATGACCTCGATCAGCGAGAAGCCCCGCCCGTTCATCGCGTCAGCCTGCCGGCCGCGGAGATCGTGATCGTATCGCTGAAGTCCACCTTGCTCACGATTATGGTGGTTCCGGATAGCTCGGCACCGATGCCGCGAGGCGTGAACACCAGCGTATCGCGTGTGGTCGTGAAGGATACGCCGAACCGCCCGGCCAGATCTTCCACGGCGCCCACCGTGTCCACCCCGGTTCCGCTCGCATCGTTGGCGACGACGAGCGCCTGGCTCGAGGCCGGGAGCAACACGAGCCGCGTGATGCGGCCGCGCTGGATGGACGTCGCCTTGGCGACCGCGTGCAGCGAGCCGACGGCCTCCATCGCTCCGCGCACCGAGGACTTTGTCGTGGCGTTGCGGAAGAATGGGAGCGCGACCGACATGAGCACGCCGACCAGCACGACCACCATCACGACCTCGATCAGCGTGAAGCCGCGCCCACCCGATCGTACGTCAAGCTCACGCATGGTGTAGAGGATCCCGAAAGCGGTCCCGACAGTAAGCTATGGCACGCCGTAGACAGGGGCAAACGCCGTCCCGCGCACGCCGCACCGAGCCCGACCTCAGCACCGGAGGGTACCGGCCGAAGACGCGAAGGGCGACGCTCGCGCGCCGCCCCACGCACCCGCTTTCGCGGCTACCTCAGGTGCACTTCGGCTCGCCCTCGTTCTGGCCCGTGATCGTCGCGTCGCCCGCGAAGATGCTGCAGGTCTTCGAGGTGGCGCTGTGGCTCGCCGTGGCGCTCCAACCCGTCCCGCTCGCCGCCCCGATGGTGACGGTGACGCCAGTGGACGTCGTGTACGCCGTGCCCAGACTGGTGGTGTACGTCACGTTGTCGGCGAAGTACCCCTCCTCCGCCGTTATGAGGTTGCGCAGGTCGGACTTCATGGCGGCCACGTAGGCCTTCTCCTTCGTGTTCGCGAACTTCGGGATCGCGATGGCGGCCAGAATGCCGATGATCACCACCACGATCAGAAGCTCGATCAGCGTGAAGCCCTTGGTGTTCCGCACTAGATGCCT